>JAHFPO010000051.1 GCA_023266695.1 Hyphomicrobiales bacterium | reverse complement strand
CAGTTTCGTGTGTTGTTTCTCGACAAGCGCAACCAGCTCATCGCCGACGAGGTGCAACAGATCGGGACCGTCGATCATACCCCGGTCTATCCGCGCGAGGTGGTCAAGCGCGCGCTCGAGCTGTCGGCGACCGCGCTCCTCCTCGTGCACAATCATCCTTCCGGCGATCCTACGCCCTCACGCGCCGATATCCAGATGACCAAGGCGATTATCGACGTTGCCCGGCCGCTCGGGATCGAGGTCCACGATCACATCATCGTCGGCAAGGAGGGCCACGCCAGCCTCAAGGGCTTGCGACTCATCCCTTGAAGCCGATCCCCCGACGGCATCCCTTATTAGGGCTTTGTCATCAGCAACGGCCTCGGAGTGTCCGGCACTTTGGCCCAGCCGCCGCCCTCCTGGCGGCCGAAGCGCAGCGACTCCCCGCTTGCCGACAACAGCACGACGTCGCCGCGCTCGAATCGCCAGCTCACCGGACCGAAACGCGTAATCGCGGCATCACATCCAGCCTGCACGATGAGCGCGAACCGCTCCTCGCCGGCGGTCGTATCGGAGAGCGTGATGCGGCAGATCAGCGCTCCGCCGGGACGCGACAGGTTCCAGTCGCCGAACAGATCCGTGATCTGCGGCCGTTCGGAAGGATCGACGAATTGCAGATTGGACAGGAAATAGACGGCGTCGTTCTCGCGGATCGCCTCGTAAACGCCGCCGATACCCTCGGTGAACTCAACGACGGTCCTGCCGTTCGAACGGATGAAAAGGATCGCCCCGGCGACACCAGGGAGCCAGGCCGTGACGTCGCCGAGAAAACCAAAGAGTTGGGAACATTGCGCGCGGTTGTAGACGAGCGCGAAGCCTGAACCGACTTGCCGCGTCTCGAGTATCATCCGACACTTCCGGTCGCCGTCGGCATTGGCGAGTTCGTAGTTCGCCGCGAGCGCGCGCACTTCGGCGGGATCGGGCTTGCCGGCCGCATTGGGCGTCTGTCCAGTCGCCGGGGAGGCGAGGGCGAAGAGCGTGAAAAGAAAACCAGCGACAAGATGCATGAGCGGGCCCGGCCCAGTAGCTCAAGAGCGATTCGAAGTTAGCATGCGAGGCGGTTGCGGACCATGCGCGGCGTCGGAAGCGGTCAGCGTCCCTTGGGCGGCCACGGCGTTTCGGGCACCGGGGTGAGCGGGTTGTTGCCCGCGGCCCAGGCCTTCAGATTGTCGACCACCAATTGGCCCATGGCGCGGCGCGTATGGACCGAGGCCGACGCGACATGGGGAAGGAGCACGATGTGGTCCATATCGATCAGCTCCTTCGGCACGCGCGGTTCATCGGCGTACACATCGAGGCCCGCTGAAAGGATTTTCTTCGAGCGCAGCGCATCGATCAACGCCGTCTCGTCGACCACCGAGCCGCGCGCGACATTGATGAGGATGCCGTTCGGACCAAGGGCCTCGAGCACTTCGCGATTGATCAGATTCTTGGTGGCGGGACCGCCAGGGATGATCACGATCAGTACATCGACGTCGCGCGCCATGGCGATCAGGTCTGGATAGTGACGCCAAGGCACGCCGGTCGCGGGGCGGCGGCTGTGATAGACGATCGTCACGCCGAAGGCTTCGAGACGTCTGGCGATCGCCTTGCCGATGCGTCCCATGCCGATGATGCCGATGGTGCGATCGCGCAAAGTGGCGACCGTCAGCGGGAATGGCTTCTCGAGCCATTTCCCGGCGCGCAGATAACGCTCGGCCTGCGACAACTGCCGCACCGTCGCCAGAAGCAAGCCGATCGTCGTATCGGCGACTTCCTCGTTGAGCACATCCGGGGTGTTGGTGACCACGATGCCATGCGCGCCCGCCCATTTGGCGTCGACGGAGTCGTAACCGACACCGAAATTCGACACGATCTCGAGCTTCGGTAGCTTCTGCATCATCGCCGCGTCGACGGGAGCGCCGCCGGCGGTCGCGATCGCACGAACGCGATGGCCGACCCCGGCAATCAGCGCTTCGCGGTCGGCGGCCTTCCCGAGACGATGAACCGTGAAGAGATCATTGAGCTGGTCCTCGACGTACTGCATCATCGGTCCGGTCAGCATTAGATCGATCTTGTTCGCAACCATAGGCTCCTCTCGGGGCGTTCTTCGGCGCTGATCCGACGTACTCCAAGTGCGACTCGATAGAATCCGGCAACGCCCGCCGATCAAACGAGCGCCGTCTCCGGCTTTTCGATCAATTCCCTGAAGGCGGCGAGGAGCTCGGCACCGAGCGCGCCGTCGACGACGCGGTGATCGCAGGAGAGCGTCACCGTCATCAGGCTCGCGAAGGCGATACCGCCGTCCTCCGCCTCGATCGCCTGCCGCCGGATGGCTCCTACCGCCAGGATGGTCGCATGTGGCGGATTGATGATCGCCGAAAACTCGCGGATGCCGAACATGCCAAGGTTGGAAATCGCCGTGGAGCCGCCCTGATACTCGTTGGGCTTGAGGCGGCGCGCGCGCGCGCGGGCAAAAAGTTCCCGCATCTCGACCGAAATGGCGGCGAGCGTCTTCACCTCGGCCTTGCGGATCACCGGCGTGATCAGGCCGCCCTCGATCGCCACCGCCACCGCGATGTCCGAATGCTTGAAACGCAAGATGCGGTCCGTCGCCCACACCGCGTTCGCGTTGGGCACGTGCTGGAGCGCCGCCGCCCACGCCTTGATGATGAGGTCGTTGACCGAGAGCTTGAAGGCCGGCTTGCCGTCCTTGCCGCGCGGCGCAGCGGCGTTCGCCTCCTCGCGCAGCTTGATCAGCCGCTCGATTGCAACATCAACCGTGAGATAGAAATGCGGGATGGTCTGCGCGGCGAGCGTGAGGCGATCCGCGATGGTCCGGCGCATGGCGTCGAGCGGGATTTCCTCATAGGACGTGTCGGGATAGAGCGCCTTCACCTGCGCGGCCGAGAGACCGCTGACCGGCGCGGCGGCGCCCGCGGCTTTCGCGCCCCCGCCCGTGATCGCGCCTTCCACGTCGCGCGCGAAGGTGCGGCCACGCGGACCCGAGCCGCCGATGCGGGAGAGGTCAAGCCCTGCCTCCGCCGCGAGACGCCGGGCGAGCGGAGTGGCGCTGCCGCCATTGGTCCGAGCGGGACCATAATTACGCTCCGGCGTCCGCACCTCGAAGAACGGGTCGAGAGCGACTGGCCGGGGTTTGGTTCCCGTCCGCTGTAGCGGGGCCGCCGTCGCGCGGGCCGCCGAGCTGCGCGTGGGCGCGGCGGCAGCGGAGGCTGCGGACGAGGCCGCTTTGGCGCCGACGCTATCGGAGATGACGGCGACCACGGCGCCGACCGGCGCCACCTCGCCGGCGGGAACCCGGATTTCCGCGAGGACACCGCCCTCGATCGCCTGGATTTCCATCGAGACCTTGTCGGTCTCGATCAGGAACAGGTTCTCGCCCGGCTTCACCGCGTCGCCGGGCTTCTTGAACCACTCGGTGATCTTGCCTTCGGCCACGGTCTCGCCGAGCTGTGGCATCAAAACGTCCATGCACGCTCCCCACGGTGCGCCGTCACCCTGAGGTGCGAGCCGCAAAGCGGCGAGCCACCGCAAGTCGGCCTAGGCCGACTTGCGCACCTACATTCCGATGTCGGGTGGACCCGACATCGGTGGGTAGCGGCCGTCATCCTTCGAGGCGCACCTTCGGTGCGCACCTCTGGATGACGGATTTGGCGACTGGCGCGCTCACCAATTCACCGAAATATATTGGGTCTCGAGGAATTCCTTCAGCCCCTCGTGGGCGCCTTCGCGGCCGATGCCCGACTGCTTGTAGCCGCCAAACGGCGCCGCCGGGTCGGAGACCAAGCCGCGGTTGAGGCCGATCATGCCGAAGTCGAGCCGCTCGGAGACGCGCATGCCGCGGCCGAGATCGCGCGTATAGAGATAGGCGACGAGGCCATATTCGGTGTCGTTCGCGCGCTTCACCACCTCGTCTTCGGACTTGAAGGTCTGGATCGAAGCGACCGGGCCGAAGATTTCCTCGCGCAGCATGTCGGCGCCGTCGGGCACGTGGTCGAGCACGGTCGCGGGATAGAAAAAGCCGGGTCCGTCCGGGCGTTTGCCGCCGACGAGCACCTTGGCGCCCTTCTTCACCGCGTCGTCGACGAGGGTGACGACTTTGTCGCGGCCTTCCGCATTCACCAGCGGCCCGAGCGCGACGCCGTCGTCGAGGCCATTGCCCATCTTCAGCGTCTTCATCTTGGCCGTCAGCTTGTCGGCGAATTCCTTGTGCACATTCTCGTGCACATAGAAGCGGTTCGCCGCCGTGCAGGCCTCGCCCATGTTGCGCATTTTCGCGACCATCGCACCATCGATCGCGGCATCGAGATCGGCGTCCTCGAACACGATGAAGGGCGCGTTGCCACCGAGCTCCATCGCCGGCTTGACCACATTGTCGGCGGCTTCGTGCAAGAGCTTGCGGCCGACCGCGGTCGAGCCGGTGAAGGAAACCACCCGCACGCGCGGATCATGCAGCATGGCGGAGACTACAGCGCCGGAGCGGCGCGAGGGAATGACATTGACGACGCCCGCCGGCACGCCCGCCTCCTCCATCAGCGGCATCAGCGCCAGCATGGTCAGCGGCGTTTCGGAGGCGGGCTTCAGCACGACCGGGCAGCCGGCGGCGAGCGCCGGACCGATCTTGCGGGTCGCCATCGCGGCCGGGAAGTTCCACGGCGTCACCAGGACCGCGACGCCCGCCGGCTTATGATGCACGAAGATACGGGCGCCGGAGGAGGGCGCGCGCGACACCTCGCCGATGTTGCGCACCGCCTCCTCGGCGTACCAGCGGAAGAACTCGGCCGCATAAAGCACCTCGCCGCGCGAGTCGGAGAGCGCCTTGCCGTTCTCGATGGTGATGAGCTTGGCGAAACGCTCGGCGTCGCGCACGATCAGCTCATAGGCCTTGCGCAGGACCTCGGCGCGTTCGCGCGGCTTTTTCCCGGCCCAACCCTCGAACGATGCGCTCGCGGCGTCGACCGCGACTTTGGCATCCTCGACGCTCGCGCTCGCGACCGAGGCAATGGTCTTCTCCGTCGCCGGGTCGATGACATCGAAACGCTGGTTATCGGAGGATTTCCGCCACTTGCCCCCGATCCACAAGTCGGTCGGAACTTTGGCGAGCAGGTTGTCGTACATGCGGCACCTATGCGGAAAGCGAACGTCGCACGCGGTCGACGATGCGATCGACGGTCGGCAGCACCATGTCCTCGAGAATGTCGGCGGCAGGTAAAGGCAGATGCGGGGTCGTGATCCGCACCGGCGGCCCATCGAGATCGTAGAACGCCTCGTCGGCTGCGATCGAGACGATCTCGGCGCCCCAACCGCACAACCGCGGGTTCTCCTCGACGGTGAACAGGCGATGGGTTCGCGCCAGCGAGCCGAGGATGGTCTGGGTGTCGAGCGGAACCAGCGATCGCACATCGACCACTTCGCAATCGATGCCGTGCTCGCTCTTCAGCCGCTCCGCCGCCGCGAGCGCGCGCGGCACCATCAGCGCGAGGGCGAGAATGGTGGCGTCGCGCCCGGACCGGACGATGCTCGCGGTCCCGAGCTCGTCCACGATCTCGCCGTCAGGCACCTCGCCCTTGGTCGCGTAGAGCGACTTGTGCTCGAAAAAAATGACCGGATCGGGGTCGCGCACTGCGGCCGCGAGCAGGCCGATGACGTCACGCGGATTGGACGGCGCCACCACCTTGAGACCGGGGATCATCATCGCCCAGTTCTCGACGCTCTGGCTGTGCTGCGCGCCGAAGCGGGAACCGGCCCCGTTGCCGGTGCGCACGACGAGCGGGCATTTGAGCTGCCCGTTCGACATGTAGCGGCTTTTCGGAATCTCGTTGGCGATATAGTCGAAACAAACCGCGAAGAAATCCGAGAACATGATTTCCGCGATCGGCTTCAAGCCGGTCATGGCCGCACCCATGGCGGCGCCCAGGATCGCCTGCTCGGAGATCGGGGTGTCGCGCACGCGCAGCGGCCCGAACTGCTCCAGGAGCCCGACGGTGGTCTTGAACACGCCGCCCGCCTTGGCGACGTCCTCGCCGAGAAAGACGACGTCGGGATCGCGCGCCATCTCCTGGGCGATGCCGCGCGTGACCGCGTCGCGATAGGTCAGTTCCGCCATGCCCAGCCTCCGTCGGCATAGACGTCGGTGGTGAGGATATCGAGCGAGGGCGGTGGCGCCGCCTTGCACTTCTCGGTCGCCTCGTCGACGCGGCGTTTCACGTCGGCCTCGATCTTGGCGATGACGGTCTCGGCAATGCCGAACTGGATGAGCCGCTCACGGTAGATCTTGATCGGGTCGCGCTTCTTCCAGGCATCGAGCTCGCCTTCCGGGCGGTATTTCGCGGGGTCGGCGCGCGAATGCCCGCTGTAGCGATAGGTCATGCACTCGATGAGCGACGGCCCGCCGCCCGCGCGCGCTTTTTCATAAGCAGCGGTCGCCGCGCGATAAACCGCGTCGGCGTCCTGGCCGTCGATGACGATGCGCTCGAGGCCATAGGACGCGGCGCGATCGGCGGCCGGGTGCTCGACCGCAGTCACCTCGCTGATCGGCGTATATTCCATGTATAGATTGTTCTCGCACACGAAAATCACCGGCAGTTTCCAGACCGAAGCGAAGTTGAGCGCTTCGTGGAAGGCGCCGATATTGGTGGTGCCATCGCCGAAGAAACAGACCGAGACGTCCTTCGCGCCCTTGTATTGGGCGCGCCAGGCGGCGCCGCACGCGATCGGCAGATGCGCGCCGACGATGGCATAGGAGCCCATGACGCCGTGCTCGACGGAGGTAAGGTGCATGGAGCCGCCCTTGCCGCGCATGAGCCCGTTGTCGCGCTGCATCAGTTCGCCCAGCACCTTTTCGATCGGCACGCCGCGGGCGAGCGTGTGGGCGTGTCCCCGATAGGTGCAGAAACTGAGGTCGCCGGGCTTCATGGCGGCGGCGAAGCCCACGGCGACCGCCTCCTGGCCGAGGGAAAGGTGGCTCGTGCCTTTCACCAGGTTCTGCAGGAAGAGGTCATAGGCTCGCTGTTCGGATTCGCGGATCTCGACCTGCATGCGGTACATGGTGAGACGCATGGTCTCGCCGATGTCGTCGTTGCGTGGGTCGAGCGCGATTGCTGGCTGCGCGTGGCCTAATCCTTTTGTCATCACTGGGCCTTGGGCATCCTTGTTTTTTGGGCGTGAGCAACGTCGCTGACGCCCTGCCGGTATGAGGCGGCGGTTTTAAAAATTGTCAACGGTCTCCGGGGTTGCGCTCAACCAGACCACGGTCAAGGCCGCCTCCGGCAGGTCCCTGAAACGCAACGTTAGCAATCACGAAGTCTGGGCGCACTCAAAAAATCCAAGTCTGGTCGGGGCCGCTCTGCGAAGCCTATGCGGGTCAGGCGGGGCCCTTCCGGATTGACGAGATAATGCGCAGACGCTAGGCAATAGGCTAGCGGGCAGGTGCCGGATTCAAGCCATCATAGCCGTACGATTCGAAGCTCGGCTTGTATCTTTCGTGTGCCGTCGAGCACCGATCGTCTAGGGTTCGCCCGTTTATGCTTGCAAGATCGCGGCACACGATATGACACGCTATCAAGGCTCATGATGGGATTTTGGCTAAACCTTGGTCGCGTGCCAGTCATTCAATGAATAGGTCACGATTGAAAGCGCCTGCTGCCCGGCCGCAACGTCTAAAATGAATTGGTTACGAGCCAGAGTCACCTGTCGTTCGCCGGTCGCATTCGCGTTGGCGATCTCGTTCATCATTGTGGCATTGTATAACTGGCGATTTTGGAATGAGGCGATCGCAACAGTCCCCCTGACGTCGGTCAACAACGTCTTGTTTGTCGTATCGCTTTTCCTGATTGTGTTATTTATTCACGCGGCGGTGCTGTTGGTGGTTCCCGGAAAGAAGACGCTCCGCATTGTTGCTGTCTTTTTCTTCTTCATGGCTGCCGCGGCAGCGTATTTCATCGACACATATGGCGTGATCTTCGGGAGGGACATGATTCGGAATTTGCTTGAAACCGATACTCAAGAGGCGACTGCCTTAGTGACCGTCCGGTTTGCGCTTTATGTGTTCGCGTTAGGAGCTTTGCCTGCCTTCCTTATTTTTCTCATCCGGCTGCCGACGGTGGGAATCAAGCAAGAAATGTTGCAACGCCTGACTTTTGTCCTGGGCGGTCTGGCCGTCGTCATCTTGCTCATGTTCACGTTCTCCGCTCATTATGCCTCCTTCCTTCGCGAGCATAAGGCCGTCAGAAGCCGCCTAAATCCCGGCTATGCGCTCTTCGAAGCAGCAAAGTATTTCCACTCCACGCGATCCAATGCGGAAGCCAGCTACATCACCGATGCAAGCGCTGCGATGCGATCGCGGTCCGGAGCGGGCGGCGTGAAGCCGTTGCTTGTTTTTCTGAATATCGGTGAAACGGCGCGCGGCCGCAATTTCCAGCTCGGGGAGTACGCGCGGGCGACCAACCCGGAACTGTCCAGGTTGGACAGCGTCTACTATTTCACCAATACGTTCTCCTGCGGCACGTCGACCGCGATATCAGTCCCGTGCTTGTTCTCGCATCAGGGCCGCCGGATTTTCGACGTATCCACGGCCAAACATAAATCCAATCTACTCGACGCGTTGAGTGCGGCCGGCGTTGCAGTCGAGTGGCGGGACAACAATTCCGGCAGCAAGGGCGTTGCTATTCGCATAAAAACGATCAATTACGCCGCGCACAGCGATTCGGTGCTCTGCAAGTACGGAAAATGCTTTGACGAAATCATGCTGTCCGGCCTTTCCGAGGCCATGCGGAATATCAAGCAGAACACTGTAATCGTGTTTCATCAGATTGGCAGCCACGGCCCGACATACTGGCAGCGCTACCCCGAGCGCTTCGAAGTTTTTACGCCGGCTTGCCATACAGGTGAATTGGCGGCGTGCTCCCGCGAAAGTATCGTCAACGCCTATGACAACTCGATCGTGTACACCGATCATGTGCTGGCCGAACAAATCCGATTGTTGAAGGCGGTGTCAGAACAGATAGACAGCCTGCTGATTTACGTATCCGATCACGGCGAATCGCTCGGGGAGAAAGGCCTGTATCTTCATGGCGCGCCGTATGCCATTGCGCCCGACGAGCAGACACGAGTGCCCCTCATTCTGTGGATGTCTGACGGATACCGGAAACGGTTTTCCATCGACGACGACTGCCTGCGGGCGCAGCGCAGCAAGAATCTCAGCCACGACAATATCTACCACACCGTTACGGGCGCGCTGGCGCTGACGAACGATGTATATAATGAAGGCTTGGATATCTTGGCGCCGTGCATATCGCAACACAGGTCCATGTAGATAGCGGGATCGCGCTTCCCTGAGAGGTCTACCGGCCGGACCCCCTAAGGCGCTCCCGGTGGAGAATCTAAAGGCTGGCCCCCCCTAAGTCGTTCCCGGTGGAGAATGTAGAGGCCGGACGCGACTACGATCGCCGCGCCCGCCAGCGTCCAGCCGTTCGGCACGTCGCCGAAGACGAGAAATCCGCCGGCGATATACCAGATGATCTGGCTATAGATGAAGGGTGCGAGGATCGCCGCCGGCGCATAGCGATGGGCGAGGATCAGAAACAGATGCCCGATCCCGCCGAAGACGCCGAGGGCGACCATCGCGGCGATCACCAGGGGATCGGTCGGGGTGGTCCAGACGAACGGCACCGGCAACGTGGCCACGATAAAACCGACAAGCGCGGAATAAAACACCGTGGTCGCGGTCGAGTCATGGCCGGCGAGCATGCGCGTCGCGATATTGTAGAGCGCGTAGCAGACGCAGCCCATGAGGGAGATGGCGGCCGCCGGGTGAATCCCGCCCATTCCCGGCCGTGCGATCAGGATGACGCCGGCAAAGCCGACGAGAATCGCCATCCACCGGCGCCAGCCGATCCATTCGCCGAGCAAGGGGCCGGCGAGGAGCGCCACGAAGAACGGAGTGGTGAATGCGATCACCGAAGACTGATCGAGCTGCAGATAGCGCAGCGCGATGAAATTGAACACGGTCGAACCGAACAGGAGCGCCGAGCGACCGATCTGCAGCCAGAGCCGCCGGGTCGAGAGCAGCCCCGGCGTCGTCCAGGGATTGACGAAGACCAGCGACAGGAAGAAGTGGCTCGCATAACGCGCCCACACGATCTCGAGCGTATCCATGTGCTGGGTGAGCCACTTCGCGATGGTGTCGAGACAGGCGAAGCAGAGGAGCGTCGCGCACATCAATCCGATGCCGATCAGGCGCGCGCGCCGGTCGTCCGCGGCCGGCAGCTTGCGCGGCGGCGCGGGCCGGGGGCGTTTCACCCTCACATCTCCTCGGCGAGCGCGCTTTCGTGCCAGCGACGCAACGCAAGATGCTGAAGGAGCGTGAGCACGGCGAAGATCGCGATGCCGGCGAGCGAGATGAGCAGGAGGGCCGCGAACATGCGCGGCACATTGAGCCGGTAGCCCGATTCGACGATGCGATAGGCGAGGCCCGAGCCTCGACCGGCGCTGCCGGCGGCGATTTCGGCGACGACGGCGCCGATGAGCGCCAGGCCGCCGGCGATGCGCAGGCCGCCGAGGAAGAACGGCAATGCCGCCGGAATCCCGAGCAGGAACAACGTCTTCATGCGGCCGGCGCCGTAGAGGGCGAAGAGATCGCGCAAATGATGATCGACCGAAGCGAGCCCAAGCGCAGTGTTGGAAAGAATGGGGAAGAAGGCGACGATCCACGCGCACACCAGTACTGCCGTATCGGGTGCGAGATAGACGAGGAGCAGTGGTGCGATGGCGATGACGGGCGTCACCTGCAGAATCACCGCGAAGGGAAACAGCGAAAGCTCGACCAGCCGCGAGCTCGCGAACAGGATCGCAAGCAAAACGCCGCCGACGGTCGCGGCGATGAGCGCGAGCGCGGTGGTCTTGAGCGTGACCATGAGCGAGGCCGAAAGCACGCCCCAGTCATCGGCGAGCGTCTGCATCACGAGGCTCGGGCCGGGAAGGATATAGGGCGGAATCGAGCCGAGACGGACTACCAGGTCCCAGCCGATGACCGCCGCGGCGAAGACGAGCACCGGCAGCAGATAACGCAGCCGCCTTTCGGCGTGCGGTGCGGCGCGCTCGTTCGCGGGAGGCCTCGTTGCCATCAGTCTTCTCCCATCACGCGGGCGAGTGCCGCGGAAATCTTGCGGCATTCAGCGCCATATTCGGGAGACGTGCGAAAATGGGCATCGCGCGGCTCCGGTGTCTCGATGGTGAATTCGGCCGCGATGCGTCCGGGCCGCGGCGTCATCATGAGGATGCGGGTCGAGAGATAGACCGACTCGAACACCGAGTGGGTGACGAAGACGACGGTGCACTGAAGCGTACTCCAAAGCGCGCGCAGATCGTCGTTGAGCTTGAAACGCGTGATCTCGTCGAGGGCGGCGAAGGGCTCGTCCATCAACAAGAGACGCGGCCGGGTGACGAGCGCGCGCGCGATCGAGACGCGCATCTTCATGCCGCCGGAGAGCTCGCGCGGATAGGCGTCGCGAAAATCGCCTAGGCCGACCAGGGCAAGCGCCTCCGCGACCCGCGGGGCCGCCGCGCGCCGGGCGATGCCCTTGAGCCGCAGCGGCAGGCGCACGTTTTGGGCGACGGTGGTCCAGGGCATGAGCGTCGGCTCCTGGAACACGAAGCCGATCTCGCGCGGGCCGGCGCCGCCGTGCCAGAGAATGTCGCCTTCGCTCGGCTCGGCGAGACCGGCGATCAGGCGTAGCGCCGTCGATTTTCCGCAGCCCGAGGGCCCGAGCAGGCTCAGGAACTCGCTCTCGCGGACGGTGAAATCGAGGCCGTCGAGGGCGGTCACGCCGTTCTGAAAGCTCTTGCCGACCTTGCGAAAAGCGGCGAGCGGGCCGCCCGTCGAAGACGCGGAGGACTTGTTCTCGCGGGCGGATGAGGCGGCGGACATGGGCGGGCGCAATGACCTCAGTTCTGCGGGCGCAGATCGAGGCCGACTTTATGATTCACGAACGAAAGCGTGAAGGATTTGCGCCAATCGATCGTGGACTTCACCACGCCCGCCTTCACCATCTTGTCGAAAAAGCTTTTGACCCGCGCCTCGGTCATCGCGCCGATTCCGAAGCGCAGAGAATCGCCCGAATCGACGATGCCATATTCCTTCATCTTGACGATCGAATAGGAGATCAGGTCGTCGGTCATCTCCGGATTATGCTGCTTGATCAGCTCGTTCGCCCGGCGATTGTCGCCGTAGAGATAATTGTACCAGCCGATGACCGAGGCATCGACGAAGCGGCGCACGAGGTCGGGCTTCTTCTGCGTGAGCTCGACACGCGTCTCGATGGTGGTCGAATAGGTGTCAAAGCCCTGATCGGCGAGCAGAAAGACCTTCGGTTTGATGCGCCCCTGCTTCTCGACCACAAAGGGCTCGGAGGTCACGTAGCCCTGCATGGCGAGCTTGTTGTCGGTGAGGAAAGGCTGCGGATTGAAGGTATAGGGCCGCACCTGCTCCTCGCGGAAGCCGTGCTCGGACTTGAGCCATTGGTAGTAGGTGGCGAGCCCTTCCTTCGAGACCAGGATGTTGAGCCGCCTCAGGTCGGCGAATCTCTCCACGCCGGCATCGGCGTGGGCGATGAGCACCTGCGGGTCCTTCTGGAACAGGGCGGCGACGACGACGGTCGGGATTCTCTGTTCGACCGCGGCGAAGGCTTGCAACAGGTTCGCTCCCATCACGAAATCGAGCTTGCCGGCCGCGAGCAGCAGCCGGTTGTTGATCTGCGGCCCGCCGGGGACGATCCGGACCTCGAGCCCGTATCTCGCATAGGTGCCGTCGGCGACGGCTTGATAGAAGCCGCCGTGTTCGGCCTCGGCGACCCAGTTGGTGCCGAAGGTCACCTTGTCGGCGGCTGGAGCGGGCGAGCTCACGAGGAGCAGCGAGCCAGCGAAAGCGGCAAAGCGCACAAAACGTCGGCACATTGCAAGAGCCATTTTTTCCCTCGGTCCCGCATCTTATAGCGCGGACGCAATTCTTGCCCATCCAAGGTATCCGGGCCCGGACGCAGCGCTTGCGAGGGCGGCGGCCGGACCCTAGGTTGCGTCCGACCCGTGCGAGAACGCCATGCTGCCCAAGCGCTTTTGGACCGAAATGACCTGGGAGGATTTCCGCGCCGGCGAGCCGGCGCGCTGGATTGCCGTGCTTCCGGTCGCCGCCGTCGAACAGCACGGGCCGCATCTGCCGCTCGGCACCGATGGCTTCATCGCCGAAGGCTATCTCGCGCGCGTGCACAAGCTGCTGCCGGCCGCGCTTCCGGTCACTTTCCTGCCGCTGCAATGGATCGGGAAGTCGGACGAGCATCTCGCCTTTCCCGGCACGCTCACGCTATCGGCCGAAACCGCCATTCGTGCCTGGAACGAGATCGGCGAAAGCGTTCATCGCGCCGGCGTGCGGAAACTCGTGATCGTCAATTCGCACGGCGGCAACGGCCCGATTCTCGATCTCGTGGCGCGCGATCTACGGGTCCGGCTCGGCATGCTTGCGGTCACCGCGGCCTTCAGCCGCTTCGGTTATCCGGAAAAGCTGTTCACCGATATCGAGCGCTTCCACGGCTTTCACGGCGGTGCGATCGAGACCTCGCTGATGCTGGCCGGGCGCGATGAATTGGTGCGCAAGGACAAGATCGGGAATTTTGCCTCCGCTACCATGGCCATGGAGAAGGAATTCGCGCGGCTTCGCGCCGAACGACCGGCGGGGTTCGGCTGGATGACGCAGGATCTCAATCCGGCGGGCGCGATCGGCGACGCCACGACGGCGAGCAAGGACAAGGGGGAGCAGGCGCTCGAACACGGCGCCAAGGCCTTTGTCCAGTTGCTCGAGGATGTGCACAAGTTCGATCCGAAGCGGCTGAAGGAAGGCCCGCGCGGCTGAGAATCCTGGCGCAGGGTAAGCGACATATTGTTGTTTCAGCCTGGCATACGATATATTGTAACATTCGTGCGCAGCGCG
>JAHFPO010000153.1 GCA_023266695.1 Hyphomicrobiales bacterium | reverse complement strand
GCTGAGCGTCGAAAACCAGCCGGGCGCGACCCAGTTCACCTCCTTGTTGGAGGCGAAGCCGTGGATCAACACCACTGGGTCGCCTTTCCCCTGTTCGAGGTAGGCGATCTCGACGCCGTGATGGATGAAGCTCTGCATGGACGGTGCGCGGTCGTTGCCAGGAATAGCGGCGGAGGCGCGATCAGTTCCACCGTCATCCTGCGAGGCGAGCGGGCCGATGTCCATTCCCGCCTCGGGATGACGGGTCGGAAACAGTGTTCTATGGTCCGCCCTCCGGCGAGCCCGCGGGAGGCGGAATCATGGCCGACCAGATCGTTCCCCATTTCCACAACGAGCCGGGTGTCGCGGTCGTCCACATCGGCGCCCGCGAGTTCAAGTGCATCGGCGCCAAGCCTCCCCACGATCATCCCCACGTCTTCCTCGACATGGGCGAGGACGACGAGATCACCTGCCCCTATTGCTCGACGCTCTACCGCCACGATCCGACGCTCGCCGCCGGCGCGGCGCGGCCCGCCGGCTGCGCCCTCGCCGACCGGGCGGCCTGATCGCGCAAGGCCGTGGCGCGCTCGCGCACCATTCTCGTCGCGGGCGCCGGCATCGGCGGGCTGGCCGCCGCGATCGAGCTCGCCAAGGCCGGCTTCCGCACCGTGGTGCTGGAACGCGCGGAGAGGCTCGAGGAAATCGGCGCCGGCATCCAGCTCACGCCCAACGCCGTGCGCGCGCTGAATCGCCTGGGCGCGCTCGAGGCCGTGAAGAAGCGCGCGGTCGCGGCAAGCGCGCTCATCGTCGGCGCCGGCGACAACGGCAACGTGCTGGCGCGGGCGACGCTCGGCGAGGAGGCGGCGCGGCGCCATGGCGCGCCGTGGCTCCTCGTCCTGCGCGCCGATCTGCAGCGCGCGCTCCATGAGGCCGCGAGCGATCTCGTCGATATCGTGTTCGAGCTCGGCGCCGAGGTGATGGACTTCGCGGCCCACGCCCGCGGCGTCACCGCGCTCGCCCAGCGCGCGGGGAAAAACGAGGAGCACACGGGGCTCGCGCTCATCGGCGCCGACGGCCTGTGGTCGAGGCTGCGCGCGCGCCTGCACGGCGCCGAGCCGCCGGATTTTCCCGGCCTGGTCGCCTGGCGCGCGCTGGTGCCGGCGGAGAAACTACCCGCGAGCTTCGCCGAGCCGACAGTCCGGCTGTGGCTCGGGCGCGACGCCCATGTCGTCCATTATCCGGTCGCGGGCGGAAGCTTGATCAACGTGGTCGCCATTTTCGCCGATCCATGGCGAAGCGAAGGCTGGAACGCCAAGGCCGATATGGCGGCGATCCCCAAGGCTTGCGACCGCTGGGCGGAGATGCCGCAGCGCGCCATCGCCGCCGCCAAGGAATTTCGCCGCTGGACGCTCGCCGACCGCGCTCCGCTCGCGCGCTGGGGCGAGGGCCGCGTCACGCTCTTGGGCGACGCCGCCCACCCGATGCTGCCCTTTCTCGCCCAGGGCGCGGCCGCCGCCCTCGAGGACGCGGTCGCGCTCGGCCGCCAGCTGAAACTTCCGGGCGAGATCGCGTTCGCCTTGCGCGCCTATGAAGCCGAGCGCCAATTCCGCACCGCGCAGATGCAACGCGCCGCCCGTTTCACCGGCCGCGCCTATCACGCCGGCGGGCTGGCGCGGGCGTTACGCGATTTCATGCTGCGCTGGAACGCCCACCGCCTCATCGATCGCCACGCCTGGATCTATCGCTACGGGGCGAGCTAGGGCGTGATCCCGAAAAGTGGGAACCGGTTTTCGGATAAGATCACGCCCAAAGTCATAATGTTAGCGGGGCAGACCGGTTCAATTCGAACTGATCAGACTCTAGCGGGCGGGACCAAAACCGGCCAGTAGTCGTACGTGATCGACGAGCTGCACCATTTTACCGGCCTTATAGAACCTTCCTGTTCGCATAGGGGAACCAGTCGGGCTTGCGCTCCTGCACGTAGTCGAGATGGACGTGCTTGGGCTCACGGAAGGCGTCCAACCCTTCCACGCCGAGCTCGCGGCCGATGCCGCTGTGGCGCATGCCGCCGAACGGCGCCGCGTTGTTGTCGGAAAGCGGATCGTTGATCCAGAAGCTCCCTGCCTTGATGTTCTCCATCGCCTTCATGGCGAGCTCGAGGCTCTTGGTATAGACCGTGGCGCCGAGGCCGTATTCGGAATCGTTCGCCTTCTCGATCGCCTCGTTCGCATCCTTGACGTAGAAAATCGAGACCACCGGGCCGAATAGCTCCTCGGTGGTGGCGATGCCACCGTGCTTCACGCCCGCGACCACGGTCGGCTGGAAGTAATGGCCGCCGAGGCCCTTCGGTTGGAAACGCTTGCCGCCGAGGAGGAGCTTCGCCCCTTCCGCCACCACGGCCGCGACCTGCTTTTCCAGCTTGTCGACGGCATCGGCCGAAATCAGCGGGCCCATGTCGGTCGTGGGATCCATGGGATTGCCGACCTTGAGCGTCTTCACGTGCTCGACCAGGCGTTTGGTGAATTCCTCGGCGATCGGCTCCACCACATAGATGCGCTTCGATGAGGTGCAGACCTGGCCGGCGTTCAACAGCCGCGCCCACGCAGCACCCCGCACCGCCACCTCGAGATCGGAATCCTCGAACACCAGCAGCGGGTCGATGCCGCCGAGCTCGAGATTGATCTTCTTCAACTGCGATCCGGCCGTGGACGCGATGATCTTGCCGACCGCGGTGGAACCGGTGAAGGCGATCATGTCGATGTCGGGATGATTGATGAGCACGCCGCCGGTCTCGCCGGCGCCGGTCACGATATTGACCACGCCCGGCGGCAGCACGTCGTAGCACTCGCCGAGCAGGAGTCCCGAGAGCGGGTTCTGGTGCGGCGGCTTGCACACGACGGTGTTGCCGGCCGCGATCGCCGGGGCGACCTTCCAGGCCGTGAGCAAGAGCGGGAAATTGAACGGCGCGATGCAGGCGACCACGCCATAGGGCTCCTTGCGGACGAAGTTCACCTGATGGTCGGCGCCCGGCGCGACGACGGGGCCTTGGGCGGCGCGGCCCACTTCGGCGAAGTAGTCGAAGCTCTCGGCCACCCATTTGACGCAGTCGCTGGATTCGATCAGCGGCTTTCCCGTCTCCTGCGTCATCATGGTCGCGATCGCCTTCTGCTTCTGGCGAATCCGCCCTGCCACTTCATGCAAGAGTTCCGCCTTCTCGACGCCCGGCATTCTCCACCAGGCGAGCTGGGCGGCGCGCGCCGCCTTGACGGCGGCATTGACGTCGGCTTCGCCGCAGGCGGGCACGCTGTCCAATAGCTCGAGCGTCGCCGGATTGCGGACCTCGATCGACTTGTTCGACTTCGCCGCGACGAACTTGCCGTTGATCAGGATCGGACGGACCATTTTGGCCTTCCTCTAGCCGGGGGACCCGGAACGCCATCGAATATTTGATACGACGGCGTGTCAATATAGAGTAGTCCCGCAAGGCATAAGCCGAAGAATAGCGGGGGACTCGTGGACTTTCGCGATCGTCATGTGGTCGTCACCGGCGGCACCGGCGTGCTCGGTACCGCGGTGGTCGGCGTCCTCCTGGAGGCGGGCGCGACTTGTCATGTCCCCTGTCTGGAACAGGCGGAGACAAAGCGCTTTCCTCACCGCGCGCATCCGCGCGCAAGGCTCGTCGCCACCGGCACGCTCACCGAAGAGGCGGCGGTGGCGCGCCTCTACGACGCCGTTCCGACCCTGTGGGCCTCGATCCATCTCGTCGGCGGGTTCGCGATGAGCCCGGTCGCCGAGACCGACAAGGCCGCGCTCATGCAACAGGTCGACACCAATCTCGTCACCTGCTTTCTCTGCTGCCGCGCGGCGGTGCGAGCGATGGCGCGCGGCAAGGCAGGCGGGCGCATCGTCAATGTGGCGGCGCGGCCGGCGCTGGAATGGCGCGCGGGCGCCGGCATGGCCGCCTATGCGGCGAGCAAGGCCGCGGTCGCGGCGCTCACCGTGGCGCTCGCCGAGGAAGTCGCGAACGACGGCATTCTGGTGAATGCGGTCGCGCCCTCGATCATGGATACGCCCACGAACCGCAAGGCGATGCCGAAGGCCGACCACGCCCTCTGGCCCAAGGTGGAAGAGGTGGCGGCGACGATCCTCTTCCTCGCCTCACCTGACAACCGGGTCACGCGCGGCGCGGTGACGCCGGTCTATGGGCGGACCTAGTCAATGCCGCGTCAGACGCTCCGCCAGCGTCCTGCCGCTCGGCGGCACGCCGGTGCGCTCCGCCTTCTGATCGATGTTCCAATAGGCGCGCTGAATGAAATGCACGCCGAGATAGCGGAACGGCTCCGG
Source organism: Hyphomicrobiales bacterium (assembly GCA_023266695.1). Lineage (GTDB taxonomy): Bacteria > Pseudomonadota > Alphaproteobacteria > Rhizobiales > Xanthobacteraceae > JAUSIF01. Next base: position 573 of record JAHFPO010000153.1, on the reverse strand, counting down.
CTCCCAATTGGGCGAGCGATGATTGACGCAAGGGAGCGTCGTGATCTCGGATTTCGCGCCGGTGATGAGATCGGCGAGCACGCGGCCGGAGAGATTGGTGGTGGCGACGCCGTTGCCAACATAGCCGCGGGCGCTCGCCACGCCCCTGGCCGGGTCGAACATCATGGTCGGCATGAAATCGCGCGCGATCCCGAGCGGGCCGCCCCAGGCATGGCTGAAGCGCACGTCCTTCAGGCGCGGGAACCACTTGCCGACATTCTCCCGGAACATCTGGATGGTCGGCTGGTGCCGGTCGTACTCATCCTCGATCCTGGAGCCGAAATGGTAGGGCGCGCCGCGCCCGCCGAACAGAATGCGGCCGTCGGCCGTCTTCGCCATGTACTCGATCGTAAGCCGGCCGGAATCGATGCACTCGCGATTTCTCCAGCCGATCTCGGCCCAGTCGGCCGGAGAGAGCGGTTCCGTCAGCGTCATCAGCGAATAGACCGGGATCAATTGCCGGTGCAGCTTGCTCAAGCGCGTGAGATAGGCTTCGCCGCAGAGCACGATCGTCTTCGCGCGGAGATCGCCGCG
>JAHFPO010000152.1 GCA_023266695.1 Hyphomicrobiales bacterium | reverse complement strand
GGATCGACAGAAGCCGCCGCAGCACCTCGCCGCGGTCGTGCAGGAGCCGGGTCGCGTGCGCGCGGATTTCGCGCCCCGACATCCCGGCGGCGTAAGCCGTCCCGATGAGGGCGCCGATCGAGACGCCAGCGATCGCCGCCGGGCGCACGCCGATCTCGTCGAGCGCTTCCAGCACCGCGATATGGGCGAGCCCGCGCGCGCCGCCGAGACCGAGCGCGAGCGCGACCGTGGGCGTTGCGCGCGCCGAAGAGGCTCTCTCTCGGTCGTTTCGCTCCATCGTTTCCGCTTCGCCTTTCTGCGCGAGCATAGCCGGGAACGCCCGGCTCTCGCGGCATATTCACTCCTTGTCATCCCGGCCGTAGCCGCCGAAGGCGGCGGAGAGCCGGGATCGCGATCCCGGGTCTGCAGCGCACCACTTCGTGCTGCGCTGCGCCCGGGATGACGTGTTTCATCGTTCTCGCGGCGCTATTTAGCGCCCGAGCTTTATTCCGGTTTCCTCCGCACTCCGGGAGTGCGAGGGAATGGAGCGCCAATCGGCGCATCAGTTCTGTTCGCGCCCGGCGCAGACAAGTGTACGTAGTCTGCGCAACTTAAAAGCTCGGGCGCGCGTCGCCTTTCGGCGCTCCATTGGAGGTGAGGCCGCGCGAGCGGGCCCGCCCTCCGGCGATTTTTCGTACCCCGGGGCCGTACTTCCGGCGATCGGGAAAGGCGCGAACACGCAACCTACAAGCCGGGGCTTTCGTCCCGGCAAGCCCGATGCCGTCCAGCCACTGAAGGCAGCGGGTCGTAATGCCCACGGACGGCTACCCGAGGCCTCCCGGTGCTTCCGTGGTTGGCGAAAGCAGCGGGCGCCCACCCCACCCCACGTTCAAGGCACCTCATGAGCGCGCCCTCGCACGGGCAGGGTTGTATGGAATATATTCCTAGTGAGGCGGAATGTCAAGGGCGAAAATTAATCATAATTGTCAAGCCATCGCTGGCCCAACGAATGGACCGAACCATCAGCGCGCCAGCGCGCGCCAGCCGATGTCGCGGCGGCAGAAGCCTTGCGGCCAGTCGATGAGATCGACCGCCCGATAGGCGCGGGTCTGCGCCTCTTTCAGGGTCTTGCCGATGGCGGTGACATTGAGCACCCGGCCGCCGCTGGCGAGCAAGCGCTTGCCGTCGCGCTTGGTGCCGGCGTGGAAGATCGTGACGCCCTCGATCTTTGCCGCCCGTTCCAGCCCCTTGATCTCGGAGCCGCTCGCGTAATCGCCGGGGTAGCCCTTGCTCGCCATCACCACGGTGATCGCGGCCTCGTCGCGCCAGCGCACGCTCACCTGGTCGAGCGTGCCGTCGCAGGTCGCGAGCAGGAGCGTCAATAGATCGTCCTTCAGGCGCGGCATCAGCACCTGGCATTCGGGATCGCCGAAGCGGACGTTGTATTCGATGAGCTTCGGCCCCTCGGCGGTGAGCATCAGCCCGGCATAGAGCACGCCGCGATAGGGCGTGCCCGCCAGCGCGAGCGCCTCGGCGGTCGGGCGCACGATCTCCTCGAGCGCGCGCAGCTCCATCGCCGGCGTCATCGCCGGCGCCGGCGAAAAAGCGCCCATGCCGCCGGTGTTCGGCCCCCGATCGCCGTCGAAGGCGCGCTTGTGGTCCTGGGCGCTCGCGAAGGGAGCGATCTTCTCGCCGTCGACGAGACAGAAGAAGCTCGCTTCCTCGCCCTCGAGATATTCCTCGATCACCACCGGCGCCTCGCTCTCCTCGCTCATGGTGAAGACCTGATCGACCGCCGCGATCGCCTCGTCCATGGTCATCGCCACCACCACGCCCTTGCCGGCGTGGAGGCCGTCCGCCTTCACCACCACCGGGGCGCCGTGCTGCTTCACATAGTCCTTGGCCGCCTCGCGCGCGCGGAATTCGGCGAAGCGCGCGGTCGGAATTCCATGGGCGGCGCAGAGCTCCTTGGTGAAAGATTTCGAGCCTTCGAGAGCCGCCGCCTTGGCCTTGGGGCCGAACGCCTTGATCCCGGCCCGGTCGAGATGGTCAGCAAGGCCGGCGCAGAGCGGCGCCTCCGGCCCCACCACCACGAGATCGATCTTGTTCGCCTTAGAGAAGTCCGCCACCGCCCGATGATCGGCGATATTGAGGGCGATGAGTTCCGCCTCCTCGCCGATGCCGGGATTGCCCGGCGCGGCATAGAGCTTGGTCAAAAGCGGGCTCGCGGCGAGCTTCCAGGCGAGCGCGTGCTCGCGTCCGCCCGCGCCGATCAGGAGCACCTTCATGGGGAAAAATCCGGAAGTATGTTCGAGCAGGCGCGTTGATGTAGCATAGATCAGAGCCCGCACCGGAGCGCCCATGGCCGCGTCCACGGAAGCCCGCACGAATTTACCCGAGGTCACCGTCTCGGAGCTTTCCGCCGCCCTCAAGCGCACGGTCGAGGAAGCCTATCCCTATGTGCGCCTGCGTGGCGAGATTTCCGGCTACAAGGGCCCGCATTCCTCCGGCCACGTCTATTTCTCGCTCAAGGACGAGAACGCCCGCATCGACGCGGTGATCTGGAAGGGGATGTTCGGGCGGCTGCGCTTCAAGCCGGAGGAAGGCCTGGAGGTGGTGGCGACCGGCAAGATCACCACCTATCCGGGGAAGTCCGCCTACCAGATCGTGATCGACGCCCTCGAGCCCGCCGGCATCGGCGCGCTGATGGCTTTGCTCGAGGAGCGCAAGAAGAAGCTCGCCGCCGAGGGCCTGTTCGACGACAGCCGCAAAAAGCCGCTGCCCTATCTGCCGCGCGTGATCGCCGTCGTCACCTCGCCCACCGGCGCCGTCATCCGCGACATATTACATAGGCTTTCCGACCGCTTCCCCCGGCCCGTGCTGGTATGGCCGGTGCGGGTGCAGGGCGAGACTTCCGCGGCGGAAGTCGCCGCCGCCATCGCCGGCTTCAATGCGCTTCGGCCGGGCGGCGCCATCCCGCGACCGGACGTGATCATCGTCGCGCGCGGCGGCGGATCGCTCGAGGATCTCTGGGGCTTCAACGAGGAGATCGTGGTGCGCGCCGCCGCCGCCAGCGCGATCCCGCTCGTCTCGGCGGTCGGCCACGAGACCGATTTCACTTTGCTCGATCTCGTCGCCGACCGCCGCGCCCCCACGCCCACCGCGGCGGCGGAGATGGTGGTGCCGGTGCGCGCCGAGCTGATCGCCCTCATCGGCGACCGCGCGCTCCGCCTTGCCGCGTCGATCGCGCGTTCGATCGAGCGGCTGCGCGCCGAGGTGCGCGGCCTTGCCCGCGGATTGCCCGCCGCCGACGCGGTACTGGCGCTGCCGCGTCAGCGGCTCGACTCCTTGGGCGAGCGCCTGCCGCGCGCGCTCCGCGCCAACGCCCATGTGCACCGCGTCCGCTTCGAGCGGGCAACGGGTCGGCACGGTCCGCGCGCATTGCGGGCGCAGATCGAGCGTGCTGCGGAGAGAAGCCGCACCTTGGCGGAACGCGCGCATCGCGCTTTCCGGCGGGTCGTCGAAAAGCGACGGGCGCGCTGGGAATCGCTCGCCGGATTGCTGAACGCCCTCGGCTATCAGAAGGTGCTCGCCCGCGGGTTCGCGTTGGTGCGCGATGCCGCCGGTGATCCCATTCGCTCGGCCGCCGCCGTCGCCGCCGGCGATCCGCTCGACATCGAGCTTGCCGACGGCCGCATCGGAGCGGTCGTGACCGGCGGCGGCACGCCACGCCGCCGTCGCGGCGGGCGGGACGGAGAAGGGCAGGGTAGTCTCTTCGGCTGATATATTCGGCGGATTGATGCCCATCTCCAGGGCGCCGATAAAATCTTCGTAAAGGGTGACGATGCTATCTTGCGCCGCGTCCCCATTCTGCGGCACAGATTGAACGATGAACCGCTTCGAGCGCATTCCCCTTGCGGCCGGCGAGGCCGAAATCCGCTATCTCGACGGCGATTACCGCATCGTCCGGCCGGGCGGCTTCGTGCGCTGCGCGGTCACCGGCGTGCCGATCCCCCTCGACGAGCTGAAGTACTGGAACGTCGAGCGGCAGGAAGCCTATGCCACCCCCGAGGCGGTGTTGCGCCGTTTCCATTCCGACCGGGGCATGGGCTGATTCAACGGCGCGCCCGCGCCAGCGCCGCACCGATGAGCGCGCGCACCGCCGCTTCATCCTCGAACCGGAGCCGCACCGGCAAGGTCTGCGCGGCGGCGGCGAGTTCCGCGAGCGCGGGATCGCCCATCATGCGCGCCTGATCCTTCTCGGTGGTGACGGGAAGGAGGCTACCCGCCCGCGCGGCCGCAAGCAGTGCGCGCGCATCCGCGGCCGAATAGGGATGATGATCGGCGAAGGCGCGGCGCTCGACCAGCTCGGCGCCGGTCGCGGCGAGGGTCGTGAAGAATTTCTCCGGGTGGCCGATGCCGGCGAAGGCGATGACGCGCCGGCGCGTGAGCGATGAGGCGGCGGCGGGATCGGGCACGAGCCGGGCGGCGATGACCGGAATGCCCATGGCCGCGGCGGTTGTTGCGACCGCTTCCCCGGCCGCGCCCGCGCCGATCCGCACCAGTCCATGCGCCCGCGCGAGTTGTGGCGAGAGCGGCGCGCGCAACGGGCCCGCCGGAAATACCCGGCCATTGCCGATCCCGCTCGTGCCGTCGACGACCAGGAGCGCCAAGTCCTTCGCGGGCGCCGGATTCTGAAACCCGTCGTCGAGCACGACGACGCTCGCACCTTCGCGGACGGCAAGCCTTGCCCCGGCCACGCGGTCGCACGCGACCACGGTCGCAAAGGCGCGGGCGAGCAGGAGGGCCTCGTCGCCGACGGCGCGCGCGTCGTGACGCTGCCGATCGACCCGCACGGGTCCCTGCTCGCGCCCGCCATAGCCGCGCGTGATGAAGGCCGGCCGCTCGCCCGCGGCGGCGAGCATTTCCGCGAGCGCCAGCGCCGT
>JAHFPO010000050.1:1578-14265 GCA_023266695.1 Hyphomicrobiales bacterium | reverse complement strand
TGCGGCGAACCGGTGCCCACTTCACCGGAAAATGCTCTAATGGTCCCAAGCGGACCTAGGCGGGAATCGATGTGCGTCTCAGGCCGACCCACAACGGACTTTGCCGGTCCTTCAAACATTGGTTTCATCGTAACCTGCTGCCCAGCACTAAGATGGATGGGATTCGTGAGCAGTTTGGGTGGGCCGATATTCGATTTTGACGATAATTTATTTATCTTTGTCGCTGATGGTGAGGAATTGTTCCAATGTTTGCGCGCTGATCGCCAGCTCGATGCTGATGCCCCCAATCTCGCCGGCGAGTTGGTGATCAGAGCAATCAATTGCGAGGCGAGCACACTGGAGCGACAGCTCTCGTAACCGTGGGGCTATGTCGGTGAGAATGCCGAGATCCAATTTTTTTGTTGAGTAGAATGTGTATCCAGTTTGGGCATATCTCAGTTCGCTGGTAGATGCCGCGCTGCGCCCGCTACTCCGCGGCGCTCCGCCCGGCGCCCGCGCCGTAGCGGCGCTCGATATAGTCGATCACCATCTTCTTGAAATCGGCGGCGACAGTCGCTCCGCGCAGCGTCACCGCCTTCTTGCCGTCGATGAAAACGGGCGCCGCCGGCTGCTCGCCGGTGCCCGGCAGCGAAATGCCGATGTCGGCGTGCTTCGACTCGCCCGGCCCGTTGACGATGCAGCCCATCACCGCGACGGTGAGCCCTTCGACGCCGGGATAGCGCTTCTTCCACTCCGGCATCGAGGTATGGATGAAATCCTGGATGTCGCGGGCAAGCTCCTGGAAGGTGGTCGAGGTGGTGCGCCCGCAGCCCGGACAGGCGGCGACCAGCGGCACGAAGGTGCGGAAGCCCATGGTCTGCAGGAGCTCCTGGGCGACCTTCACTTCGACCGTGCGGTCGCCGCCGGGCTCGGGGGTGAGCGAAATGCGGATGGTGTCGCCGATCCCCCGCTGCATCAGCACGCCGAGCGCCGCCGAGGAGGCGACGATGCCCTTCGAGCCCATGCCGGCCTCGGTCAAGCCGAGATGGAGCGCATAGTCGGAGCGGCGGCCGAGATCGAGATAGACCGCGATCAGGTCCTGCACCGCCGAGACCTTGGCGGAGAGGATGATGCGGTTGCGCGGAAGCCCGATCTCCTCGGCGCGCGCGGCCGAGGAGAGCGCCGATTGCACCATCGCCTCGCGCGTCACCGCGCGCGCGTCGCGCGGCGCCGTCGCCCGCGCGTTCTCGTCCATCAGTTTGGTCAGAAGTTCCTGGTCGAGCGAGCCCCAGTTGGCGCCGATGCGCACCGGCTTGCCGTGCTTGATCGCCATCTCGATGATCGAGCCGAACTGGCGGTCCTTCTTCTCCTTGAAGCCGACGTTGCCCGGGTTGATGCGGTATTTGTCGAGCGCCTCGGCGCAGGCCGGATGCTCGGCGAGGAGCTTGTGGCCGATATAATGGAAGTCGCCGATGATCGGGGTGTCGACGCCGAGCTTGAGGAGCCGCTCCTTGATCTTCGGCACCGCGGCGGCCGCCTCGTCGCGGTCGACGGTGATGCGCACCAGCTCCGAGCCCGCGCGCGCGAGCGCCGCCACCTGCCGCGCCGTCCCCTCGACGTCGGCGGTGTCGGTATTGGTCATCGACTGCACCACCACCGGCGCGCCGCCGCCGACGGCGACGCGGCCGACCTCGACCGCTACCGATTTGCGCCTCTCTGCGGATGCGAAAAAATTCGACATTGGGCTCTCTTTTATACAACCGGAGCGCCGGTTCCAATCATCACCCTGTTCGGAGCGGACTATATCATCCATATGGCTAGTTTTTGGTAGGGACAGGCCGTTTTCCTTAGAGTCTGATCAGTTCGAATTGAATCGGCCCACCCCGCTAACATTTTGATTTTGGGCGTGATCTTATCCGAAAACCGGTTCCCACTTTTCGGGATCACGCCCTAGGATAAGCCAGGGTTCCAGATGATCGATTTGTCGAAATTGAAGATCGGGCGCACGGGCTCCGCCGAACTGGTGGTGGGCGAGGAACATACCGCGCCCCGCATCGGCAGCGGGCACGTGCACGTGCTGGCGACCCCGGTGATGATCAATCTGATCGAGGCGGCGGCGCTAGATGCGGTGGAGAACCTCCTGCCCGCGGGCCACCAGAGCCTCGGCATCCGGCTCGATATCCGCCATTACGCGGCGACGCCCGTGGGCATGCGCATCCGGGCAACGGCCGAGCTCGTCAAGATCGACGGCCGCACGCTGGAATTCCGCGTCGAGGCCCGGGACGAGAAGGAGCCGATCGGCGACGGCACGCATGAGCGCGTCATCGTCAATGTCGACCGCTTCGATCAGCGTTTGCAGAAGAAGATCGGCGGGGCGGGCTGATCGGCGGGCATGACGGCGTCATGATCATTCGTCCGGTTCTGAAACAGATCTTGAAAGGGGCGGTGCTCGCCGCCGCCGTCCTCTATTTCCTGATCGACGCGCTGTTCCTGTCGCTCATCAAATCTATTTTCAAGCGCCTCGCGGATTTGCCGGTCGTCGTTCGCGTGTCGGCGTGGATCGCCGCGCTCGGCCCCTATCCCACGCTCGCGCTTTTTCTCATCCCTCTCATCATCCTGGAGCCGGTGAAGCCGGTCTCCGCTTATCTCATCGCCACCGGTCACACCCTCTACGGCGTGATTGTCTTCGTCGTCGGCGAGGTGCTGAAAATCGCCATCGTCGAACGCATGTTCCACATGAGCCGCGACAAGCTCATGTCGATTGCGGCCTTCGCTTGGGCTTACAATCTCATCATGCCATGGCTCGACTATCTGCGCGCCTTGCCCGCCTGGCAGGCGGTGTTGCGGCGCTATCAAGCGGCCAAGGCGGCGGTGCGTCAGTTCTTCGCAAAACTGCGGAGACGATTTCCGCGCTGATCTTCCAGGCAATCAGGGCCGCTCGCGCGCGAAGGCATTGGCGGGATCAAGCGCGGGCTCCGCCGCCCGCGGGAAGTCGCCGTTTTGATAGGCCTTGAGGGTGGCGGCGTCGAGTTGATCCATGAAATCGGCGAGCTTCACATAGGTGACGCAACGCACTTCGGGGAGCCCGCACACCATGCGGGCGAAGGCCACGAGCGCCTGCTGATAAACCCCGCCCTGATAGCCGAAGAAATGATGGCCGATGTGGACGGGCGCGCGGTTGCCGGCGTAGTTCGATTTGAAATACTGGACATAGGTGCGCAGCATCTGCTCGCGGTAGAGATCCTGATTGCGAGGATTGGCCGTGACGCCGGACTGGGCGATCAGGAAATTATAGTCCATCGACAGGGTATATTTTCCCGAACCCCAGATCCTGAGATCGGCGAGATTGAACCGCCACAGGCCGCCTTTTTTCTCCGGCCAGTCGGCCGCATTGCCGGTGGCGCTGGCGTCGTAGCGGAAACGATGGTCGGCGAGCGCCGCATAGAGTCCCGGGCTGCGGCTGAGATAGGGCGCGCGGAAGCCCACGATCTCGCTCGCGGGAAAATCGAACTTCACCCGCTCGGGGAAATTGTTGCGCGCGGCCACGTTGCTGAAGAGATCGCCGTAGCTCCGGAATTCCTGCGCCCATTCGGCCGCCGACCATCCGCGGCCGTCGAAATGGCCGACCGCATGGGAGCCGATCTCGTTGCCGCTGGCGTGGAGCTTGTTGATGTAGGCGACGCGGGCCTCCACGTCCTCGGGCGAGCCGCCGAAACCGATGTTGGAGGCCCCGCGCCCGTGACCCGGCGCCTGGTAGGCGTTCTTGCCGGCATTGGCGAGATAATTGACGCCGCTCACGAAGAAAGTGAAATGCACGCGGTCGCCGGTCTTGTTCATGTCGGCGAGAAAGTCCGAAAGCTCCCGCCAGCGCTCGAGCTCGGTGCAATTGTCGAAGGCGATGAGGACGAATTGCGGCGGGCGCTCCATCGCCAGGGCGGAAGCGGGGATTCCGCCGCCGAGCAGCGCGGCGAGGACGATCGCGGTCGTGGTCTTCATGGGATGTCGCCGGACGAGATCATTCCGCCATCAGCTCTTCCGGATCGACCGGAAGCCTGACTTCCCTGCCCCGCCGCGCCGACAGATCCATCGCCATGGTCAAGAGCAGATTGCGGTGGCCGTCGGCGGCGGTCGCGTGCGGCGTGCGTTTGCCGCTGTAGATGCGCTGGTACCAGGAATTGGTCTCCTCGCGCATCGGCCCCCACAGCTCACCGCCGTGAAGATCGCCGGGCGGATAGCTGGTGAGGAAATCGACGTGACGCGGAATGCCGGGGGCAAAGCCGTCGGGACTGTATCCCGCGCCCTGGGCGACCTCGGAGGCGAGAATGAGATCGCGGTGGGTGTCCTCGATGTCGATCACGCCCTTGGTGCCGACGATGCCGATCTCGAGGCCGTAGACCGAGCCCGGCCACACCTCCGGCAACGCCCAGCTGATGTTCATGCTCCACAGCGCGCCGTCGTCCATGGTGAAAATGCCGAAGGTGGAATCCTTGGTGCCGATCCGTCCGAGCACGCTCTCGCACGAGCGGGCATAGACCGAGACCGGCGTCTTCCCCTCCATCAGCCACATCGACATGTCGAGGCTGTGGGTGCCGGAGACGACCATCGGCGTGAGGTTCCTGCGGTTGTTGGTCCGCCGCACCGTCGCGATCGGAACCATCCGGTTCATGAACGCGCGCGTCACCACCGAGGTGACGTCGCCGATCTGTCCGTTGACGAGACGCTCCTTGACGGCGAGGAAGCGGCGGCGGAAGCGCTGGGTGTAGCCGACCACGGCGTCGACGTTCGCGGCCTTGATGGCGTCGTGGATCGCCTTCGATTCGCGCGCGTCGGTCGCAAGCGGCTTCTCGATGAAGAGGGAATGGCCGCGCTCGACCGCCAAGAGCGTGGGCCGGACGTGATTATTCTCGTCGGTGGCGATGATGGTCGCGGTCACCTCCGGCCGCGCCAGCAGTTCCTCGAAATTGGTGGTGAAGAAATCCGCCTTGCAGTCTTTGTTCAGTCTCCGCCCGATCTTCTCGTCGATGTCGCACAGGCCGATCCAGCCGACGCCCGGATAATCGCGCGCCAGCATCGCCCGGATGCGGCCGATGGTGCCGCAGCCGACGACGGCAAGGCCGATTTCCGTTCTTTTCTTATTCACCGGGCGACTCCCGCGGCGATCTTGCGCGTCCGGCGCTCCCGCAACATGCCCTCGATGAAGACGACGATGATGATCAGCACCAGGGCGTGCCCCACGTATTGTTGAGAGAAGAAATCGAAGCCCTTGTTCTCGAACAGGAGTAGCGCGCGCCTGAAATTTTCGTCGGCGAGCGGCGCCAGAATGACGCCGAGCACGACGGGTGCCGGCGGAAAGCGGAAGATGTGAAAGACGTAACCGATGAATGCCGCGCCCAGCATGACCCAGACATCGGACATATTGAGCCGCACGGCATAGGCGCCGATCACGCAGATCGGGATGATGAGGGCGAGCAAGATCTCGCGCGGAAGCATGAAGAGTTTCACGCACGGCTTGATCAGCGCGAGCGAGGCAAACCAGGTCATGATATTGGCGATGATCAAGAGTGCGTAGATGATGGCGACGAGCCCCGGCTGATCGACCTCGACGGTCGGTCCGAGCACCACGTTCTTCATCTGCAAGGCGGCCATCAAGGCCGCGGCCGGAGCGCTCCCCGGAATGCCGAGCGTCAAGGTCGGCAAAATCGAGCCGCCCATATTGGCGTTATTGGCGACCTCAGCGCAGACGATCCCCTCGTAGCTGCCCTTCCCCCATTTCGCTTTCTCCTCGGGCTTGGCGCGGCGACGGCCGATGTCATAGGACAGAAAGGCCGCGATATTGGCGCCGGCGCCCGGGATCGCGCCCGTGATCATGCCGATGAGACCGGACCGGAACGCGGACGGCATGTAGCGTAAGAGAATCCCGATCGATGGCGTGGTGCGGCCGATCTTTTCCGGCAGCGGCGAGCCTCCGTGCTCCGGCAGCGAGCGCAGCACCTCGGTCAAGCCGAACATGCCGATCAGGATGGCGACGTAGCTGATGCCGTCGTAGAGCGCCGGGACGTCATAGGTGAAGCGGGGAACGCCGTGAATGGCATCATAGCCGACGAAGGCGGCGAGCATGCCGAGCCAGCCGGTGATCCAGCCCTTCAACGGCAGCGATCCCGACGACATGGTGCCGCAGATCGAGATGCCGATCACCGCCAGCAGGAACATCTCCCAGGATTTGAAATTGAGCGCTATGGCGAGGATCACCGGCATGCAGGCGACCAAGAGCACGATGCCGACCCAATTGCCGAGGAAGGACGCGGTGATCGCCAATCCCAGCGCCTCGCCGCCCTTGCCCTGCTTGGCGAGCGGATAGCCCTCTATCATGGTCGGAATCGAATCGGGCGTGCCGGGGATATTGATGAGGACGGCGGAGACGGCGCCGCCGAACGAGCTGCCGTTATAGACGCCGAGCATGAAGGCGAGCGCGACGTCGAGCGACAGGCCGGAGGAGAGACCGATCAAGAGCATCATCGCCATGGTGGTGGAGAGGCCCGGCAGCGCGCCCCAGATGATGCCGAGCACGACTCCGCCGAGACTGACCAGCAGCAGGGTCGGCGACAGGACATGCAGGAAGGCGTCGATCATGTGGTCAATCCTCAGGGCAGCGGAACTTGGAACACGAGCCGGAACACGATGGAAAGAAATGCGACCCAGCCGAACGTCACCACAAAACAAGCCCACAACGCCGCCTGCCAATAGACCCGCAGGATGGCGGTGAGGATGACGATTGTCGCGACCTCGAAGGCGCCTATGACAATCCGGATTGACGCGATCGTGAGCGCCGCCTCGACCGGCAGAAACTGCAGCCCGAGGACATAGACCACCAAGATCGCGCCCAGGAGCAGCGTCCGCTGGAAGTCGGCCGGCAATTCGATCGCGACGGATTTCGCGTCCACCACGCGCCGGCGCGCGAGCGCATTGGCGCCGAGGATCAATGCCATGACGAGCAGGCTCGCCGAGGTGATGAACGGCAACAGGCCGGGCGCAGTGGTGATGGCGCCGGGAACGGGCAGCCGGAGCGACTCCGTCATCATCCAGACCGCGATCACGGCGAGCACTCCCGCCGCTATCAAATCCATGATGGGAGTGGCGAGCCCGGCGTTTGGGTCTTCGGACAGGACGGGTTTAGGGTTGTCGCTCATGACGGAGTCGAGGCGCGAGACGGCGGGGCCGCCTCGCACTCGCCGAGGATGGGAGATCGATCACAACTCGATCGGTTTATAGCCTTTCGGCGGCCACCACTTGTCGAACGCGGCGGGCTCCGGCAGGCCGAGCTCGGCGGCGGTCTTCACCTTGGCGCCGATCTGATCCTTGTAGCGGTTGAAGATGTCGGTCGCCCGTGCTTCCAGGAATGCGCCCTTCTTGTCGGCCGCCGTGCCGCTCAGCACCTCGACCTCGAAATATTCCTTCTTGGCGATCTCCTTGAAGGCGGCGGATTTGACGGCCACTTCGAACGCCGACTTGATCTCGCGCAGAATCTCCACCGGCGTGTCGCGCTTGATCAGGAAGTTGTATTCGGCGCCCAACGGTAGGCTCGGCTTGAGGCTCGGCACCAGGCCGCTGATCGATTTCAGTACCGTGCCGTTTTCGAGCGTGATGTCCTTGCTGCCGGCATGGAAGAGATTGCGCAGCTTTCCTGCCCGGATGAGATCGATGTGCTCATGCAGACCGCCGCCGGCGATCTGCGTTTCGCCCTGCAGACCGGCGAGCGTCGCGGGCTTGCCGCCCTTGTAGGGGATGAACTGCGGCCTGATGCCGGCCGCATCGCCGAGCACCAGCGCGACCTCGTGCCAGACGCCGCCCGTTCCCGAGGTGGAGACGGTGAGCTTGTTGGGATTGGCCTTGGCATATTTCACCGCGTCGTCGAAGGTCTTGAAGGGGGAATCCAACGCCACCGACCAACTGGCGATCGAGCTCGCGGCCTGGAGAATGACCCAGTCCTCCCACAGTTTGCTGTTGGTGTGGCCCATCACCCGGACGAAGCGGTTATAATTGGCGGCGCCCAGGATCGTGTAGCCGTTCGCGGGTTGCGACAGCACGTAATTGGTCGCGATCCCGCCGACCGCGCCAGGCTTGTTGATGGGCTCGACATTCCAGCCGCGCGCCGCCGCCATCTCCTTGGCGAGCACGCGCATGATGGTGTCGGTGCCGCCGCCGGCTTCGTACATAATGACGACATTAATCGGCTTCTCGGGCCACTTGGCCGCCTCGGCCACCCAGGGCCGCATGACCAGCAGACTCGACGTGGCGGCAGCCCCGGCGAGGAATTCGCGCCGCCGGACGCCGCTTCTGCGCGTGAAACGGGTCTTCATCCTATCCTCCCTGAATTACTCGTTGGGCCGAGCTTCTGTAACGGCTAGACATCAGACACTCTGTGACTCCCAGTGGTTTTCCGCAAGTGGCCGCGGTTTCCGGTTGGGAAGCGCACGGCAGGCCGGCATGGCGGTAAGGGAGAAGTGCGATCGCGGACGCCAAGTGAGCAGTCGCTCAAGGCCAAACGATCTGGTAGATTTATTTGAATGGGCTTACGCCTTGGGGGCGGGATACGAAAGCACCCGTCTCCGAGCGAACGAGTTCGCAGGTATTCTGAAAGTATCGGGAGAACCGTGATGTCCAGCCAGGCTGCCGTTGCCCGCACTCCCGGCGCCAAGCGCGCCGGCACCGGCGAATACCTATTCGATCTTGCCAAGGTGAACCATATCAAGGGCGGGCCGGCCTATTCCACGGCCGAGGGCGCCTGCATCGAGGGCGACCGCATGATCGTGGCGCTGATGCGCATGGCGGCGGGCACCGGCGCCGAGCCGCATTCGCACCCGAACGAGCAATGGATCTATATTCTCGAGGGCACCTTCAAGGCGAAGATCGGCGACAAGGAGATCGTGGCCAAGCCCGGATCGGTCGTCTACATCCCGTCCAATACCATTCACTCGGGCAAGGCGACGCCCGATGCCGACGTGCTGTTCTTCACCGTCAAGGATGCATCGCATAGTCTGCACGGCTTCAAGACCGCCTGAGGGAGGGCGGCAAGACCAAGAAAGGCGCGGGCGAAGAACTCGGGCCCGACCAGGGAACCCACAGGGAGGATGAAATGAAGCGTTTGATCCTGATGTTGTTGTCCGTCTTCTGCCTTGCCCTCGGCGGGCTGGAGGCCGGAGCGCAGGACAAATATCCGTCGAAGCCGGTGAAGATCATCGTGCCCTACGCGCCGGGCGGCGCGACCGATATCGCCGCACGCATCCTCGCGGAGCAGATGCGGCAGATTCTCGGCCAGTCCTTCGTGGTGGAGAACAAGCCCGGCGCCTTTGGCATCATCGCCATCGAGGAAATGGCCCGCTCGAAACCCGATGGCTACACGCTGATGATCGGAAACGTCAGCACCAACGCGATCACCCCGGTGATCGTGCCGAAGAAGTTCTCGATCAATTACGACAAGGACGTGGTGCCGGTGTCGCGGCTGGTCGATATTCCGGCCTTCCTGCTCGTCACGACGACGAACTTCGCGCCCAAGACGGCGCAGGAGCTCATCGACCATACCAAGAAGAACCCGGGCAAGGTCCGCTACGGGCATGTCGGCGTGGGAAGCTACCCGCATTACGACATGGCGTTCTTCGCCAAGCGCGCCGGCGATCTCGACATGATCGCCATCCCCAACAAGGCGGGCGCCTCCGGCGTGATCAACGACATGGTGACGGGCGACACCCAGGCCTCGTTCCTCAACGTCGCCAGCACCGCCGCGATGGTCAAGGCCGGCAAGCTCAAGCCGCTGGCGCTCGTCAATTACGCGCGCCTGCCCGACTATCCCGACGTGCCTACGATGAAGGAGATCGGCTTTGCCGACGTCGGCACGCTCGCCTGGCAGGGGCTGTTCGCGCCCGGCGGCACGCCGAAAGAAGTGCTGGAGACGCTTCACAAGGCCGCCGTCCAGGGCCTGCAGGCGCCGGCCGCGCAGGAGGCGTTCAAGAAGCAGAATTTCAACATCGTCCCCAACAAGTCGGTGGACGAGGCCAAGACTTGGCTGGCGGGAGAAATTGCCGCCTGGAAGAAGATCACCAGCCAGGTGAAGATCGAGGTCGCCGAGTAGATTTCCAACCGGGAACGGCGCGGGGCCTCGCTATCAGCCAAGGGGTCGGTCGATGAAGATGATGCCTGCCCCCGCCGTACCGGCCTTTCGCTTGCGTCGAGAGCGATGGACGCGCCCATGAGCGAGGGCGAGAAAAAAGGACAGCCGTTCATCCCGTTCAGGTGGGAGACGCTCGCGCGAAAAAACGTGCTGGCGGGGCTGCTGTTCATCGGCGTCGCGGTGATCGGCCTGTGGGTTTCCCGTCATTATCCGATCGGCACCGCCCTGCGGATGGGCACCGGCTACGTGCCCCGGTTGCTCCTGTGGATCTTGCTGGTGCTCGGAGGCGTCGTGCTCTTGCAGGGGCTGCGGGAGGCGCGCGCACACTCGGAAACGGACGGCGAGCGGACCTCGATCCTGCGACCGATCGTGTTCGTGACCTTGAGCCTCGTCGCCTTCGCGCTCGCCATCGAGCGGTTGGGGCTGGTGATCTCGATTGTTCTCCTGATCGGCATCGGCAGTCTGGCGAGCCGGGAATCGAAACCGCTCGAAACGCTGCTTACGGCCGCCGTCCTGCTCGCGTTTTCGGTGGCGATCTTCATCGTCGGTCTCGGTTTGACCATGCCGGTCTGGCCGGAGTGGTGACCGATGGAGCTGCTGCAGAACCTCGCGATCGGCTTTGGCGTCGCCATGACGCCGGTCAATCTCGGCTTCGCGCTCGCCGGCGCGCTCGTCGGCACGCTCATCGGGGTGCTTCCCGGCATCGGCCCGATCGCGACCATCGCCATGCTGTTGCCGCTCACCTTCCATCTCGAACCGGTGTCCGGCCTGATCATGCTCGCCGGCATCTTCTATGGCGCGCAATACGGCGGCTCCACCACGGCGATCCTGGTGAATTTGCCGGGTGAAACCTCCTCGGTCGTGACCTGCATCGACGGCCACCAGATGGCGCGGCAAGGCCGGGCGGGCGCGGCGCTGGCGGTGGCGGCGCTCGGCTCGTTCTTCGCCGGAACCGTGGCCACCCTCATCATCGCGACCTTGGCGCCGCCGCTCGCCATGGTCGGGCAGTCGTTCGGGGCGCCGGAATATTTCTCCCTGCTGGTGCTCGGCCTCATCGCCGCGGTCGTGCTCGCGCACGGCTCCGTCATCAAGGCGATCGGGATGATCATTCTGGGTCTGCTGCTCGGATTGATCGGCACCGATGGCAATACCGGCGGCTCCCGTTTCACGTTCGGAATGACCCGCCTTGCCGATGGCCTCGATTTCGTCCCGATGGTGATCGGCCTGTTCGGCCTCGGCGAGATCATGGTCAATCTCACCCAGCCCGGTCACACCCGTTCCGTCGTCGCGAAGAAGGTGACGGGGCTGTGGCTGACGATGCAGGAATTCCGGCAGGCCTGGCCCGCCGTGCTGCGCGGCACCGGGCTCGGCTCCGTCCTCGGCGTGCTTCCCGGCGGGGGCGCCACGCTCTCCTCCTTCGCCGCCTATGTATTCGAGAAGAAGGTCGCGAAAGACCCCTCGCGCTTCGGCCGCGGCGCGATCGAAGGGGTGGCGGGACCCGAATCCGCCAATAATGCCGGCGCCCAGACCTCGTTCATTCCGATGCTGACCTTGGGCATTCCGGGGAACGCGGTGATGGCGCTGATGATCGGGGCGCTCACCATCCACGGCATCCAGCCGGGGCCGCAGATCATGACCGAACGGCCGCAGCTCTTCTGGGGCATGGTCGCCAGCATGTGGATCGGCAATCTCATGCTGGTCATCATCAACCTGCCGCTCATCGGCATTTGGGTGCAGTTGCTGAAGATTCCTTATCGAGTCTTGTATCTGTCGATCCTGTTGTTCTGCGGCATCGGCGTCTACACGGTGAACAACAGCACGTTCGACGTGATGATGGCGGCGCTCTTCGGCGTGCTGGGCTATATCTTCATCAAGCTCGAGTGCGAACCGGCGCCGCTGATCCTGGGCTTCGTGCTCGGACCCTTGATGGAAGACAACCTCCGCCGTGCAATGCGGATTTCGAGCGGCGATCCGATGATTTTCATGGAACGCCCGATCAGCCTGGGTTTGCTGATTGCCGCCGCGATGCTGCTGATCATCGTCGCCTTGCCGGCGATCCGCTCCAAGCGCGCGGAGGTGTTCCAGGAAAGCTGAGTGATTGGATCGTTTCCCGGTTCACCGGCCGGATAAATTCATGCCATCATCGCAACAGCCGAATTTTTCACAGACTTGTGAGCGCCTTCGCCCTTGCCGGGATAGCGCGATTGCCGAAACAATGTTCCCGATCTCACCGCATCATCTGCGCGAGGAGTAATCTTCCATGAAAATCATCGATCGACGGACCGTTCTTGCCTCCGGCCTCTTGGGCGCGGCGGCGATCTTCGCTCTCGGTGCGGACGTGGCGCCGAGCGCCGCCGCCGAGGCCCGCATCGGCGCGCCGGCGCCCGCCTTCACGCTCTCCGACACCAACGGGCGCACCGTTTCCCTCGCCGACTTCAAGGGCAAGACGGTCGTGCTCGAATGGACCAACCACGACTGCCCGTACGTACGCAAACACTACGGCGGCAACAACATGCAGGCGCAGCAAAAGAAATGGACCGCGC
>JAHFPO010000050.1:0-1568 GCA_023266695.1 Hyphomicrobiales bacterium | reverse complement strand
GCGGAAGCGAACAAGCTCACCGCCGATCGGGGTGCTGCGCCCAGCGCGGTGGTTCTCGATCCGAAGGGCACTGTCGGACACGCCTACGGCGCCCGCACCACCCCGCACATGTATGTGATCACGGGCGACGGCACGCTCGCCTACATGGGCGGCATCGACGACAAGCCTACGGCGAGGCTGGAGGATCTCAAGACCGCCAGGAATTTCGTCGACGAGGCGCTGACTGAGCTGTCGCAGGGCAAGCCGGTCACGGCCACGACGGCGCGGCCCTATGGCTGCTCGATCAAATATGCGTCGTGACAGAAGCTGAAGATCATCGTCGATGATGACGATTCGCCGCTGGTAGCGCCTCGGCAGCCCGTCATTTCAGCAGCGCGTGATGGCGGCAACGGAGGCTGCTTCTGGGCTTTTCGACGGCGGCCTGTTTTGATGTTGCCACGAATCCAATTGCTCGCAGGATGATTCTGCATTTACCGCAGCCAAGATTTTTTCGTGGAAACAGTAAGTTCTCTTGCAAAAAAGAAAATTGAATCGCGATACGCGTGGCCAAATTCTCCATTCGAACTTTTTGGTGAGGACAAGGAGCAAGTTTTTAAATTGTCAAATTGCCGCCGTATCTGAGCCTCAAAGTATGGTTAACAAATCGTTACTCAAAGTGAATTCAAGTGAACTCAAGTGAGTTGAAGTGAATTCATCTACGCGAAGGCTGTGCGCCTTTCGCGGGGCGACTTTCTACCAGTAGCACTTGCGTTGGCTATTCTACGGGTGACGCAGACATCTCCGTCTGCGCCAATCAATCGACATTGCTTGGAGCGCACCCGACCTGCGCTTCGAGAAGGTGGGACTTCAACCCAGAGCCTCAGGAGATCGTGACATGACTGAACGCATTCTCATGGCTTCGCTGTTGGGCTTGATCATGATGACCCCCGTCCTTGCCCAAGACATTCGTAGCGACCGACAAGACATCAATGCAGACAAATTGGATTTTCGCGCCGATCGTCAGGAAGTTTGGCGTGACTTTGCGAATCTGAGACAGGATCGCATGGAACTCCGGCGGGATCTGCATACCGCAGACACGACGGAGATCGCCGATGACCTGGCGAAAATCCGCAGCGACAAGATCGCCATTCGCGCCGACCGGCAGGACCTCTGGCGGGATCTGGCGGCTCTGAGACAGGATCGCATGGAGCTCCGGCGGGACCTGCGCGACGGAAACACGGCGGAGATCGCCGATGACCTGGCAAAAATCCGCAGCGACAAGATCGCCATTCGCGCCGACCGGCAGGACCTCTGGCGGGATCTGGCGACTCTGAGACAGGATCGCATGGAGCTCCGGCGGGACCTGCGCGACGGAAACACGGCGGAGATCGCCGATGACCTGGCAAAAATCCGCAGCGACAAGATCGCCATTCGCGCCGACCGGCAGGACCTCTGGCGGGATCTGGCGACTCTGAGACAGGATCGCATGGAGCTCCGGCGGGACCTGCGCGACGGAAACACGGCGGAGATCGCCGATGACCTGGCAAAAATCCGCAGCGACAAGATCGCCATTCGCGCCGACCGGCAGG
>JAHFPO010000151.1 GCA_023266695.1 Hyphomicrobiales bacterium | reverse complement strand
ACGCCCTCGGCGGATCGCTCTACTGGGGCGCCACCGCCGAGCTGCAGTTCCCGCTCCCGCTGGTCCCGAAGGATATCGGCCTCAAGGGCGCGGTGTTCGCCGATGCCGGTTCGTTGTGGAATTATACGGGGATCACCAATTTCAGTAGCGTCTCCGGCGCGACGGTGGCCCCGGCTCCTTGTCCGGCCGGTAGCGCGTTAAAAGGGCCAGCTGCTCCGGCGGTTGGCGGCATTTGCCTGGCCGACTCCAACAAGGTCCGCACCTCCGCCGGTGCGAGCTTGATCTGGGCCTCGCCGTTCGGGCCGCTGCGGTTCGACTACGCCTTCGCCCTGACCAAGGAGCCCTACGACAGGCTGCAAGCCTTCCGCTTCGGGGCCGGAGGAGCCTTCTGAGCCCCCGTGTCCGGGCGCAAGCGGACGACCGGCGGAAGCACGGCGACGGATCGCGCATGACGGAACCCGTTTTTTTTCGCTCCCGGGGCCCCATCACCCTCGCGGAAGTGATCGCCCTCACCGGCGCCGAGCCGGTGGGAAAGGTCGATCTCGCGCGCGCGATCGAAAACGTGAAGCCGCTCGATCTCGCCGGTCCCAAGGATCTCACCTTCCTCGACGAGACGCGTTATCTCGACCTGTTCCGGACGATCGCCGCCGGCGCCTGCCTGGTGGGCCGGCGGCACGACGCAGAGGCTCCGAAGACCGTCGCCGTGCTCGTCGTCCAGGAGCCCTACCGCGCCTACGTCACCGTGGCGCGCGCCCTCTATGAGGGCGAGCTCAGGCCCGCCTCCACCTTCGGCGCGCGCGGCATCGATCCGGGCGCCTTCGTGCATCCCGAAGCGCGGCTCGAGGACGGCATCGTGGTCGATCCGGGGGCGGTGATCGGCCCGCGCGCCGAGATCGGCGCCGGTACCGTCATCGGCGCCAATGCCGTGATCGGGGCCGAGGTGCGGATCGGACGAGACTGCTCGGTCGGGCCCGGCGCGAGCGTGCTCAATGCGTTGATCGGGGATCACGTCGTCATCCATCCGGGCGCGCGCATCGGCCAGGACGGGTTCGGCTACGTGACCGGGAAAGCCGGCCATCTCAAGGTGCCGCAAATCGGGCGCGTCATCGTGCAGGACGATGTCGAGATCGGCGCCGGCTCCACCATCGATCGCGGCGCCGGCCGCGATACCGTCATCGGCGAGGGCACCAAGATCGATAATCTGGTGCAAATCGCGCACAATGTGTCGATCGGCCGTCATTGCATCATCGTGTCCCAGACCGGGATCTCCGGGAGCGTGACGCTCGGAGACCACGTGGTGCTGGGCGGACAGGTGGGGCTCGCCGACCACGTCACCATCGGCGACGGCGCGCAGGTCGCCTCCTCCTCCGGCGTGATGCGCGATATCCCGGCTGGCGCCCGCTGGTTCGGCACGCCGGCAAAGCCCATACGCGAGATGTTCCGCGAGATGGCGACGCTGACGAAGCTCGCCGCCAAGCAACCCGCGGGCGGGCAGGGCGCCGGCGCGAAAGCGGGCGGAAGCGATCACGACGAGCCAACGAGCTGAACCATGAACGCGCCCAAGGGCCCGCCGAAGAGCCCGCCCAAGATACTTGAATTGCAGGATATTCTTCGGCTGTTGCCGCACCGCTATCCGTTCCTGCTGATCGATCGGATCATCGAGGTGCGCGACGATGAATTCGGCATCGGCATCAAGAACGTGACCGTGAACGAGCCCTATTTCACCGGCCATTTCCCCGGCCGGCCGGTGATGCCGGGCGTGCTCCTGATCGAGGGCATGGCGCAGACGGCGGGCGCGATCTGCGCGCTCACGTTCGGCTTTGAAGATACTCCCCGCTCGGTCTATTTCCTCACCGTCGACAACGCCAAATTCCGCAAGCCGGTCGTTCCGGGCGACATCGTCGAGTATCACGTGACCAAGAGCGCGCAGCGCAAGCGGATGTGGTGGTTCCGCTGCGAGGCGAAGGTCGCCGGCAACCTCGTCGCCGAGGCCGAGGTCGGCGCCGTCATCAATGAAGATTGAACCGGTGCCACGCATCGATCCCACGGCGCGAGTCGCCGATGGCGCACGCATCGGCGCCGGGGTCGAGATCGGCCCTTATTGCGTCGTCGGCCCCGAGGCCGTGATCGGCGAAGGATGCCGGCTCATCGCGCAGATCCATGTCGCAGGCCACACCACGATCGGGCCGCGCACCATCGTCTATCCCTTCGCTTCTCTCGGCACGCCGCCCCAGTCGGTGCATTACAAGGGTGAACCGAGCCGGCTCGTGATCGGCGCCGACTGCGTGATCCGCGAGCACGTGACCATGAACATCGGCACCGCCGGCGGCCGCATGGAGACGCGGGTGGGCGAGCGCGGCATGTTCATGGTCGGCGCCCATGTCGGGCATGATTGCGTGGTCGGCGATCACGTCTTGTTCGCCAACAACGCCACGCTCGGCGGCCACGTCGAGATCGGCGCCCATGTGTTTCTCGGCGGTCTCTCAGCGGTGCATCAGTTCGCCCGCATCGGCGAGCACGCGGTCGTCGGCGGTCTCGTCGGCGTCACCGAGGACGTCATTCCGTTCGGCGCCGCGATCGGCCATCGCGCCAAGCTCGCCGGCCTCAATCTCGTCGGCTTGAAGCGCCGGGGCTTTGCGCGCGCGGCGATCCATGATTTGCGCCGGGCCTATCGTATGCTGTTCTTCGGCGCGGGAACCCTGGGCGAGCGGGTCGATGAGGTGGCGAAAGCCTTCGGCGGGGACGCGAACGTGCAGCGGATCGTCCAGTTCATTCGCGCGGCCGGCAAGCGGCGGATCGCCTTGCCGCGCGAGCTCGCGGACGACGACTGAGCCGTGAGCGACCGGCCCCCCGCGCGCGCGAAGGAGCGGCCCGCCGCGGCCGAAGCTCCGCTCGGGATCATCTGCGGCAGCGGCGCCTTTCCGATCGCGGTCGCGACCGCGGTGAGCGCGCGCGGGCGCAAAGTCGTGTTGTTCCCGATCCGCGGCTTCGCCGACCCGGCGGTCGAGCGCTATCCGCACCATTGGATTCATCTGGGAGCCTTCGGCCGCCTGATCCGGCTGATCGGCGAGGCGGGTTGCCGCGAGGTCGTGCTGGTCGGCGGGCTCATCCGCCCGCGGCTCACGCAACTGCGCTTCGATCTGACGACGCTCTGGATGCTGCCGCGGCTGGCGAAGCTCTATCGCGGTGGCGACGACCGGCTGCTCTCCGGCATCGCCTCCTATTTCGAGGGCTATGGCGTAGAGGTGCGCGGCGCCCATGAAGTGGCGCCCGAGCTCGTGATACCAGAAGGGGTCGCGGGCGCCGTCCGCCCGGGCCGGCAGGACGAGGAAGATATCCATTTTGGTCTCGAGCTCATTCGGGCGCTCGGACCGTTCGATGTCGGACAGGCGGTGGCGGTGGCGGGCAGGCGCGTCATCGCGATCGAGGCGGCGGAAGGCACCGGCGCCATGCTCGCCCGGATCGCGGAACTGCGGCGGAGCGGGCGGTTGAAACTGCCGGCGCGCACCGGCGTGCTGGTCAAGGCGCCGAAGCCCGGTCAGGACCGGCGCATCGATTTGCCGGCGATCGGTCCCGAGACCATCGCCGAGGCCGCAGCCGCGGGGCTTGCCGGAATCGCGGTCGAGGCGGGCGGAACGCTGATCGCCGATCCCCATGGGCTCACGCGCGCCGCCGATCAAGCCGGGCTCTTTCTCATCGGCGTCGGCGCCCCGGGAAAAGCGGGCGGGTGATCACCGTGGCGGCGGGAAAACCGCTCGAGATTTTCATGGTCGCGGGCGAAGCCTCGGGCGATCAGCTCGGCGCCAGGCTGATGGCGGCGCTCAAGACCCGGCTCGGCGGCCGCGTGCGCTTTCGCGGGGTCGGCGGCGGCGCCATGGCAAGGGAAGGGTTGGCCAGCCTTTTTCCCATGGAGGACGTGACCGCGATCGGACTCTGGGCGGTGGCGGTGAAAGTCGCGACCATCCTTCGCCGCCTCGCCGAGACCGTCGCCGCCATCCTCGCCGCCAAGCCCGACGTGCTCGTCCTTATCGACAGTCCCGATTTCACCCACCGGGTGGCGAGACGGGTGCGCCGCGCGCTCCCCGGTCTGACCATCGTGAAATATGTCTCGCCCACCGTGTGGGTGTGGCGGCCGGGGCGAGCGCGGGCGATCAAGCCCGATATCGATCATATCCTCGCGCTCTTTCCGTTCGAGCCGGAGGTGCACCGGCGCCTCGGTGGTCCGCCGACGAGCTATGTCGGCCATCCGCTCATCGAGCGCCTCACCGAATTGCGGCCGTCGCCCGAGGAGGCGGCCCGGCGCATGCGCGAGCCGCCGCTCGTTCTGGTGTTGCCCGGAAGCCGCCGGCTCGAGCTCCGCCGGCTCGCGGCGATTTTCGGGGACGCGATCGGCCGCCTCGCCGCCGTGCGCGGCGCGATCGAGTTCGTGCTGCCGACGCTGCCGGCGCTCGCCTCCGAAATCACGGCGGCGGTCGAGACCTGGCCGCTGCGCCCGCGCATCGTCGCGACCGAGGCCGAGAAATACGCGGCCTTCCGGCGCGCGCGGGCGGCGCTCGCCGCTTCCGGCACCGTCACGCTCGAGCTCGCGTTCGCGCAAGTGCCGATGGCCACGGCCTATAAGGTGCCGCTCATCGAGGAACTGATCGCGATCGCGGTGCTGCGGGTGAAGTCGGTGATCCTCCCCAATCTGGTGCTCGGCGAGAACGTGGTGCCCGAGTTCCTGCAGCGCGACTGCAAGGCGGAAAATCTGGCGGCGGCGCTCCTGCCCCTGCTCGGCGAGGGAGCGGAGCGCCGGCGCCAGCTCGATGCCTTCGCCCGCCTCGATCGGCTGTTTGCGACCGGCAATGAGCCGCCGAGCGCGCGCGCCGCGCGCGTCGTGATCGAGACCTGGGAGAAGAAAACCGGGCGCCGCGCGCCGCTTGCCTGAGCCTGTCATTCGATTT
>JAHFPO010000150.1 GCA_023266695.1 Hyphomicrobiales bacterium | reverse complement strand
TCAGCGAATAGCAGTATTTCGCGATCTCGCCCGCGCGTGTGAACCAGATTCTGTCCTTCAGCTTGTGCTGGACGCAATGTTTGATCGCTTGGCGCAAGGGGCGCAGCCGGAACGGCTGGCCCACGATGAAGCCATGCAGTGACAAGGCGAATACGATCGGCTGCTTTTCCGATTGTTCCACCATTTCATCGAACTGGTCGACGATCATATCGGCGAACTGGCGGCCGGTGTGGTCGCGCAGCGCGAGCGTGCCGGCATCGTTCAGTTCCATCGGATAGGGAACGGACAGCAGCGGGCCCGATCTCGTTTTCATCCAGATCGGCTGATCGTCGACCGGCCAGTCGAGGAGATGGGTGTAGCCGGCTTCTTTCAGGAGATCGGGCGTGACGTTGGACTCGCTCGCGGCGGGGCCCATCCAGCCCGTCGGCCTGACGCCGATGTATTTTTCGATGACTTCGGTGATTTCCTGGATGACGCGCGCCTCATCGTCCGCCCACAACGGCTTCATCACCTCGGAATTGGTGCGGCCGTGGCCGAGAACGTCGTCGCCGCGCGCTTTGATCTTTTCGATGATCTCCGGGTAGTGATAGCAGACGCTGCTGTTCAACAGGATCGTGGCCGGCAATTTCAGCTCGTCCAGGATGTCGAACAGGCGCCAGTTTCCGATCCGGTTGCCGTAGTCGCGCCAGGCAAAGTTGCGCGAGGACTGGGGGCCGCCGCGGTTGTGCGGATCGATCCCGAGACCCGCGCCGAAAGCAAAATGTTCAATGTTGAGAGCGATATAGAAGGCAAGCCGTTTCCCGCCCGGCCAGCTGTAGTCCGGTCTCTTGGTGATGGGTGAATAATCGTAACGGCCATGGCCCGGAAGTTTCAACATTACTGGCTCCATGCTTAGAAGACGGATGCAACGGCTGTGTTGAACCCCTAATCAGCCGCAGCCCATCTCCGTCGAGGGTCGTCGTATGCAACCCGGATTTCGGTTCGCCTCCCGTGCCGATCACCGGAACGTGAGGCGGCTTCGTGCCGCCAAGCGGGAAGCCGGGCGAGGAACGGCGCGAATGCTAGCAACCATTGACCACCCTGCCAAGCTGGCCTACGCTTTGCGTTCTGCCAAAAATAATTTTCGCGCCGCAGGAATATAGGAGAAATCCAATGGCTGCTCGCCACAGGCACCTGTGCAAACTGGTTTTTTCGAGCATTGGCGGTCTGGCTCGACTCGCCGCGATGTCCCTCGCGCTCCTCTGGTATGCCGGTATGGCGCAGGCGGCCGAGACCAAAGACGTCCGCATGATGCTGGACTGGATCGTGCAGGGAACGCACGCTCCGTTCTTCGTCGCCCAGGAGAAGGGCTACTACAAGGACGGCGGCATCAACGTCAGCATCGACGCCGGCAAGGGCGCGACCAACGTCGCCGTCAGCGTCGCGGGCGGCGCGTACCATTTCGGCTGGGTCGATATGCCCTCGATGGTGAGATTCAACGCGCAAAATCCCGCCGCGCCGCTGCTCGCCGTCTACGTGAGCTTCGATGACTCGCCGCTCTCCTTCATCACGCGCAAGGAGGTGGGCATCCGCAAGCCCGCCGATCTCGACGGCAAGAAGATCGCGGGCGGCCCCGGCACCGCCGTTCATGACACCACCTCCATCCTGCTCAAGGCGGCGAAGGCGGAGAACGTGAAGATCAACTGGGTCTCGGTTGCTCCGCAGCTGTTCGGACCGATGATGAAGCGGGGCGAGGTCGACGGCACCGGCGGTTTCACCAATTCCAATATTCCGGCGATGCTCGAGCTCGGCTTCACCATGGATGATCTCTACGTGATCAAATATTCCGATTACGGCGCCAATCTCTATGGCCTGGCTCTCGTCACCACCCAGAAGTTCGCCGACGAGAATCCGAACACGGTCAAGGCCATGGTGAGCGCGCTCAACCGCGGCACCAAGGATACCATTGCCTCTCCCGCGCAGGCGCTGGCGATCCTGAAGGCGCGCGATCCGATGATGAAGTCGGACATCGAAAAGATCCGCCTCGATATCGCGCTCGGTCTCACCAACACGCCGCACGTGCAGAAGAATGGGTTGAGCTCGGTCACGCCGGCGCGCCTGAAGGAGACGATCGATGCGGTCGTTGCGGCGTATCAGCTGCCGGTGAGCCCGCCCCCGGCGACGGTCTATACCGAAAAGTTCCTGCCGCCGGTGGCGGAACGGATGCCGCCGAAGGCGACCAACTAAAAAGATCGCGGGCGGCGCTCGCGCTCGCCCGCGGATGCAAGGAATATCGGCCTCGGCGCGACCGCGCCGGGGCCGATCGTCTTTCCGCTCAGGATGCTTGATGGGATTGCCACGCCTCGATCAGGCGGACGAGATCGGGCGGCTGGCGGTCGTAATTCACCGTGTCCTGCGGGATCACGAACCACGGCTGGGCGCTGCGGGTCCAGATATGGCCGACCGGATGGAGCCACTTGGTATCGTCGAGGGTGCCCGGTTTGAAGACGACGATTTTCGGATTTCGTTCCGGCCTGTGATAGAGCCGCACGCCGCAATTGCCGCACAGTACGCAGTCGATGATGCGGCCGCTTTCGTGGACGCGGCGCCATTCCTTGGGCGCGCCGGCGACGATGATCACCGCCTCGCGCGGAACCACCATGGAGAGGCTGAAGGCGCCCGCCGACTGTCTTTGGCACTCGGTGCAATGGCAGGCATAGACGGTGAGGGGAGCCGCGCGGATTTCGTAGCGAACGGCTCCGCACTGGCATCCACCCAAGAGGGGCAGGCGCATCTCATTCTCCCTGCAAACAGGGGAATTGGCCGCGTCAATTCATTTTCTTCGGCTGCGCCTTGGTCTTCGGCGGCGGCGCGTCGGCGTTCGCCATGCACTTTTTCAAGAAGGTATTGCGAGCCGCGCCCGTGAGCTTCTGATCGTCAGCGCCGAACTTGCAAGTGTCCATCTTTTCCTTGGCAGTGATCGCGTGGAGGGGCGTGCTGAGCAACAGGGCGGCCAATAGGCCGATTACGAAAGCGCATCGAGGCATGGTCATGGTTCCTGCCGACAGGGAGGGGAATCGGCAGAAACGTAACACGGGTGAACGGGGTTGTCGTCGCCTGTTTGCGGCGGGCTTTTCCATTCGGAAAACCGCCGGGCTTGACCGCGGGTGGGTTTCCCGTCTCACCCTCATCTCCATGAGCGTCGAAACCCGAACCGTCGACAAGGACGAAGCCGGCATGCGCCTCGACCGCTGGTTCAAGGCGCATTTCCCCGCGCTTGCCTTCGGCCATCTGCAGAAGCTCCTGCGCACCGGCCAGGTGCGGGTCGACGGCGCGCGCGTCAAGACCCACACGCGGCTCGAATCCGGCCAGCGCGTGCGGGTGCCGCCGTTGCAGAAACCTCATCCCTCCCCTGAAAGGGGAGGGTCGCCGCGTAGCGGCGGGGAGGGGTCGCGAACAGAGAGAGCAGTGCGATTTGACCCCCATCCGGCCTCTCCCTTTCAGGGGAAGGTGAAAAAAAAATATTCCGCCCACAGTGACGACGCTGCGTTCCTCCGCTCCATCACCCTCTACGAGGACCGCGAAGTCCTGGTGCTGAACAAGCCCATGGGGCTCGCGGTGCAGGGCGGCTCGGGCACCACGCGCCATCTCGACGGCATGCTGGAGGCGTTGCGCGGCCGCGACGGCCAGCGCCCGCGTCTCGTCCACCGTCTCGACAAGGATACTTCCGGCGTGCTCTTGGTGGCGAAGACCCGGCTCGCCGCGGCGGCACTCGCCAAGACCTTCCGCTCGCGCGCGGCACGGAAAATCTATTGGGCGCTCGTCGCCGGCGTGCCGAAGCCGCGCCAGGGCCGCGTCTCCACCTTTCTCGCCAAGGGGGCGGGGCCGGCGGGCGAGCTCATGCGCATCGCCCGCCACGGCGACAAGAACGCGAGCCACGCCGTCACCTATTACGCGGTGGTCGATCAGGCGGCGCGGCTGCTCTCCTGGCTGTCGCTCAAGCCGGTCACCGGCCGCACTCACCAATTGCGCGCGCACTGCGCCTTCATCGGCCATGCGATCGTGGGCGACGCCAAATATTTCGACAAGGAGAACTGGGAATTGCCGGGCGGATTGCAGAACCGCCTGCATCTGTTGGCGCGGCGGATCGTGATCCCGCATCCTAGCGGGAAGGGGGTGATCGACGTCACCGCGCCGTTACCGCCGCACATGCAGCAGTCGTGGAACCTCCTCGGCCTCGACGCCAAGCGCTACGATCCGATCGAGCAGGCGCCGGAGGAATGATGATCCGCGCGAGTCTATTCCGCGGCGACGGAGCGCGGCGCTTTCGCCAGCGGAATCGCAACCACAATCACCTCGCGCATGTCGCGGCGGTGTTCCGGATCGGTTTTGATCGCCTCCAGACTGCGCGGCGGCGGCACCGTATCGCCGTCCTCGATCATGAGACCGACATGGGCGGCTAATGCTTCGCCCGCGTTTGCGACCGTCTGGTCGAGCGTGTCGCCGGCCGACGCGCAACCGGGCAGGTCGGGGAAATAGGCCGAGTAGTTCTTCGGTCCGGACTCGACGAAGGCGATGTAATGAACCATGGCGAACTTAGCCTCTGCGTAACGGTAGGCCGGCTTGCTTTCGAATCGACCGCTCCGTCTTGACGTTCAGGTCCTTGCTCGGATGCGGCACGGTGATCTTGCCAGACTTGGACGGATGCTTGAAATGATGGTGCGAGCCGCGCACGGCGATCTGACGCCATCCATCCGCTTCCAATTCTCGAATAATATCACGGCTCGAGGTCATCGGTGTATAGAATTGTGATCAATGCCGAACTGAGCGTGAATATAATATGATCCGCCATCTTCTCGACGATCTCGACAAACGCGCGGGCGCCGATCCGGTCGCGGCGGCGCGGCGCGTCATGCGACCGGCGCCGCGGTTGCGCTTCTATGGCGAGGCGGGCGTCGGCGCGCATGCGGGCGGTTTCGTGGTGCGGCTCGACGGCAAGATGGCGAAG
>JAHFPO010000049.1:12356-14525 GCA_023266695.1 Hyphomicrobiales bacterium | reverse complement strand
TCTACGCCGAGGCCCTCAAATGGCTCTACGATTCGATCAACGCGGTGAAAGTCGGCGCTACCACGCGCGACATCGCGCTGAAATGGCCCTCGGCCAAGGAGGCATGGGGCTATGAGGAGGAGGACCAGGCGGCGGCGAACCTGTGGGGTCACGGCCTCGGCCTTGCGCAATACGACCAGCCGGTGATCTCGCGCATCTGGTCGCTCGATCATCCGCTGGAGATCAAGTCCGGCATGGTGTTCGCGCTCGAGACCCAGCACGGCAAGAAATTCCGTTGGGGCGTGCGCATCGAGGAGATGCTGATCGTCCACGACAAGGAGATCGAAATCATCTCCAACTTCCCGGTGAAGCAGATCACCGTCGTCGATCCGATCCCCGGCTATGCCGATCACGTGAAGTGACTTCCGCCGCGCCTGCGATCCTGATTTAACCCGGGTGTTTTGCCTTGGGGCCGTAGAACAACAACACGCCATGAAACAGTTCATCGTTCCGCTCACGGCCCCCGAAGCTACCGACGCCAATCGGGTCGGACCCAAGGCCGCGAATCTCGCGACCCTCGGCCGTGCGGGTTTGCCCAATCCGGGCGGCTTCTGTCTCACTGCCGAGGCGTATCGTTACCAATTGACCGAGCTTGGCCTGGAAGAATTGGCGCACCGTTTTGCCTCGGCGGAGCTTTCCGAATCCCGTCGCCTCTCGATCGAGATCAGGCTTGGTCTTTACGAGCGGCCGATCGCGCCCGCCATTCTCGATCCGCTGCTCGACTCCTGGCGGGCGCAAATGAAGACGGCCGAGCTCGGCGTGGTACGCTCCTCCGCGCTCATCGAGGACCGCGCCGGAGCCAATTTCGCGGGGCAGTTCGAAAGCTTTCTCGGTCTCGACAACGAAACCGACTTTCTGACCGCCGTGCGTGCCTGCTGGGCGGCGTTGTGGACGACCAACGTGCGGCGCTACATGGCGACCCACGACCAAAATCCCGCCGAGACGGCCATGGCCGTATTGATCCAGCCGCTCGTTTCCGCCCGCGCATCGGGCGGCGGATTGAGCCAAACCGCCGCCGGCGAGATGCTCCTGAGTGCGACCTGGGGGCTTGGCTCCGCCATCGCCCAGGGCGAGGTCGTGCCCGACCGCATCGTGCTCGGCCGCGACGGCGCGCTCCTCGAGGTAGAGGCCGGGCGCAAGGAACACCACGAGCGTTGTGTCCACGGGCGCGGTGCCTTCGCGCAGGCCGTGCCGAAGGCGCTCGTCAGCGCGCCTTCGCTGACCGCGGCGCAGGCGATCGAACTCGGTCAGATGTTGCGCAAGGCCGAGGACCAGCTCGGCATGCCGGTCGAGATCGAATGGGCGCTCGACGATGCCGGATTCAAGCTGTTGCAAGCCCGTCCGCTGCACGTGCAACCGGCTCATGTGCCGGACGAAATCTGGCTGCGCCACCCCGGACTCAACGGACATCCGGCCGGCATCGGCTGGGGCTCGGGGCGGGCGGTGGTGGTGAATTGTGAGTGCGAGCTTGCGCGCGTGGGGCAGGGCGACGTCCTGGTGACGAAAGTCCCGGGCCCGGCGCTGAGCTACATCCTGCCGCGCGTGGCCGGCGTCGTGTCGGAACGCGGGGGCAGCACCTCGCATCTCGCTTCGCTCGCGCGCGAGCGCGGCATTCCCATGGTGCTCGGCGTTCACGGCGCCACCCGGCGCATTCCGGACGGCGCCCAGGTGGCCGTCGACGGCGTCGCCGGCGTGGTGCGCTGGATCCAGTGATGCGCCCACGCATTTACGTCACGCAACCGATCGCCGAGAGCGCCATCGAGCGGCTGCGCGCCGTCGCCGATGTCGAAATGAACCCCAATGGCAGCCGCGTTCCGACCAAGGAAATGCTGACTGACGCCGTCAAACGCTGCGACATCCTATTTTCGCTTCTGCACGACAAGATCGATCGCGACGTGATTGCCGCCAATCCCAAGCTCAAGGCGATTGCATCCATGTCGATTACGGCGGACTACATCGATGTTGCCGAGGCGACGGCGCGGCGCATTCCGGTCACCGTGATACCGGCGGTCGTCACCGAGGCGACGGCCGACCTCACCATCGGTCTGATGATCGCGGTCGCCCGCCGGATCGTGGAAGGCGACCGGCTGCTCCGCTCGGGAGTATTCCCCGGCTCGCAATCGAATTATC
>JAHFPO010000049.1:0-12256 GCA_023266695.1 Hyphomicrobiales bacterium | reverse complement strand
GTCGTCACCGAGGCGACGGCCGACCTCACCATCGGTCTGATGATCGCGGTCGCCCGCCGGATCGTGGAAGGCGACCGGCTGCTCCGCTCGGGAGTATTCCCCGGCTCGCAATCGAATTATCTTGCGGGGGCCTGGGTTCACGGCAAGGTGCTCGGGCTCATCGGAGGAGGCGGCCGCATCGGCCAAGCGGTCGCCCGGCGCGCACGGGGCTTCTCGATGCGCCAGCTCTATTGGAGTCCGCGGCGCAAGCCTGACGTGGAGAAGGAGTTCGGTCTCGAATACAGATCGCTTGATGCGCTCCTGAAAGAATCCGATTTCGTATCGGTGCACGCGCCGCTCAAGCCCGACACGCGGCATATGATCAGCGATCGTGAGTTCGGCCTGATGAAACCAACCGCCTTCCTGATCAATACCGCCCGCGGCGCGATCGTCGACGAAGCGGCGCTCGTGCGCGCTCTCGGCGCGCGGCGTATCGCGGGAGCGGGGCTCGACGTCCATGAACACGAGCCGCAGGTTGCCCCTGAACTTCTGAAAATGTCCAATGTCGTCGCCATCCCGCATCTCGGCAGCGCGGTCGCGGAGCTCAGGGAGATGATGGCGAACGTGGTGGTGGACAATGTCCTTGCTCTGCTGGAAGGCCGGCGGCCCCCCAATTGTTATAATCCCGAAGTTCTCAAGACTTGAGGATGTCGCAGGCCGTGATCGAAGCGATGTTCGGAGCCAAGCCATGAGCCCGCCCCTGATCGCCGTCACCGACAGCCCATTTCCCTCGCTCGATCCCGCCAAGGCGGCGCTGGCGCGCTTGCAGCCCGAGTTGCGCATGGCGAAGAGCGCCTCCGCCGAGGATATTCTTGCGGTGGCGCGCGATGCCGATGCGGTCATGGTGACCTATGCCAAGCTGCCGGGCGATCTCCTCCGTCAGCTCAAGCGCTGCAAGGTGATCGGCCGCTTCGGCCTCGGCGTCGACAACATCGACATTCCGGCGGCGGCTGAACTGGGCATCACCGTCACCTATGTGCCCGATTACTGCATGCACGAGGTGTCGGACCACGCCATGGCGCTGCTCCTCGCGCTCGTCCGCAAGATTCCGCTTTCCAACAAGCTGGCGCAGGCCGGGCGCTGGGAGATGCCGGCGGTGGTGCCGATCCATCGCCTCGACGGCCGCGTACTTGGCCTCGTCGGATTCGGCAATATTCCGCGCGCGCTGGCGCCGAAAGCCAAGGCCTTCGGATTGAAGGTCGTCACCCACGACCCGTTCGTTGCGGCCGACGTCCTGCACAAGACGGGCGTCGAGGGCGTGAGCTTCGACCGGCTGCTGGAAATCTCCGACTACGTCTCGATCCATGCGCCGCTGAACGACAAGACGCGCGGCCTGTTCAACGCGGATAATTTCCGCAAGATGAAGAAGGGAGCGCTGCTCGTGAACACGGCGCGCGGACCGCTGGTGGACGAACAGGCGCTGATTCAAGCACTCGACAGCGGCCATCTAGGCGGGGCCGCTCTCGACGTGGTCGCGGCCGAGCCGCTGGCGAAGGATTCGCCGCTCATCGGCCGCGACAATCTCATCCTGACGCCCCATACGGCGTTCTATTCGGTGGAAGCGCTCGCCGAGCTGCAGACCAAGTGTGCGACCGACGTGGCGCGGGTCTTGAGCGGCGAAAAACCGATTTATCCGGTGAAGCCGGCCTGATGAATCCTCCACCGCAGCGAAAGAGGTGATGGCATGAGCACGAAATCGGGCCAAGGAATGCCGAAGCTCGACGTGGTGATCGGCAACAATTTCGGCCATCTGCCGATGTTCATCGGCGCCGAGAAGGGCTTTTTCCTGAAACACGGCGTCGACGCGCGCATGAAGGTGGTCGATACCGGCACCGACATGGTCAACGCCATGCACAACGGCGAGGCGCAAATCGGCGATATGAGCGTGACGACGTTCCTCAAGGCGGTGCATTCCGGCGAGCCGTTCAAGGTGATCGGCATCATCATGAACGACGCCACCCGCGACAACGCCGACGAGCCGCTCGCCATCGTCACCAAGAAGGGTACCGGCATCAATCCGAACAAGGTCACCGATCTCAAGGGCAAGCGCATCGGGCTAGCGCGCGGGCAAACGTCCGATGAATATTTCAAGATGGTGCTGCGGCGCGCCAAGATGAGATACGAGGACCTCACCATCGAGAACATCTGGTCGCAGTTTGGTCTCGCGCCCGCGCTCAGGGAAGGAAAAGTGGACGCGGTGGTGTCGTGGGAGCCCTATGTCACCCAGGTGCTCGAACAGGTGCCGGATTCATTCCTCGTGATCCGCGGTGGCCATCACATGTCCTATGTGATGGTGGCGACCGCGCATGGTCCGACCGTCGAGGGCAACCCGGCGGTGGTGAGGAGCATCGCCGCGGGCCTTGCTGCCTCCTCGCATTTCACCCGCAATAACCGCGACGAGGCGGTGGAGATTTTTGCCAAGTGGGTGCCGGGGACCGACGTGGCGATTGGCAAGAAAGCGATCAAGCACATCAGCTACGATCCGCGGCTGTCACCCGCGGTGATGCGTGCCTTCGAGTCCGCCGAGGACGAGGTCTTGATGAATACGTTGAAAGGCGCGCCGCGCCTGAACGTGCCGGATCAGTTCCGCCCCTCGTTCATGGCCGAGGTGGAGAAGACGCATCCGGAATACTTCAAGGATTTGCCACCGTTGAAATAAGCTGCCCTTAGACGGCCTCATGGTTCGAGACGCGCTCTGCGAGGGCTCCTCACCATGAGGCCGATTACTCCGCCGTCCAACCACCGTCGACGACAAGCGCACTGCCGGTCATCAGCGACGATGCATCGGAGGCGAGAAAGACGATCGCGCCGGTGATCTCTTCGAGCTGGCCGAGGCGGCCGAGCTTGATCTTCGAGAGCACCTCGTCGCGGAATACCTTGTTCTCGAAGAACGGACGCGTCATCGGCGTTTCCAGGAACGTCGGCCCCAGACTGTTGACGCGGATGTTGTGGGGGGCGAGCTCGATCGCCATCGCTTTGGTGAAGCCCTCCATGGCGTGCTTGGAGGTGCAGTAGACGGTTCGCCGCGCCGCGCCGACGTGGCCCATCTGCGACGAGATGTTGATGATCGAGCCCGGGCGTTTCGCCTCGATGAGCCGCCGCGCCACCGCTTGGGCGACGAAGAAGGCCGCGCGCACGTTGAGACCCATCACCAGGTCGAAGTCCTCGACCTTGACGTCCATGAGATAGGCCGGCCGATTGGTGCCGGCATTATTGACGAGGATTTCAAACGGCTCCGCCGCGGCGATGGCTTCGCGCGCCGCGTCGAGATCGGTCACGTCGAGGACGAGCGCCTCCGCCTGCTGGCCGCGGGCGCGAATCGCCTTCCCCGCCGCTTCGATTTCCGTGGCTGTGCGTGCCGCGAGCGTGACATGAGCGCCGGCTTCCGCCAGCGCCGAGGCGGCGGCAAGCCCGATGCCGCGGCCGCCGCCCGTCACCAGCGCGCGCTTGCCGTCGAGCCGAAATGACGGCGTCTTGGTGAGCTCGACCGGCGGCACGGCGCTCATGCCGCAGGCTGCGCGTATTCGACATTGCGCCCGCCATAGCGGCGCACGCGCACGTTCGCCTGCTCGGCATGAGCCGAGAAGCCTTCGAGGATACAGAGCCGCGAGCAATAGCGGCCGATAAGAGCGCTCGCCTCGTCGGTCAGCACCTTCTGATAGGTGCAGGTCTTGAGGAACTTGCCGACCCACAGCCCGCCGGTGTAGTGCGCGGCCTTGCGGGTCGGCAGCGTGTGATTGGTGCCGATCACTTTGTCGCCATAGGCGACATTGGTGCGCGGGCCGAGAAAGAGCGCGCCGTAGCTCGTCATGTGAGTGAGGAAATAATCCGGGTCCTTGGTCATCACCTGCACGTGCTCGGAGGCGACCCGATCGGCCTCGCGCACCATTTCCGCATCATCGTCGCAGACGATGACCTCGCCATAATCCTCCCACGCCTTGCGGGCGACGTCGGCGGTGGGAAGGATCTTGAGCAGCCGCTCGATCTCGCGCTGGGTATCACGGGCAAGCTTCTCGGAATTGGTGATGAGCACCGCCGGCGAGGTCGGCCCGTGCTCGGCCTGGCCCAATAGGTCGGTCGCGCAAATTTCGCCGTCGACGCTCTCGTCGGCGATGATCAGGGTCTCGGTCGGCCCGGCCAACAGATCGATGCCGACGCGGCCGAACAATTGGCGCTTTGCCTCCGCCACATAGGCATTGCCGGGGCCGACCAGCATGTCGACGCGCGGGATCGACGCCGTGCCGAGCGCCATGGCGCCGATCGCCTGCACGCCGCCGAGCACGTAAATCTCGTCGGCGCCGCCGAAATGCATGGCGGCGACGATCGCCGGATGCGGGCCTCCCTGGAACGGCGGCGCGCAGGCGGTGATCCGCTTCACGCCTGCGACCCGCGCCGTCACGATCGACATGTGCGCCGAGGCGACCATCGGATAGCGCCCGCCCGGCACGTAGCAGCCGATGCTCGAGACCGGAATGTTGCGGTGGCCGAGGATGACTCCCGGCAGCGTCTCGACCTCGAGATCGAGAATGCAGGCTTTCTGCTTCTCGGCGAAATTCCTCACCTGCGCCTGCGCGAAGCGGATGTCCTCGAGGTCGCGCTTGGCGACTTTTCCGATCGCGCGTTCGACCTCTTGTTTGCTCAGGCGGAAACTCTCCGGCGCCCATTGATCGAATTTCTTCGACAGCTCCCGCACCGCCTCATCGCCGCGCGCCTCGATATCGGCGAGGATGTGCTCGACCGTCTCGCGCACCTTGGCGTCGGCTTCCTTCACCGCGCTCGCATCGATCCCGCGCTTCAAATGACGAGCCATAATGTTCTCCTTCTCACATGATCGGACGGGTTTTTGCGAGCTGATCCGACGTCAATGTGCCGACGTCTTCCGGTCCGCCAGCACGCAGCGGATGCCTCCGCGCGGGTCGGCCACGTCGCCTTTATAGCGCGGTATGAGGTGGATATGGACATGCATCCGCGATTGGCCTCCCGCGCGGCCAATGTTGACGCCAATATTGTAACCATCGGGTGAGAATTCTTTCTCGATGTGCGCTTTCGCGCGATCCAGAAGTGCAAGAACAGACGTTTTTTCTTCCCGCGTCATGTCGAAGAAGCTGGCGACATGGCGGCGCGGAACGACAAGTACATGGCCTCGGCTGAGGCTGTTATTATCCAAGCGGACATATGCGCGCTCCTCTTCGAAGAGTACCATGTCTGGCGTGCACAGTTCGCAGTCGAGTGCATTGTCAGCCATGAGCCGTCTCGTTACTTGATCGCCTGCGGGTTGATTGGCGAGCCGGTGCCGCCGGTGATGATCAGCGGCGGGCCGCAGAAGAAGAACTCGTACACCTTATCCTTGGCGCAATCCTCGCCGAGCTCCTTGAGATAGAAGATTTCGCCCATGCACAGGCCCATGGCCGGGATCACCACCCAGTGCCACGGCTGGTTCGCTTCCGTGGTTTCGTTCGGCCGCACTTCGACGCCCCAGGTATCGGTGCAAATCGCCGCGATCTCTTTCTCCTGGCACCAATAGCAGTTCTCGAACTTGACGCCGGGCGCGTCGCCGCCGGCGTAGCCGCCCCACTTCTTCTCCTTGAGGCAGCGTTCCATCTGACCGGTCCGCACGATCACGAAATCGCCGCGCCCGATCGTCACGTTCTGCGCCTTGGCGCATTGGTCGAGTTCTTCGTTGGAGATGCTTTCGCCGTCCTTGAGCCAGTCGACCTTGCGAAAGCGTGCAATGTCCAGGAGCACGCCGCGCCCGACCATCTTGTTCTTGGAGTGCTCGATGCCGAGCACGTTCAGCCCCTTGGCATCGATGAGCCTGGCATCATGGCCGTTATAGGCTTTGTCCTCGTAGAAAATATGCCCGAGCGCGTCCCAGTGGGTCGCACCCTGCACACACAGATTGAGCGTGTCATCCGCGTAGCGGATCTTGTTCCAGTCCTGACGGCCGGCGATGGCATCGGTGCCGGTTGCAAGCATCTGGTGGATCGGATTGAAGCGACCGCCGAAGAGGCCCGTTTGCGGACCGTTGCTATCGAGCGGGATGCCGAGCGCGAACACCTTGCCCCTGCGGATCAAGCGCGCGGCCTTCATGATGTCCTCGGGCGTCACGTGATTGAGCGTGCCGATGTGATCGTCCTTGCCCCAGCGGCTCCAATTCGAGAGCTTTTCCGATGCCTCCTTGATTGCTTTCTTGTTCACGCGAATGTCCATGGACGCTTCTCCCCATCGTTTCTCGTCGAATCAAACGTTCGTTTCGGTTCGCGGTCAGCGGTTGTCCAGCCGTTTGATGAAGGCGCTGAGGGTGACCTTCTCCCACACGGCGGCCGTCTTGAAGGGGTCGGCGGCATGGAAGTTCTCGACCGTCTTGCGGTCGGGCGCCTCGATCACGAACAGACTGCCGATCGCGGTCTTGCCGTCGTCGGCGACGAGCGGGCCCGAAATCACGATTTTTACGCCGAACCGTGCGGTATCGGCGAGATGCGCCCGGTGGGCGTCTTGATGCGCGAGCCGCGTCGGCAAGACGCCCGCCCTGTCGAGCGCGTGTATGACGAAAAGCATGATCCCCTTCCTCTGTTTTTCTCGATCCCACCCCACCGCTGTTTTTCTCGATCCCACCCCGCAGCGAAAGCTAGCAAGATTGGCCGGTTCGTCCACCCGGCACCGGATGCCGGCCGCGCGCGGCCTCGTTCATGCTTCCGCAACCAAGAATAGAGCCTGTATTTTTACCACGGTAGGCCGATGAATCGCTCTTTAGGAATGCGCTCAAACATTTGGAAAGTATGCTGATTCACGCACCTTTTAACATGAATCAAGAACTCGGAATCATTTCGAGAATTCGGTACCGGCTGAAAACACTTGTTCGCTACTGGTCGAGGCTCGCGAAAGGTTCGCGTAGTCAGGAGTGACGCCAGTGCGTGCGAGTACGATCGTGATGATCGCAGCCGCCGTCGTTTTCGGCGTGCTCGCGGTTTTTGTCGCGCAATCGTGGCTGAACCGCCAGGCCGATCTACGTGCGAGGAACTTCGAGGCCCAGAAGAAGAACGTGGCCACGAACACCGTTGTCGTCGCCAAATCTCCGCTTCGGTTCGGCACGCCGCTCACGCCGCAGGTCCTGCGCGAGGTGGCCTGGCCGGAGGGAGCGATTCCAGCGGGAGCCTTCGCCACCATCGAGTCCATGCTCGCGGGCGGCAAGCGCGTGGTGCTTGCTTCGATCGAGCCCAATGAGCCGGTCCTCGGCAACAAGCTGACCGGGCCCGGACAGAAGGCGACGTTGTCGGCCGTCATTCACGACGGGATGAAGGCCGTCACCGTCCGCGTCAACGACGTCGAGGGCGTCGCCGGTTTCGTGCTTCCAGGGGATCGCGTCGATGTGCTGGTGACGCGCCAACAGGAAAAGGGCGCCAACAGCAACGACGTCGTCCTGCAGAACATCAAGGTTCTGGCCGTCGATCAGATCGCGGACGAGCGGATCGAGAAGCCGACGCTGGTCAAGGCGGTCACGCTCGAGGTTGACACCGTTGCCGCCCAGAAGCTGGCGCTCGCCGCCTCCGTCGGCAATTTGGCGCTGATCCTGCGCAAGGCCGGCGACGCCAACGAGGAAAACAGCCGTCGCATCACGCTCATCGACATCGATACCGGCGGCAAAGGCACGGCGACCCAGTCTCGCAGCCAGGCAACAATCGCGGTCTTCCGGGCCGCGAAGAAGGAAGAGTACGTCGTGCCGGTCGAAGGTTCCGAACGGCGCCAAGTGAACGGGGCAAATCGTGGGGATGTGCATCCGCAATAACGACAAGGCTTAAACACAGCACGGGGAGGGATAACGTGCGCTACTCGAATGATCGTCAAGCTGCGACCGCCGGTCGAAAGCGACCGGAGAAGGTCTGCAAAACCGGGACCCGTCTCCACGGGTCCTCGCCGGCACGCCTGCGTTCGTTCCTGCCGTCGTTGATGACGGCGGTGATGATCGCCACTGCCGGCCTGTTGCTGCCGTCGGCACTCGGGCGGGCCGAGGCGCAAACGCGCGTCGTGCAGCTCAGCACCTCCAAACAAACGGCAACGGTACGTATCGCCATCGGCAAGTCGGAATACGTCCGCACCGACACGAGCTTCGTCGATATCGCGGTCGGAGATCCCGAAACCGCCGACGTCCTGCCGCTGACCGACAAGTCGCTGTCGATCCTCGGCAAAAAGATCGGCAGCACTCGGGTCTCGGTCTATGGCGATGGCAAGAAGCTCGTGGGAATCTTCGACGTCGAAGTGTCCTATGACACCTCGAAGCTTGCCGACGAGATCTCGCGTCAGTTTCCGAACTCCGGGATCAAGGTGACCTCGGCCAATGGGCGCATCATGCTGACGGGCAGTTCGCCCGACGGTGTCACCCTCGACCGGGCGATGACGATCGCGAAGCAGTTCGGGCCTGATGTCATCAATTCGGTCAAGGTCCTTCAGCCGCAGCAGGTCTTGCTGGAAGTCCGGTTCGTCGAGGCATCGCGCACCGCCGGCCGCGAACTGGGCATCCGCTGGGATACGGTGGCAAAGAATTTGACCACCAACATCGGCACCGCCGGCCTGTTGTCGGGAGGCACGCCGTTCGGCGTGATCATCGGCAGCCTGCTCAAGGACGGCGTAAATGCCGACGTGATGATCAAGTCGCTGGAGGAAAGGGGCGTCGCGCGCCGGCTCGCGGAGCCGAACCTGGTGGCGCTCTCCGGCGATACGGCGAGCTTCCTCGCGGGCGGAGAATTTCCCTTTCCGGTGAATTCGCAGCTCAACCAGATCACGATCGAGTTCAAGAAGTTCGGCGTGGGCCTCGCCTTTACGCCCACCGTGCTCGCGAATGGCTTGATCAATCTGAAGATCGAGCCGGAAGTGAGCCAGCTCGACCCGACCAACGTCGTGCAGGTCGGCGGGGTCAATATCCCGAGCCTGATCGTGCGTCGCGCCAATACGACGATCGAATTGCGCGACGGTCAAAGCTTCGCCATCGCGGGCTTGTTGCAGAGCATCAACACGACCGATGCGCAGCAGCTGCCCTGGATCGGCAACATCCCGGTGCTCGGTGCACTGTTCCGCAGCGCGTCTTATCAGAAGAAGGAAACCGACCTCGCCATCATCGTGACGCCGCACATCGTTCGTCCGACCCGACCCGGCGATATGGTGAGGACGCCGCTCGACAACACGTTGCCGACGAACGACGTCGATTTCTTCCTGCATGGCCGGCATGAACTGACGCCGGCGATGGCTGACGATCCATGGGGCAACCTGGCGGTTGCCGGTAACGCGGCGCTGCCCAACGCCGAGACGAACCGGCCGTTCGCGGGCCACATCCTCGACCTTCCAAAGGAGGAGGCTACCCATGTCGCGCTTCAGTGACGGCCGCCGCTTCCGTGCGCTCATTCCGGCGATCGGTTTCGCCGGAATGCTCGCCGGCTGCTCGACCCCCGAATTTTATCTGGATCGGCGCGAGACGATCAATTTCGGCGCCGGCGATGCGATCGCTTCCAATATCGTCGCGCAGACCGTCGATCCATGGCCGCGCGCGGCGGGCAACCGCAACATCGAGTCGGACGGAGAGCGGACGCAAGCCGCCGTCGAACGTTACCGGCAGAACAAGGTCACGCCGCTCCGGTCACTCAGCACCAGCTCGGTCGAGTTCTCGCGCTCGCCCGATGCGGGCAGTACGCCGCCCGCAACCTCCAAGTAGCAATACGAGGGAGTGATGAAGTTGCTCGTGAGCGCTCGTGGGACAGTGCAGGACGGCACCACCCCTTCAATTCGAGTGAAGTGAGTTTATAGCCATGCTTGACGGCCGACCCGCACCGGCGACCAACAAAGTTTGGGTGGTTGTACTGACTGCCGATGCCGACTTCGAGCAATTGGCGCGTTCGACTTTTGGCACGAACGCGCTGATCGATCTCGCCGTCGTCAAAGGCGGACTCATGGGCGAGGAATCCAAACTCGAGATTGGCAATGCCGCGGTCGTCGTCATCGATCTCGACACCACCCAGCCGGAAGAATTGTCGGCCTTGCAGCGGCTGATGGGACGGCTCGGCGGGCGGCAGCCGGTCGTCGTGGTCACGCAGGAGTTCAACGAAATCGTTGCGCGCAAGTTGGTGCAAATGCGGGTCGCCGACTTTCTGGTGAAGCCGGTGACGCCGATCGAGCTGGTGCGGGCCTGCTCGCGGGTCGCGCACGAGCCGAGCCGCGAACAAGTGAAAGAGGCCCAGATCTATACCTTCCTGCCGGCGGCCGGCGGCGTCGGAGTCACCACGATCGCGATCCAGTCGGCCATGACCTTGCTCAACAGCGGGCCTCGCGGCAGCCTTTCGATCTGCCTCGTCGACCTCGATTTCCAGCACGGCGCCTGCGCCGACTACCTGGATCTCGAACCTCGCCTCGTACTGAGCGAGATCGAGCCGCGTCCCGAGCGGCTCGATCGCCAGCTGCTCGAAGTGATGCTGTCGCACCATTCCACCGGCCTCGCCGTCATCGCGGCGCCCAATCGTCCGGCCGAGATGCGCACATTTGACCCCAATGTCGTGACGCGCATCCTCGATCTTGTTTCGTCGCATTTCGATTACGTCGTGATCGACATGCCGAGGACATGGTTCACCTGGACCGACAACGTTCTGATCGGATCGAACAAGCTCTTTATCGTCAGCGAGATGACGGTGCCCGGGTTGCGGCACGCCAAGCAGCTCGTCACGGCGATCTCCGAACGCCTCGGAGAGGGGCAGCAGCCGAAGGTGATCGTCAATCGATTCGAACAGCGGTTTCTCTCTCCGGGATTGCGCCGCGCTGATATCAAACAGGCCCTCGGCGATG
This sequence comes from Hyphomicrobiales bacterium, assembly GCA_023266695.1. GTDB lineage: Bacteria > Pseudomonadota > Alphaproteobacteria > Rhizobiales > Xanthobacteraceae > JAUSIF01. The sequence goes on along the minus strand of JAHFPO010000049.1, from coordinate 1,393 downwards.
CCTTCGCGGGCACGATTCCGAACAATTATCGCCTCGTGCGCGAAGCCATCGATCGCGGCGTTCCGCTCGAGGAAGTGAAGCAGGGAAACAACGTCGCGGTCGAGCTGAAGAAACTGATCCTGCAGCGGGCCGACGTCAAAACCGTCGCTTCAAAGCCGGAAACGGCTCTCAAAGAGCGCAGCCTGTTCTGGGCGCGGTGAGCCTCGAGGAGCGGACATGCTGGGTCGTTTTACCACTCGCCGGGTGACCGCGCCGGAGCTCGTTCCGGCCATCGAGGAGGCTCAGCCGTCGCTGCTCGACGATGCCCCGGAACCCGTTGCGGTCGAGCTGTCCCCGGAACCCGCGCAACGCGCCAATCCGCTCCTCAGCGAGAAGCTGCTCGATGCGAAAGTCCGGCTGCATCGCCGGTTGATCGAAGAAATCAATCTTTCGGCGCTGGAGAAGTTGCCGGAGGAGGAAATCCGCCGTCACGTTTCCGGGCTCGTTTCGCAATATGTCGTGGCCGAGCGCCTCGCGCTCAATTCCCAGGAACTGGAAGATTTCGTCGCGGAGATTCTCGACGAGATGACGGGACTGGGGCCGATCGAGCCGCTGCTCAAGGACCCGACGGTCAACGACATTCTGATCAACAGCCACGAGTGCGTCTATGTCGAGCGCGGCGGTGTGCTCGAGCCGACGCTGGTGCGCTTCAAGGACGAAGCCCATCTCCTGCGCATCGTCAATAAGATCGTCTCCGCGGTCGGCCGGCGGGTCGATGAATCGCAACCGCTTTGCGACGCCCGTCTGCTCGACGGCTCGCGCATCAATATCGCGGTCCGCCCGATCGCCGTCGACGGCCCGCTGGTGTCGATCCGCAAATTCTCCAAGAAGCCCTTCAACCTCAAGAAGCTGATCGAGATCGGCGCGATACGGCCGCAAATGGGCGAGTTGCTCGCCGCGGCGGTCAAAGCGCGCGTGACGCTCATCATTTCGGGCGGCACCGGTTCGGGCAAGACCACGATGCTGAACGCGTTGTCGGCCTTCATCTCCGAGAAGGAGCGCCTGATCACGATCGAGGACGCGGCCGAGCTGCAATTGCAGCAGCCGCACGTCGGCCGCATGGAGACGCGGCCGCCGAACATCGAAGGAAAAGGCGAGATCCGCCAGCGCGAGCTGGTCAAGAACGCGCTGCGCATGCGGCCCGACCGCGTCATCCTCGGCGAGTGCCGCGGCGAGGAAGCCTTCGACATGCTGCAGGCCATGAACACCGGTCACGAAGGTTCGATGGCGACCATCCATGCCAATACGCCGCGCGACGCAATCTCCCGCCTCGAGCAGATGATCGGCATGGCCGGCATGCCGATGACGATCGCGAGCGTCCGCGGCCAGATCGCCGCCGCCATCCGCGTCATCG
>JAHFPO010000149.1 GCA_023266695.1 Hyphomicrobiales bacterium | reverse complement strand
CGCAATTCCATGCAGCCGGTGCTGGGCGAAAGCTTCCGCGATCTCCGCCGGCGCGGTCGCCTTGAGCGCGGCGGCGGCGGCGAGGAGCGCGAGCGTCTCGGCGGTCCGGCGCGCATGCGCATCGCGGGCGGGAATGCGCAGATTGGTCTTGATGCGATCGAGCGCGGCGCGCGCGCCGGGGAGATCGCCGGCCGCTTTCGCGAGCGCAGCGACGAGGCGCTCCATGGCTTCCTCCTCGCGCTCGGCGCCGCGCAGAAGATCGAGCGCCATCACGTTGCCGGAGCCTTCCCAGATCGCGTTCACCGGCGCCTCGCGATAGCCACGCGCGAGCGGGCCGTCCTCGACGTAGCCGTTGCCCCCCAGGCACTCCATCGCCTCATAGACGAAGCCCGGCGTCGCCTTGCAGATCCACAGCTTGGCGGCGGGGGTGACGAGGCGCGCGAAGGCCGATTCCTCGGGATCGCCCGCGCGGTCGAAAGCCGACGCCAACCGCAGCGACAGCGCGAGCGCGCCCTCGCGCTCGAGCGCCAGATCGGCGATCACCGCCCGCATCAGCGGCTGGTCGACGAGCTTTTTCTGATGGACGCTGCGGTGGCGCACGTGATGGATGGCATGGCCAAGCGCCGCGCGCATCAGCGCGGCGGAGGCGACCGCGCAATCGAGCCGCGTCAGCTGCACCATGGCGATGATGGTCTTCACCCCCTCGCCTTCCGGCCCGCAGCGCCGCGCGTAGGCGCCCTCGAGCTCGACCTCGGCGGAGGCGTTGGAGCGATTGCCGAGCTTCACCTTGAGGCGGACGAGGCGCAACGCATTGACCGCGCCGTCGGGCCGCAAGCGCGGCACCAGGAAACAAGTGAGCCCGTCCTTCGCCTGCGCCAGCACCAGGAAAGCGTCCGACATCGGCGCCGACAGGAACCATTTGTGGCCGACGAGCCGATAGCCTTCGCCATCCGCCTCGGCACGGGTGGTATTGGCGCGCACGTCGGTGCCGCCCTGTTTCTCGGTCATGCCCATGCCGAGGGTGACGCCCTTCTTCTCGGCGGCAGGGCGGAACGCGGGGTCGTATTCGCGCGAACGCATCCGCGGCAGCCACTCGGCGAGAAGGGCGGGCTCGGCGAGGAGTGCCGCCGCCGCCGCATGGGTCATCACCAGCGGGCAGAGATGACCGGCCTCGACCTCGCCCGCCATATGAAGACGGGCCGCCCTGAGCACATGGGCGTCGGCGGGCGAGGTCTTGCCGTCCGGCCCCCAGGTCGAGGCATGGAGCCCGGCGGCGATGCTCTCCTTCATCAACAGGTGATAGCTGGGGTGGAACTCGACCCGATCGGCGCGGAACCCGCTGGAGTCATGGGTCTCCAACTTGGGCGGATTGTCGTTGGCGAGCCGGGCGGCTTCCGCCATCTCGCTCGCACCCCAGCGCCGGCCGAAGGCGGAAAGCGCCGTTTCCTCCGCCTTTCCGGGCTCCGCCAGGGAGCGCACCGCGGCCCGGAGCGCCGGGTCGTCGCCCCACAAGTCCATGTCGCCGAGGGGCGGCGTCTGGTTCAAGACCTCGTGGGTCGAGAACAGCTCGGGGGACATGGTTAAGCCCGCTGGAATCGCCGCGGGAAAACTACCACGCCCGCGCGCATGGCGCTTGCCCACCACGGCTGATTCCGGCTAATGACTTTTTCTTTAGATGGATGCCCGTTCAACTTCCGCCTTCGCGCTGGGCCAAAGACACCTGCTCGGCATCGAAGGGCTATCGGCCGAGGACATCAACGGCCTCCTCGACCTCTCCGATGAATTCGTCGCGATCAACCGCCGGGTCGAGAAGAAGCTAGCGTCCCTGCGCGGGCGCACCCTGATCAACCTCTTCTTCGAGGCCTCGACCCGCACGCAGTCCTCCTTCGAGCTCGCCGGCAAGCGGCTCGGCGCCGACGTGATGAACATGTCGGTGATCTCGTCGGCCATGCGCAAGGGCGAGACCCTCCTCGATACCGCGGCGACCTTGAACGCCATGCACCCCGACCTCATCGTGGTGCGCCACCATGCCTCCGGCGCGGTCGAGTTGCTCGCCCAGAAGGTCGAGTGCTCGGTGATCAACGCCGGCGACGGCGCCCACGAGCATCCGACCCAGGCGCTCCTCGACGCCCTCACCATCCGCCGCAACAAGGGCGCGATCGACCGGCTCACCGTGGTGATCTGCGGCGATATTCTGCACAGCCGCGTCGCCCGTTCGAACATCATCCTCTTGAATACGCTCGGCGCGCGCGTGCGCGTGGTGGCGCCCACGACGCTGCTGCCCTCCGGCATCGAACGGCTGGGGGTCGAGGTTCATCGCGACATGCGCGAGGGCCTGCGCGACGCCGATATCGTGATGATGCTGCGCCTCCAGCGCGAGCGCATGAACGGCTCGCTCATTCCCTCGACCAGGGAATATTTCCACTATTACGGGCTCGACGCGGCCAAGCTCAAATTTGCCAAGCCCGACGCGCTGGTGATGCATCCGGGTCCGATGAATCGCGGCGTCGAGATCGACTCGGTGGTGGCCGACGGCGCCCAGTCCCTCATCCAGGAGCAGGTCGAGATGGGCGTCGCCGTGCGCATGGCGGTGCTCGAAGCGCTGGCGCGGAACTTGCCGAATGCGTGAGCGGTTCGATCAGCATTTTCTTCGTCTCCCCCCTTGCGCGGGAGACCGGCGCGCAAGCGGCGAAGCCGCGCGGCGCGCCGAGAGGGGGGTACGGAAGCGCAAAGAGCGCCACACGCGGAATTACCCCCCTCCCGGCGCCCTCGGATCAAGTCCGGGGTCGCCGACCTCCCCCTCAAGGGGGGAGGTGATTTTTTATGTGCGGACAAGGAGCGATTAGATGCTCCGCGCCGATACCCGCCCGATCCTGCTCGCCAACGCGCGCGTGGTCGATCCCGCGCGCGACCTCGACGTCACCGGCGACGTGCTGATCGCCGACGGCGTGATCAAGGACTCCGCCAAGAACATCCGCGCCGCCGGCGTGCCGGAAGGAACCGAGGTGATCGATTGCCACGGCTGTGTGGTGGCGCCGGGGCTGGTGGACATGCGCGCCTTCATCGGCGAGCCCGGCGCCGAGCACCGCGAGACCTTGGCGTCCGCGAGCCAAGCCGCCGCCGCCGGCGGTGTCACCACCGTCATCTGCCAGCCCGCGACCGATCCGCCGATCGACGACCCGGCGACCGTCGACTTCGTGCTCCGGCGCGCGCGCGACACGGCGATCGTCCACATCCTGCCGATGGCGGCGCTGACCAAGGGCCTGGAGGGCAATGAGATCGCCGAGATCGGTTTGCTCAAGGCCGCCGGCGCCGTCGCCTTCACCGACGGCACCAAGAGCGTGATGAACGCCCAGGTCTTTCGCCGCGCCCTCACCTATGCCTGCGACTTCGACGCCCTCATCGTCCATCACACCGAGGACGTGAATTTGGTCGGCGACGGCGTCATGAACGAAGGCGAGTTCGCCACTCGCCTCGGCCTCCTCGGCATTCCGAAGGCGGCGGAGACGGTGATGCTGGAGCGCGACCTCCGCCTCGTCGCCATGACCGAGGCGCGCTATCACGCCGCCTCCGTTACTTGCGCGGAATCGCTCGAGGTGCTGCGCCGCGCCAAGGAGGCGGGGCTCACCGTCACCGCTTCCGCCACCATCAATCACCTCGCCCTCAACGAGAACGACGTCGGCAGCTACCGCACCTTTCTGAAGCTTTCCCCGCCCCTGCGCGGCGAAGCCGATCGCGTGGCCCTCGTCGCCGCCATCAAGGAGGGGATCGTCGATGCGATCATCTCCGATCACGATCCCCAGGACGTGGAGGTGAAGCGGCTGCCGTTCGCGGAGGCCGCGCCCGGCGCGATCGGGCTCGAGACCATGCTGCCGGTGGGCTTGCGCCTGGTGCACGACGGCTCGTTGACGCTCCTGAAGCTCATCCACGCCCTCTCCACCCGGCCGGCGGAACTGCTGGGCCTTCCCGGCGGAACGCTCAAGGCGGGCGCGCCCGCCGACGTCATCCTGTTCGATCCCGACGTGCCCTGGGTGCTCGACCGCGCCACCTTGAAGTCGCGCTGCAACAACACCGCCTTCGACGAGGCCAGACTTACCGGCCGTGTCACCCGCACCATCGTTGCCGGGCGCACGGTGTACGAATACGTTTGATCATCAAAACTCCCTCCCCTTGACGGGGAGGGTGGCTCCGAGCGGAGCGAGGAGCCGGGTGGGGTGAATCTTCTATCGACCCCCCACCCGGCCGCTTGCTAATGCTCGCGATCGCCCTCCCCGCAAGGGGGAGGGATAACAAGTGTCGCGCTCGCCATGCCCCAACCAACCGATTTCATCGGATATCTTGCCGCGCTCGCCTTCGGCTATTTGCTCGGTTCGATCCCCTTCGGCATGTTGCTGACGCGCCTTGCCGGCCTCGGCGACATCCGCGCGATCGGCTCCGGCAACATCGGCGCCACCAATGTGCTGCGTACCGGCAACAAGTGGCTCGCCGTCCTCACGCTCGCCTGCGACGTGCTCAAGGGCGCGGCCGCGGTGGTCGCCACCGACATCCTCTTCAACCGCGATTACGCGATCATCGCCGGGCTCGGCGCCTTCCTCGGCCATCTCTTCCCGGTTTGGCTCGCCTTCAAGGGCGGCAAGGGCGTCGCCACCTATATCGGCGTGCTCGCCGGCTTGTACTGGCCGGCGGTCATCGCTTTCGGCGCCATCTGGCTCGCGGCCGCGGCCCTCACCCGCATCTCCTCGCTCTCGGGGCTGATTGCGAGCCTCGCCATGCCGTTCGTGCTCTACGCCCTCGGCCGCCGGCACGAGGCCGTCCTCTTCGTACTGCTCACCCTTCTGTTGTGGGCGCGACATCACGCCAATATCCGCCGCCTCCTCGCCGGGACCGAGCCCAGGATCGGCAAGGCCGCATGAGCGATCCCGCGCCGCGCGTACGCCTCACTGACGCGCAGCGCCTCGACTGGCTGCGCCTGATCCGCGCCGAGAACGTCGGCCCACGCACCTTCCGCGCCCTCATCAACGAATTCGGCGGCGCCGCCCGCGCGCTCACGCGCCTCGCAGAGCTCGCCCGCCGCGGCGGCAGGAGCTCG
>JAHFPO010000048.1 GCA_023266695.1 Hyphomicrobiales bacterium | reverse complement strand
CCGGCGGCAGGTCCTTCCAGACGAAAAAGGTGAGCGCGGTGCCGGGCGCGCCCACCTCATCGCCGTAATAGAGGTGCCAGGTGCCGGGATCGTCGAAATTGACCGTGCGCTTGACGAAGCGGAGGCCGAGCACGCGGGTGTAGAAGTCGACATGACGGCGCGGCTCGCCGGCGATGGCGGTGATGTGGTGGATACCGGCGCTCTTCGACATCGGCCGTCCTCGCTCGGCACTACCGCGGACCCAGCGCATGATCCGGCGAAGTGGGAACCGGTTCGCCGAAAAGATCATGCGCCAGATTAATAAGTTGGCGTGCGAGCCGCAGATAAGTATACGCAATCTGCGCAAGCTTGATTGCGTCCGCAAAACCGGTACCCACTTTTGCTGATCGCGCGCTGGGCGTGTGGCATGAAAACCACAAGCCCGCGGCCATGAGGGCCGGGCAAGTCCGACATTAGTAAATTGGTAACCAAGGCCGGCGCACGTTTGCCATGGGAATTCCGCGTACACGGGCACGGGTGACGGTATGGGTGGCTCGCAGCCGGACAAGGTCGCGCTGGCCTTGGCGCAAGGCAGGAATATCGACACCGCGGACGTGATCGCGTTGCTCGGCGAGGTCTATTCCGCCGGAATCGGCGCGCGCGCGGAGGCGGAAGCCCTGATCGCCTTCGACCGCTCGCTCGCCGACGCCACCGCCAAATGGCAGCAATTCTTCGCCGAGACCATCGCCGATCATGTCGTGCACCGGCGGGAGCCGCGCGGAACCCTCGACCAGGAGAAGGCGGAGTGGCTCACGGCAGCGCTCGCCCCCGCGGGGAGGATCGCGACCGCCGCCGGCTTCGAGGCGGTGGTGCGCGCGATCGAGACCGCGAAAGAGCCGCCGGCGTCGCTCTCCGCCTTCGCGCTCAAGCAGCTCAACGACACGGTCATCGCCGGTGAGGGTCCGGCGATCGGCCGGCGCGCCCATTTCAGCCGCGTCATCGACGCCGAAGACGTGGTGCTGATCGCCCGCATTCTCCATGCCGCCGGCGGCGAGGCCGGGCATCCGGTGAGCCGGGCGGAGGCCGAGGTGCTGTTCGATCTCCATGACGCCACCGCCGCGAGCACCAACGATCCCGCCTTCGACGACCTCTTTTTCAAGGCGATCGCCGACCATCTCGCCGCCGCCGCCGGTCACGCGGTGGCGCCGCGGCGCGAGCTGTTGGCGCCCGATCCGCGCCTCGCCGAGCGCCACAGCGTATTCGGCCGCTCGCGCGTGAGCGAGGAGCCGGGCTTCCGGCTGCCAGCCGGAAGCATCTCCTCGACGACGCTCGGACCCGAGGAAGTGGCGTGGCTCGCGAGCCGCGTCATGCGCGATGGCCAGCCGACCGCGGCCGAATACGCGCTCTTGAGGCTGTTCGCGCAGGACACACGCGATCCCGATCCGTCGCTCCGCCGCTTCCTCGATCACGCCGCCTGAGCGGCTCCATGCCCAAGACCGCCTTCGCTTTCGCCGCCGCGCTCGCGACGATCTCCATGCTCGCGGTGGCCGAGGCCGCATCCTGCCGCTTCCTCCCGTTCCGGCTTTTCATCGCGGCCGCTGCCGTCACCTCGATGAATGTGGAGAGCGGAAAGGATTGCTTGGTCGGCATTCCGTCGGACGGGAGTTTCATGCTCGAAAGCAACCGGATCACGGCTCCGCCGGGGCACGGCGGCGCCAGGCCGAACGGAGTGGCGGGCGCCTTCTATCGTTCCAATCCGGGATACCGGGGGAAAGATGCCTTCGCCTTCACCTTGTGCGGCAGCGACAACGGCAAGCCCGGCTGCGCCACGGTGCGGGTGAGGGTGTACGTGCACTGAAGGTCCGGGCGCGCGCCGGAGCGCAGCCACCGGCCTCCGATTGACTTTCGCGGCCGCGCGCCGCAAACCCGGTCGAGCGTCGTGTGAGCCGGGCATGTTCCGAAAAATCCTGATCGCGAACCGCGGCGAGATCGCTTGCCGCGTGATCAAGACCGCGCGGCGGATGGGAATTGCCACGGTCGCGGTCCATTCCGACGCCGACCGGGACGCTCTCCACGCCGCGATGGCGGACGAGGCGGTTCCGATCGGACCCGCGCCCGCGGCCCAGTCCTATCTCGCGATCGAGAAGATCGTCGAAGCCTGCAAGCGCACGGGCGCCGATGCGGTCCATCCCGGCTACGGTTTTCTGTCGGAGCGCGCCGCCTTCGCCGTGGCGCTGAAGAGCGCCGGCGTCGTTTTCATTGGGCCGAACGCCGGCGCGATCGAGGCGATGGGCGACAAGATCGAGGCGAAGAAGTTCGCCGCCAAAGCCAAGGTCGCGACCGTGCCCGGCCATCTCGGCGCGATCGAGAACGAGCAGCAGGCGAAGAAGATCGCCGCCGAGATCGGCTATCCGGTGATGATCAAGGCCGCGGCCGGCGGCGGCGGCAAAGGCATGCGCATCGCCCGCAACGAGGCCGAGGTCACGGAGGGGTTCGCGCGCGCCCGCTCGGAGGCGAAATCCTCCTTCGGCGACGACCGGGTCTTCATCGAGAAGTTCATCGAGAATCCGCGCCACGTCGAAATCCAGGTGCTGGGCGACAAGCACGGAGAGGTCATCCATCTCGGCGAGCGCGAATGCTCGATCCAGCGCCGCAACCAGAAAATCGTCGAGGAAGCGCCGAGCCCGCTCCTCGACGCGAAGACGCGCGCGGAAATGGGCGCACAGGCGGTGGCCCTCGCCAAGGCGGTCAGCTACGACAGCGCCGGCACCGTCGAGTTCGTCGCGGGCGAGGACCAGAGCTTCTATTTCCTGGAAATGAACACGCGCCTGCAGGTCGAGCATCCGGTGACCGAGTGCGTCACCGGCATCGATCTCGTCGAGCAGATGATCCGGGCGGCGGCGGGCGAAAGGCTCTCAATCGAGCAAGCGGACGTGAAGCTCAGGGGATGGGCGGTCGAGGCCCGCGTCTATGCCGAGGACCCGTTCCGCGGCTTCCTGCCTTCGGTCGGCCGGCTCACGCGCTATCGGCCGCCGGCGGAAGGAAAGCATGGCGAGGCGAGGCTGCGCATCGACTCGGGCGTCGAGGAGGGGAGCGAGATTTCGCTTCACTACGATCCGTTGATCGCCAAGCTCATAGCCCATGCGCCGGCGCGCGCCGGCGCGATCGAGGCCATCGGTCTCGCGCTCGACCAATTCATGGTCGAAGGGGTGGAGCACAATATCCCGTTTTTGTCCGCCCTGATGCGGCACAAGCGCTGGCGGGAAGGGCGGCTATCCACGGGGTTCATCGCCGAGGAGTTCCCGGACGGCTTTCATGGCGCGCGGCCTGCCGGCGAAACCGGACAAGTGCTCGCGGCGGTCGCGGCCGCGGTCGATTTCGTGCTCGGCGAGCGCAAGCGGCGGATTTCGGGTCAATTGACGGGCCGCGCGGTCACCCGCGATCGCCGCCGCGTCGTGCGCGTCGACGACGCGCAATTCGAGCTCGATGTGGAGCGGGGGAAACCCGGCGGGTCCATCGCCGTGACGTTTTTCGAGAACGGCGGAAGCAAATCCCACGCGCGCACGCTGGAGTCGGCCTGGCGGCCCGGCGATGCGGTGTGGACGGGCGAGTACGACGGCAAGACAATCGCGGCGCGGGTGCGGCCGATCCGAAACGGATTCGAAATTTCTTCCCACGGCGCCAGGGCCCGATGCTTCGTCTATACGCGAAGCGAGGCCATGCTCGCCGCTCTGATGCCGGCGAAGGCCGCGGCCGACACCGGCAAGCTGGTGCTCTGCCCGATGCCGGGGCTGGTGCTCGCGATCGCGGTCGCGGCCGGACAGGAGGTGAAGGCCGGCGAGACCCTCGCGGTGGTGGAGGCGATGAAGATGGAAAACGTGCTGAGGGCGGAACGCGACGGGCGGGTGAAGATTATCCACGTGAAACCCGGCGACAGCCTGGCGGTCGATGCGGTGATATTGGAATTCGCGTGACGGGCCGATGCGCCTCTATTTCGCCTATGGCTCCAACATGGACCGCGCCCATATGGCGAAGCTCTGCCCGCGCGCGGAGGCGCTCGGGGCGGCGCGCATCGACCATCACCGCTTTTTCATCGCGGCGGGCGGCTACGGCTCGATCGCGCCCAAGCGCGGCGCCGCCGTCCACGGCGTGTTGTGGCGGATCACGGCGCGCGACCGGGCGGCGCTCGATAGCTATGAGGCCGTGGGCGACGGCCTCTACCAGCCCGCCGCGTTGCCTGCGCATCACGGCGACAAGCTCCTGCGGGCGCTCGTCTATGTGGCGAACGACGCAAGGCCGGGGCGCGCCAGCGCGCGCTATCGCGAGGCGGTCCTTGCCGCCGCGCGCCAATGGAACCTTCCCGAAGACTATGTGCGCGCGCTCGAACGCGGCATGATCGCCCCATGAGCGAGAGGCGCATCGTCCGGCTGACGATCCGTGGCCGCGTGCAGGGCGTGGGCTTCCGTTATTTCGTCGAGCGCGAGGCGGCGCGGCTAAAGCTCGAAGGCTGGGTGCGGAACCGCCGCGACGGCGCGGTCGAGGCGGTCGTCGCGGGTGCGCCCGATGCGGTCGAGGCAATGTGCGAAGCCTGCCGGCGCGGGCCGCCGGCGGTGGCGGTCGATGCGGTCGATATTCAGGAGGCGGGCGCCGCCGATCTCGCCTTGTGCGCGCCGGGCGAGACTTTTTCGGTGCTTCACACCGGCTGATGTTTCCCCGCGGCTTTCGCCGCCATCGCTTCTTGCCGGCGGCCGAGCCACAGGCCGTTGATGAGCCAAATGGCGGAGAGGGGAATCGCCACCACCGCGATTCCCGCCGTGCCCAGCCCCCACACACCCAATACAGCGTAGGACCAGGCCCCCACCTGATCGCCGGCGCGATAGACCACGGTGTCGATGAAATTCTTCGCCTTGTAGCGGTCCTCGCGCGGCACCACGGTATAGAGCACCTCGCGCGTCGGCCGCGCGATCGCGTAATCGCTCGAGCGCCTGAGCACCTGGAACGCCACGATGGCGGCGATGGTGGGCGCGAGCGCGAGCGCGCCGAAGCCGAGCACGCTGATCGCCGGCAACAAGGCGAGCGTCATGCCGACGCCCAGGAATCGCAGAATTCGCCCGGTCAGAAACAGCTGGACCACCAGCGTCAGGCTGTTCACCAGGAGGTCGACGGTGGCGAAGAACGCGGTCTGCGCGCCGCGATCCATCAAGCTCCGGCTGACGATGCCGGCTTGCTGGAAATAGAGGAAGGTCGAGGTGACCGTGAACAACAGCATGAACAGACTGACATTGGCGAGATAGGCGGATTTGAAGGGGTGGGTGATGCCGGCAAAGATATTGCCGCCGACCGGACGATCGGCGGCGCTCGCCTTCTGCGCGTGCAACTCCGGGGCGAGACGCGACAGGCGCCGCACGCTCCATGCGGCGACCTCGAGCAGCGCCACCGATCCGACCAGCAGAACGGCGACCGGCACGTAGCGCGCGAGCGAAGCGGTGACGGCCGAGCCGAAGATCGCGCCGATGGTGGCGCCGGCGGCGATGAATCCGAACAGGCGCTTGCCCTGTTCGGAACTGAAGAGATCGACGATGAGCGCCCAGAACACCGAGACCACGAACAGATTGAACACCGAGATCCAGATGAAAAACGCGCGGCCGACCCAGATCGTCTGTTCCGGACCGGCCCAGTGCAGAATCACAGCGAATAGCAGGATGTTGGCGGCGAAAAACCGGTAGGTGATCGGAATGAAGCGAGTGCGCGGCAGGGTCTTCACGAGATAGGCGAACGGCAAGTTCAAAATGAGCATGCCGGCAAGCGTGCCGAGGAACAGCCATTGCAGATTGCCGACGCCGCCCGCGACCCCCATCTGGTCGCGGATCGGCCGCATGATGTAATAGGACGACAGGACCGAGAAGATATAGAGCCAGGACCAGGCGAGCGCCGACACCTCCTCGGGCCTCACGTCCATCAGGCGGCGGAGCAGCCGATAGACGAAGTCGCCGGCGCCTCGGGATGCGCCGGCGGCCTTGCTCGCGGGTTTGGTCATTGCGTGATCCCGAGCTTCTGCCTCAGTTCCTTCACCGGGAGGGCCTGCCGGAACAGCGGCCCGGGCGGGGTGAATTCCTTGGCGCGGGCGAGCGGCACCGCGACCGGCTCGAAGCCGGCGTCGCGCACCAGCTTCTCCGCCACTTTCAGGGCTTCCGGATCGTCGCCGGCGATCGGCACCCCGATCGGCTCGCCGGCCCGGTGCGACTCGCTTGCGAAGATGCCGGCGCCGAACGAGTTGAAGGCGCGCACCAAGCGCGTGCCGGGGAGATATTTCCTCGAAGTCTCGCCGACGCCATTTTCATTCGCCTCCTTCACGATCTCGCCGTCGCGCGCCGCGATCGGGTTGCAGGCGTCGAGGACGATCTTGCCGGCGAGAGCCTTGGCGTTGTCGCGGCCGACCTGGGGCAGCGCGCTATAGGGCACCGCGATCAGGATCACCTCGCCGAAGGCGACCGCTTCCTCGACCGTGCCCGCGCGTGCCTTGGGCCCGAGGCCGTCGACCAGACCCTTCAGTTCCTCGGGATGGCGGGAGGAGAACAGCACCTGATGGCCGGCCTTCACCCACAGGCCGCCGACCGTGCCGCCGAGCCGGCCCGATCCGACGACGCCGATCTTGATCGAGCCGGCCGCTGCCGATTGGGCGAATGCGGAGAACGGCGAAGTCAGGAATGGAAACAAGGCGGCGGCCCCGCCGAAGCGAAGAAAAGCGCGGCGGCCGGGATCGATCGCGAGCTTGGTCATGATCTTCTCCTGTGCAGGTTCGACGGCTGCCATATTAACCCCGGTGCGCGGGGAGTTCATCCAGATGAGCGTGCGGATTGCCCTCGACGATCGCGCTCGGCCCGAACAATCCCTCGAATTCCCGGCGCAGCGCCGCGTCCACTTCCGCCATGGTCGCGTTCATGCCGAGATCATGGAGGCTGGTGACGCCCCAGGCGGGTTCGGAAACGCCGCAGGGGAGAATCCCCTCATAGTGCGACAAGTCCGGCGCCACATTGAGCGAGATGCCGTGGAGGCTCACCCATTTCTTCACCCGGATGCCGATCGCCGCGATCTTGTCCTCGGCGCCCGCGCTCTTGCCGGGCCGCTTCACCCAGACGCCGACGCGATCCTCGCGCCGCTCGCCGGCGATATCGAAGCGCGCGAGCGTGCGGATGATCCATTCCTCCAGGGTGGCGACGTAGCGGCGGATGTCGGGGCCGCGCTCGCGCAGATCGAGCATCGCATAGGCCACCCGCTGGCCGGGGCCGTGATAGGTGAGGCGCCCGCCGCGTCCGCTCTGATGGAGCGGAAAGCGCCCGGAGCCGGAGAGGTCTTCCGTGCGCGTGCCCGTCCCGGTCGTATAGAGCGGCGGATGCTCCAGGAGCCAGACCAGCTCGCCGGCGCGGCCGGCGATGATCGCCTCCACCCGCGCCTCCATCCCGGCGAGCGCCTCCGAATAGGGCACGGACGCCGCGCTCGTGCGCCATTCGACCGGCGCGAGGCCCGCGGGTGCGGGCAGGGGGAGGACTTCGGCGCGGGCGTTAATCATTTGCTAACCATCATCATGCTGTCGTCGGCACGGTTTGCAAAGCCCGGGAGGGGAGACCTTGGCGAAGATCGACGAAGTCAATTGCGATATTTCCGTGGTGCTCGGTTCGACCGCGGTGCCGGTCCATCAGCTCCTGCGCATGGGCCGCGGCGCCATCATCGAGCTGGAGGCGGGCGAGGAAGACGAGGTCGTGATCCTCGCCAACAACATGCCGGTCGCCAAGGGCAGTGTCCTCATCAACGGCAATAGCATCGCCGTCTCGGTCAACCGCCTGTTGCCGCGCCCGACCACGCTCCGCTGAAGGCGGGCTTGAGCCCCCGGCATCGATTTGTTACATGCGGCGACATGCGGGCCGAGGGACGCCCGCGCCAGCTTCCGCGGTCGTGGTGGAATTGGTAGACACACTAGCTTGAGGTGCTAGCGGGGCAACCCATGGAGGTTCGAGTCCTCTCGACCGCACCATCAATCGGAAAGCTTGCAATCGGAAAACAGGGATCGTGACCGGCGGCTAGGGCGTGATCCCGAAAAATGGGAACCGGTTTTCGGATAAGATCACGCCCAAAATCAAACTAGGGCGTGATCCCGAAAAAGCCTGCCCCGGACTTGATCCGGGGTGGGAACCGGTTTTCGGATCAGATCACGCCCAAAATCAATATGTCAGCGGGACAGGCCGATTCAATTCGATCTGATCAGACTCTAAGGCAATGTCGCCGCGTTCGATCGCGCGCTAGGGATTCCCGCCCGAGTCTTTCTCGATGATTCTCGGCCAGTATCTCCCCGTGGGTTTTGCCTCGGCGAGGTTCGCGGTCTCCTGCTTTTTGATTCGGGCGCGGCGGTGCTGCGCTAGAACCGATTGCCGGCGCTTCGCCGACCTCGCCTTCGGGGCCTCGGCCGAGGCGGCCGTGGCAGCGGGAGCTTCCGCGATCATTGTCGCCGCGCCCTCCGCCGGCATCATATGCACGATCGAATAACCGCGCTCCTTCAGCTCCTTCAACAGTTGCGGCAGGATCAGCGCGGTCCCGGGCTTGACGTCGTGCAGGAGCATCATGCCGGAACCGCCCCGCGCCTCGAGCCGGGCGAGCGCCTTGGCGAGGATGCCGTCGGGGGTGATGCGGCGATACCAGTCGTCCGCCAGGAAATCGGTGCTCATGGCGCTGATGCCCCGCCCGCGCAGATAATTCTCCAGCGCCGGCGTGGTCTTGAGCCCGGGGAAGCGGAAGAACGGCGCCGGTTTCTTACCGGTCGACTCGAGCGCCGCGGCGATCGAACGGTAACCGTTCTCGATTTCCTGGATGCAACGGCCGGGGGACATGGTCGCGAACGGGTGATTTTGCGTGTGATTGGCGACGGTATGGCCGTCGTTGGCGATCTGCTGGACGATCGCCGGAAAGGCCCGGGCATTGCGCCCGATCAGGAAGAAGGTCGCCTTCACGCATTCGGATTGCAGGATTTCTAGCACCCGGTTGGTCATCGGCGGCGCCGGACCGTCGTCGAAGGTGAGCACCACCTCCTTCGGCCCGAGCGGCATCGCTTGCCGGTATTGCATGTCGCCGATGCGGGCGAGCGCCGCCGGATCGACCGTAATGGTGCGCGAAGTGCCGAGCGCGTCGGGATTGTCGGGACAGTCGGCCGCGAGCGCGGGCGAGGCGAGAACCATGCCCGCAAGCGCCACGCCGAGCGTAGCTGATCCCTGGAAGCGACCCATCCCCGGCCCCCGATAGCCAGTCCAGCCGCCAGTATATGCATTTTTTACGGCTTGCCAGCCCGAACCGGCAGAAACCTTAATTTGTGCACTGGCGATCACACCGGCTCAGTGCGCCGCTCCCTTGGGCACCACGTGCACGACCCGAAAGCCGCGGCGGGCAAGCTCGCGCAGGAAGGCCGGCAGCATGCGAGCCGTCTGCAGCTTGGAATCATGCAAAAGGACGATTCCGCGCCCCGCCGCCGCCAGCCGGGCGAGCGCCAGGGAAAGCTCCTGGGGCGGCGTCATCGGGATCCAGTCGCTCGCCCATAGATCGGCGCCGAACACCGCGAAGCCCTTGGCCTCCAGGTAGCCGAGGAGCGCCGGCGATTGGCCGAAGCCGGGGAATCGGAAGAACGGCACCCGCGGGGCGCCGCCGCTTTGGCCATAGACCGCGCGCTCGACCGCGGCAATGCCGCGCTCGATATCGGCGACCGCCCGTGCGTAGGGCATGTGCGCGAGCGTCGGCGGATGGGTCATGGAGTGGTGGGCGACGGTGTGGCCCTCCACCGCGATCCGCCGCGCCAGGCCGGGATTGGCCTCGGCGTTGCGGCCGATCAGGAAGAAGGTCGCCTGCACGCATTCGGCCGCGAGCGCGTCGAGCACCAGGGCGGTCGAGCCCGCAACCGGACCGTCGTCGAAGGTGAGCACCACCTCGCGCGGGCCGAGGTCGAGGGTGTGCGGAAATTGCTTGCGTCCGACCCGCACCCCCTGCGGATCGAGCGCGAGCACCCGCGCGGTGCCGAGCGCGTCGAGCCTCCCGCGGCAGCTTGCGGCATCGGCGCCGGCCGCGAGCGCGACCAGGATGAGGGCGAGAGCCGCCGGCATGATCGGGCGCATGACTTTTCGATCCTGGCGGGACGATTTTAACGAAACCTCTAGCATTGTTGTTAACGCGCTTTTCAACTTCGCGGCCTAAGTATGCCGGACTCCGAGGCCCGTGATTTCGCTTCAAACGGGACAACCGGCGGGGCGCGAACAGGATCGGCGAAGATGATGCGCGAGCACACCAATGGAATCCGGTTCGTGCTGGAGGAACTCCTCCCGCCCATCGTTCGCGACAGCGCGGCATTCCAGTTCTCGGCATCGCTGGTATGGGGCAAGCACGTCGCGACGCTCGCCGATTTCCGCAAGCGCGCGCCGTTCGTGAGCGCCGAGGAATACGAGGCGCTCTACCGCACCCACCCGCGCGTGCACGAGGACACCGACAATTCCGCCGCCTGCCTCGAGAAAATCGCGGGAAACGCGTTCGGCGGCACCCTTTGCGACGTCGGATGCGGCACCGGCTATCTGTTGCGCCATGTCCGTACGCATTCGAAACAGAGCTTCGAGCGGATGGTCGGGGTCGACATCGTCACGCCCCGCGGCCATGACGACATCGAATTCGTCGACGCCATGATCGAAAACTTGCCGTTCGGGGACAGGAGCTTCGATACGGTGCTGTGCACCCATGTGCTCGAGCATATTCTCGATTACCGCAAGGCGATCGCGGAGCTCCGGCGCATCACCAGGCGCCGGCTCATCATCGTCGTTCCGCGCGAGCGCGAGGGGCTCTATACGTTCAACCCGCACTTCAACTTCTTCCCCTATCGCCACAGCTTTCTGCGCGCCATGATTCCGGTGCCGAACGATCATGTCTGTGTCGACGTAGGCCGCGACATTTTCTACATGGAAGATCGCCTGTCCTGACGGGCCGTGATCGGCGCCACGGCGCGGGGACGACGAACGGATTCCCAGCGGCGTGTGATCGAGTTCCCGGGCTTGCGGTGCGGCGAGCCGCATCGCCCGGTGGGCATGGTGTATGCCCTCTAAACGAGGCAAGCGGCGTGCGGGCAAATCGGCCCCGGAACGGGATCGCTCGCTAAATTCGTCATACGTAGATTCATGGACCATTGACTCTCGGTTGCGATCGTTACCGGGCGATGAAGCCGGCTTAATGGCTTCGCGCCTATGGTTCCGCCCTTTCCAGGGCCGGGAACCATGAAGGTCATCTTGCAACGGCAACGCCTTCGCGACCGCATGATCATCGTGGTCGGCACGCTGGTGGCCGTGGCCATTGCGGCGTTGCTCGGCTTTTCGGTGCTGGTGACGGCTCAGGTCGATCAGGATAGTGCCCGGCGCGAGATGGAGCTTGCGCGCGCGGGGTTCGTTTCGCTGCAGAAGAAAATGCAACGCGACCTCGCATCGTTCGCCTATTGGGACGAGGCGATCGACCGCATCATCACCAAACTCGATCCCACCTGGATCCATCGCCATTTCGGCGTGCGGTTGCACGACAACAGCGGCCACGACCGTTCCTACATCCTCAATCCCGACCATCGGCCGATCTACGCCGCCGTCGACGGGCTCATCGGCGACGAGCGGCTCTACGAGCGGGTGCGTATGCAAATCGATCCGGTCGTCACCGCGGTCGCAATCGCCTACGCCAAGGACGCCGCGGCTTATGCCAAGCTGGGTGAAACGGGAGAGGCCGAACCGCCGCCGGAGCCGAAGTTCAATACGGTTTTCCGTCGCCTTGAAGATCGCCTAGCGCTCGTCGGCGTCGTCACCATCGTGCCGAATATGAACCGCGCCGCCATGCGTGGCTTCGCGCCATCGACCGCCGTGAGCATCGCCTTTCTTGACGATCAGTTGCTCCGCGATTTTGCACACGAACTGCAGATCGGCAATCTCGCGCTCTCGGATAGCCTGCCGTCGGGCGATGAACAGGTCGCGATCGAGATTCCGCTGGGAGAGGCCGATATGCCCGCCTGGCTGGTGTGGACGCCGCAACGGCCGGGGGCGGCCATGCTGCAGCGGCTGATGCCGGCTCTGCTCGCGATCGCCGTGCTGATCGGCCTGATCGCCCTGCAGATGCTGGTCAATCTGCGGCGGACGACCATGCAGCTTGTCCACAGTGAGCAGCGGGCGACCGAGCTCGCCTATCGCGATACGCTCACCGGGCTCGCCAACCGCGTGCTGCTGTTACAGACGCTCGAAAAACGCCTCGCCGAGGTGAGCGCCCGCCGGCGGCTGGCGCTGTTCCTGATCGATCTCGACGACTTCAAGGGCATCAACGACACGCTCGGTCACGCGGTCGGCGACGAGATGCTGTTCGCGTTCGGGGAGCGCCTGACCACGCTGGTGGATGAGCACGGCATGACGGTGCGCTTCGGCGGCGACGAGTTCGCGCTGCTGATCCCGGTCGGCGAAGACACGGAAGAGATTTCCGCGATCTGCCGGCGGATCGCCGAATGCATGCGCATCCCCATTCTCGCCGGCGGCCATCTTCTCAACATCGGCGTCACCATCGGCGTCGCGGTCGCTCCCGACGATGCCCACGAGTGCGAACAATTGCTGCGCCGCGCCGACATCGCGCTCTATCGCGCCAAGGTCGAGGCGCGCGGCGGTTACCGCCTGTTCGATCCCGGCTACGAAGAGGTCCTGCACAAACGCAGCAGCATCGAGCGCGAGCTTTCGCGCGCGCTCGCCAACGACGAGCTCGCGGTCAAGTTCCAGCCGCTCTATGCCGCCGACGGCGAGCGGATCGTCGGCGTCGAGGCGCTGGTGCGCTGGAATCATCCGGAGCGGGGCATCGTGCCGCCGTCGGAATTCATCCCCATCGCCGAGCACTCGGGTCTCGTCGTCAAGATCGACGAGTGGGTGTTGCGGCGGGCGTGCGAGCATGCCGCTCGGTGGCCGGGCCTCTCGCTCGCGGTCAACCTGTCGCCCTCCAACTTCCGCCAGCCGAACGTGGCCGAACGTCTCACCCGCGTGCTCGACGAGACCGGATTCGATCCGCGCCGGCTCGAGATCGAGATCACCGAGGGCATGCTGCTCGGCGCGACCACGGGAGTGCTCGGCGAGCTCGCGGAACTCCGCCGCGTCGGCGTGCGCATCGCGCTCGACGACTTCGGCACCGGTTACAGCTCGCTCGGATACCTGCGCCGCTTCCCGGTGGACAAGATCAAGATCGACAAGTCCTTCGTGCAGAATCTCGGCGTCACCGAGGATGCCGCCGCCATCGTCGAGTGCGTGACGCGGCTCGGCCGTGCGCTCGGCCTCGCGATCACCGCGGAGGGCGTCGAGACCGCGGAACAGCACCGTTTCGTGCGCGCGGCCGGCTGCCACCAGGTGCAGGGCTATCTGTTCTCGCCGCCGGTCGATGTCGAACGCATCGAGGAGATGCTCGAATCCGGGCGGCGGTTGAGCGCGAGAGGCCGGGCGGCGCGGCTTGCGGCCGTCTGAGCTTTTTAAATTTCCCCGCCACCTCGATTGACGTCCGCCGCTTGCGTCCTACCCTAGCCGCTTGAGGCGGGCGGGGGCAGGACCATGGCGGCGGCCAATCTCTGGAAAGGTCTCGATTTCGGTCTCGGCTCGACCGCCGATCTGATCCGCGAGCAGGTCGCGGCCTTCGCCGCCGAACAGATCGCCCCGCGCGCGGCCGCGATCGACCGGGAGAACAAATTCCCGCGCGACTTGTGGCCGAGACTCGGCGCGCTCGGCCTCCACGGCATCACGGTGGAGGAGGAATGGGGCGGGGCGGGGCTCGGCTATCTCGAGCATTGCGTGGCGATGGAAGAAGTGAGCCGGGCGTCGGCCGCGGTCGGGCTTTCCTACGGCGCGCATTCGAACCTTTGCGTCAACCAGATCCGCCGCAACGGCAACGCGGCGCAGAAACGGAAATATCTGCCGAAGCTCATTGCCGGCGAGCATGTGGGCGCGCTCGCCATGTCGGAGGCGGGCGCGGGCTCGGACGTCGTCTCCATGCGTACGCGCGCCGACCGGAAGGGCGACCGCTATCTCCTCAACGGCTCCAAGATGTGGATCACCAACGGGCCGGAGGCGGAGACGTTCGTCGTCTATGCCAAGACCGATCCCAACGCGGGCGCGCGCGGGATCAGCGCTTTCATCATCGAGAAGGGCATGAAGGGCTTCTCCACCGCGAGCAAGCTCGACAAGCTCGGCATGCGCGGGTCGGACACGTGCGAGCTGGTGTTCCAGGATTGCGAGGTGCCGGCGGAAAACGTGCTCGGCAAGGCGGGCGAGGGGGTGAGGGTGCTGATGTCGGGGCTCGATTACGAGCGGGTAGTGCTCGCCGCCGGACCGCTCGGCATCATGCAGGCGGCCCTCGACCTGGTCATGCCCTACGTGCACGAGAGGAAGCAGTTCGGCCAGCCGATCGGTTCGTTCCAGCTGGTGCAGGGCAAGCTCGCCGACATCTATGTGTCCCTGAACGCGGCGCGCGCCTATGTCTATGCGGTGGCGAAGGCCTGCGACCGCGGCGAGGTCGCGCGCGAGGACGCCGCCGGCGCGATCCTGTTCGCGGCCGAGAAGGCCACGCAAGTGGCGCTCGACGCGATCCAGCTCCTCGGCGCCAACGGCTATATCAACGATTACCCGACCGGGCGGTTGCTGCGCGACGCCAAGCTCTACGAGATCGGGGCGGGCACG
>JAHFPO010000148.1 GCA_023266695.1 Hyphomicrobiales bacterium | reverse complement strand
GGTCGCGACCAACTGCGGGCTGATCAAGACCGGCTCGCTTTCCCGCTCCGACCGCACGGCCAAATTCAATCAGCTCTTGCGGATCGAGGAGGAACTTGGAAAAGAGGCGCGCTATGCCGGGAAGGCGGCGCTCAGGGCGCATGGCTAAGGCTTTCCCGCCTGGGCGTAAGCCGGTTTTCCGTGCTATATTTCGACGATGAGCAAAACTCTCGAACTCTTGTTGGAACGCGCCGCTGCTTGGCCGGAAGAGGCCCAAGCGGAATTGGTGCAGTCCATCATTGATATCGAGGAACGCCATGTCGGCGTTTATCGCCTCAGCGACGCCGAGCGTGCGGCCGTACGCCGTGGTCTCGAGGAAATGCGCCAGGGCAAGGTCGCTTCCGACGAGGAAGTCGCGGCGGTGTTCAATCGCTACCGTAGATGAAGGTCAGCTTTACCGAGACCGCGCTTGCCGAAATTGAAGAAATCTTCGCCTATATCGCCACCCACAATGTGACGGCAGCGGCGGCGGTCGTCGATCGTGTCCAGCGAGTCATTGCGCGACTCGAGGATTTTCCTCTTACGGGGCATTCGACGGATGAGCCCGGAGTGCGGATCGTACCTGTGGTGCGTTATCCTTATCTGATATTCTACGCGGTAGCCGACGAGGAAGTCGTAGTTCTCCATGTTCGGCACGGGGCGCGGAAACGTCCCTGGGAAGAGGAACGCTGAGCGACACGCATTCGTTCAAGATAGGCGCGGTTTCGAATCCGGATCATCGATGAACCCACTGCAAAAATGGTTCGTGAGCCTCGCGCTGACGGCCGTCGCCGTCGTCATCTCATATCTGTGGCTTGACCGGCCGGTCTCGTTTCTCGCCCACGCTGAATTGCGCCACTTTCTGATCTTCGATCATTTGACCCGCTTTCCGGAGCCGTTCGCGGGGCTCGCCATGCTTGCGCTGGTGGCGCTCGGATTGCGCGGCCTCACCGGGCGGCCGCTCACCAGAATTCAATCGGTCGGATTGCTCTGCGCCTTGAGCCTCCTGGTGGTGGAGGCGATCAAACGTCCGCTTAAATTTGCCTTCGGCCGCACCTGGCCGGAAACCTGGGTCGGGAACAATCCCTCCCTCATCCGCGACAATGTCTATGGCTTTTTCCCCTTTCATGGCGGGCAGGGATGGGCAGCGTTTCCCTCGGGGCACACCGCCGCCGTCAGCGCGGTGATCGCGGTGTTGTGGATCTGCTATCCGCGTTATCGCTGGCTCTATGCGCTCGCGACAGCCGCGGTCGCGATCGGTCTCATCGGCGCGAACTATCACTTCATCGGCGACGTGATCGCGGGCGGCTTCGTCGGCGTCACGGTGGGCTGGATCGCGGTCGCCTTGTGGGAGGCCGGAGTCCATCACCCCGATCGCCCATCCGGCCGCCGTTAACGCCCGCGCAACCCGCGCCCGCTATCAAGGCCGGATGGTCGCGCGTACCCGTCTCGGGCGGATTCTCCAGAGCCTCGCCTTGCATTTGGGGGCGGCGGCGATCATCGGCTATTTCGCCTTCCAGGGCTATCACGGCAATTACGGGCTTCTCGCCCAGCGCGGCTACGAGCAGGAAATCGCGAACCTGACGCTCGAGCGCGACGCGCTCAAGATCGAGCGGGCCGATCTGGAGCACCGCGTCGGGCTGCTGCGGGCCGACCGGCTCGACCCCGATCTCCTGGAGGAACTCGCCCGCCGCGAGCTCGGTTTCGCCCATCCCAACGATCTCGTGATGCTTCGCCCGGGACGCTGAAACGACATTGCGTCCACAGGCGTTTTCCAGAAATTCCGTTGCTATTCAGGCGGGTCTTGCAGCCCATGCGCCGCGTCCCGTGGCGCGCCTGCTGGAATTGCGCTAAGCCAATCGAACGGGAGAGCACAACAAAAATGCCCGTCGCCGCCAAATCCGCCGCTTCCGAAAAATCCACCGCCCGCGGCCCCGGCAAGGACCAGGCCGGAGCGGGCGCGGCCGCCATATCGATCCTCAGCCGCGAGGACGAGATCAAGGCCTATCGCGCAATGCTCCTGATCCGCCGCTTCGAGGAGAAGGCCGGCCAGCTCTACGGCATGGGGCTGATCGGCGGCTTCTGCCATCTCTATATCGGCCAGGAAGCGGTGGTCATCGGCATGGGAATGGCGATCGCGGAGGGCGATCAGGTGATCACCGCCTATCGCGACCACGGCCACATGCTCGCCTCCGGCATGGACCCCAAGGGGGTGATGGCCGAGCTCACCGGCCGCCGCTCGGGCTATTCCAAGGGCAAGGGCGGCTCCATGCACATGTTTTCGACCGAGAAGAATTTCTACGGCGGCCACGGCATCGTCGGCGCCCAGGTCTCGCTCGGTACCGGCATCGCCTTCGCCAATTGCTATCGCGACAACGGGCGCGTCTGCCTCACTTATTTCGGCGACGGCGCCGCCAACCAGGGCCAGGTCTACGAGAGCTTCAACATGGCGGAGCTGTGGAAGCTGCCGGTCGTCTATGTGATCGAGAACAACAAATACGCCATGGGCACCTCGGTGGACCGCTCCTCGGCGCAGACCGATTTCTCCAAGCGCGGCCTCTCCTTCAACATTCCGGGCGAGCGGGTCGACGGCATGGACGTGCGCGCGGTGAAGGCCGCGGGCGAGAAGGCGGTCGCCTTCGCGCGCGCCGGCAACGGGCCGTGCATTTTGGAGATGATGACCTACCGCTATCGCGGCCACTCCATGTCGGACCCCGCCAAATACCGGCCCAAGGACGAGGTCGAGAAAGTGCGCGCGGAGCACGATCCGATCGAGATGGTGCGCACGCGGCTGATCGGGGAGAAGCGCGCGAGCGAGGACGAATTGAAGAAGATCGACGCCGAGGTGCGGTCGATCATCAACGAGGCGGCCGATTTCGCCTCGCACGAGCCCGAGCCCGATCCGGCCGAACTCTATGCCGACGTGACGCGCTGAGCGAGGACCGCCCGTGCCGATCGAAGTCCTGATGCCGGCGCTCTCTCCCACCATGGAGAAAGGCAATCTCGCCAAATGGGTGAAGAACGAGGGCGATAAGGTGAAGTCCGGCGACGTCATCGCCGAGATCGAGACCGACAAGGCCACCATGGAAGTGGAGGCGGTGGACGAGGGCACGCTCGGAAAGATTCTGGTGCCCGCCGGCACCCAGGATGTGGCGGTCAATACGCCGATCGCGTTGATATTGGTCGACGGCGAAAGCGCCAAGGATCTTTCCGCCCAGCCCAAAGCGAAGCTCGCGCCCGCTCCGAAGTCCGCGCCGAAACCTCAGCCGCAACCGGCCAAGGCGCCGGCTCCGGCGGCTACTATCGCGGCGCTGCCGGATGTGGCGGTCCCCGAAGCGCCCTCCGAGGAAGTCCCCGCCGGCACCGAAATGGTGACCATGACCGTGCGCGAAGCGCTGCGCGATGCCATGGCCGAGGAAATGCGCCGCGACAAGGACGTGTTCGTGATCGGCGAGGAGGTCGCCGAATATCAGGGCGCCTACAAGGTGACCCAGGGGCTGTTGCAGGAATTCGGCGCCAAGCGCGTGGTCGATACGCCGATCACCGAGCACGGCTTCGCGGGGCTCGGCGTCGGCGCCGCCTTCGCCGGGCTGAAGCCGATCGTCGAGTTCATGACCTGGAATTTCGCCATGCAGGCGATCGACCAGATCGTGAATTCCGCAGCGAAGACCTCCTACATGTCGGGCGGGCAGGTGAGCTGCTCGATCGTATTCCGCGGCCCGAACGGGCCGGCGGCCCGCGTCGCCGCCCAGCACAGCCAGGATTATTCCGCCTGGTTCGCGCACATCCCCGGCCTCAAGGTGATCGCGCCCTATAGCGCCGCCGACGCCAAGGGGCTCTTGAAGGCCGCGATCCGCGATCCCAATCCGGTGATCTTCCTCGAGAACGAAATCCTCTACGGCAAATCCTTCCCGGTGCCGAAGCTCGACGACTTCGTGCTGCCGATCGGCAAGGCGAGGATCGCGCGGGCGGGCAAGGACGTCACCCTGGTGGGGTGGTCGATCGGCATGAACTACGCACTCCAAGCCGCTGAAGAACTTGCTAAAAACGGCATCGAGGCCGAGGTGATCGACCTCCGTACGCTGAGGCCCATGGACATCGAGACGGTGATCGCCTCGGTGAAGAAAACCGCGCGCTGCGTCACTGTTTCCGAAGGCTGGCCGCAGTCGGGCATCGGTGCCGAGATCGCCTCCCGCATCATGGAGGAGGCGTTCGACTGGCTCGACGCCCCGATCGAGCGCGTCACCGGCAAGGACGTGCCGATGCCCTACGCGGCGAACCTGGAAAAGCTCGCGCTGCCTTCGGTCGCGGAAGTGGTCGAGGCGGCGAGGGCGGTCTGCTACCGGTAGGGGACAGAGCAGTGACAGCAACGCTAGTACACGTCGGTTTTGCTCTTGTTATTGTGGTGGTCGGAATAGCCGCGTTTTACTTTGGTTCAAAAATTATCAGACAAAATCCAACCAAAGGACGAGCATTGGTTGATCTTGGTGCAACAGTGTTTGCGAGCTTCACGCTCCTTGCTGTTTTTTTTGGATTTGTATGCGTGGCGCATATTAAGGATGGCGCCTTAGTCTTTTTCTACAATATTTTTTCTGAGCCCAATCCTCCTCTTGTGATAGCGGGCCCACTTTGCCTAGCAATATCGTTTGGATTGTCATTCGCCAAACGATGGGCTGACTATAAATCGGCTTGAGAAAGCACATGCCCGTCGATATCCTGATGCCCGCGCTCTCGCCCACCATGGAGAAGGGCAACCTCGCCAAGTGGCTGAAGAAGGAAGGCGACAAGGTCAAGGCCGGCGACGCCATCGCCGAGATCGAGACCGACAAGGCCACCATGGAAGTGGAGGCGGTCGACGAGGGCACGCTCGGCAAGATCGTGGTGCCGGCGGGCACCCAGGACGTCCCGGTCAATCAGGTGATCGCGGTGCTCCTGGAAGAGGGCGAGTACGCGAGCGCAATTTCTACGGCAAAGCCGGCGCCGAAGGCCGCGGCTGTTCCCAAAGCCCCCGTCGTCCGGGCCGAGCGCGTGGAAAGCGCGCGAGAGCCGAGACCGCCCGCCGCAAAATCTCATAC
>JAHFPO010000047.1 GCA_023266695.1 Hyphomicrobiales bacterium | reverse complement strand
AGCCAGTTGCCGCCGTGCGAGCCGGCCGATTTCTCGCGCACGATTCTCGAAGCGATGCGCGTGCGTGTCGAATTTACCGGCCGGTCCATCGACACCATTCCGGCGACCGGCCCCTTGGTCGTGGTCGCGAACCACCCATTCGGGTTGATCGAAGGCTTTATGCTGGATGCGATGTTGCTGTCGAGGAGGCCGGACGTCGCCGTCATGGCGGTCTATCCGCTCTCGGCGATTCCCGAATTACAGAACCGGTGGATCTTCGTGGACCCGTTGCGAAGCCGGAGTAGACGACAGATCAACGTGCGGGCTTGGCGCCAATCGTTCCAGTTGCTCGACCGCGGCGGGGCGCTGGCGGTATTTCCCTCGGGCCGCGTGGCGCGCTTCCACTGGCGCCGCTTGTCCATCGCCGACCCGCCTTGGAGCCCGCACATCGCTGCGCTCGCCCGGCGAACCGCTGCGTCGGTTCTACCGGTTTATTTCCACGGCCGTAACAGTTGGAAGTTCCAACTCGCCGGCATGCTTTGCCCGCCGCTGCGATACCTATCCGTCATCCGTGAGTTTAACAACAAACGCGGCCGCACGCTGCGCGCCACCATCGGGCGCCTGATCCAGCCGGGGGAACTATCGCGCTTCATGACCGACGAGGCGGCGATCGGATTCCTGCGACGAGAGACGGAGATGCTGGCGCGATGGTGACGGCCTGCGAGCTCCATCCCGCTTCCCGGAATCTCGAATCCGGGCCCGGCCAGCGTTCAATGCGGGTGGCGCGACCCGAGAGTGTGGCTTTCAGCGGACGGAACGAGGTGCGATAATGGCCGCGCGCAGCTCAGCGATATGCCGTGAGAGGTACGATACCTGAGTGATGCCACGGGTTATCCGCCTCTTTGAGTTGTCTAACGTCGAGAAATCCATAATGACCTCTGTTCGCAATACCGAAGTACTCGGCATAAACTTCACGAGTAAATATCTACCGCGCCCATTGATGGAAGCGATAAACCGATTCTTATTATGGCATTGGAGTTTCCACCGATTCAATGCGATCTACAGCCAGTTGCCGCCGTGCGAGCCGGCCGATTTCTCGCGCACGTTTCTCGATGCGATGCGTGTGCATGTCGAGTTTGCCGGCCGGCCTATCGACACCATCCCGGCGACCGGACCCTTGATCGCGGTCGCGAACCACCCCTTCGGTATGATCGAAGGCTTGGCGATCGACGTGCTGTTGCTGTCGAGAAGACCGGATGTAGCTCAAATGTCGTTCTACCTGCTCTCGGCGATTCCCGAATTACAGAACCGGTGGATCTTCGTGGACCCGTTGCGAAGCCGGAGTAGACGACAGATCAACGTGCGGGCTTGGCGCCAGTCGTTTCAGTTGCTCGCCCGCGGTGGAACGCTGGCGATATTTCCCGCGGGCCGCGCGGCGCGTTTCCAATGGCGCCGCTTGTCCATAGCCGACCGGCCTTGGAGCCCGCACATCGCCGTATTGGCCCGGCGAACCGGTGCGGCGGTTCTGCCGGTTTATTTCCACGGTCGCAACGGTTGGAGTTTTCAACTCGCCGGCATGTTTTGCCCGCCGCTGCAAAACTTATTACTGGTCGGTGAATTTACCAACAAACGCGGCTACACGCTGCGCGCCACCATCGGGCGCCTGATCCAGCCGGGGGAACTATCGCGCTTCACCACCGATGAGGAGGCGACCAGATTCCTGCGACAACGGACGGAGCTGCTGGCGCGAACCTGATGCTCGGAGACCCGAGTCGAGGGTCAGACCGGATTGCGCATCGTCACCAGCTCCTCCGACAAGGTCGGATGCAGCGCTACCGTCGCGTCGAAATCGGACTTGCGGGCGCCCATCTTCACCGCCACGGCGGCGAGCTGGATCATCTCGGCGGCGGCCTTGCCGACGATATGGACGCCGAGCACGCGATTGCTCGCCTTCTCGACCACCAGCTTCATCAGGATCGAGGTCGCGCGGCCCGACAGCGTCGCCTTGAGCGGGCGAAACACGGTGCGATAGATATCGATGTCGCGGCCCTTGGCCCGCGCCGCCGCTTCCGTGAGGCCGACCACGCCGATCTCCGGCTCGGAAAACACCGCGGTCGGCACATTGGCGTGATCGACGTTCCAGGGGCGATCGCCGAATACGGAATCGGCGAAAGCATGGCCCTCGCGGATCGCGACCGGGGTGAGCGCCAAGCGGTTGGTCACGTCGCCGATGGCGTAGATCGAGGGCACGCTCGAGCGCGACGTTTCATCGACCGCGATGGCGCCGTGGGCGTCGATCGCCACGCCCGCCGTCTCGAGCCTGAGATTGGCGGTATTCGGCCGTCGTCCGATCGCGAACATGACCTGATCGGAGTCATGGCTTGAGCCGTCGGAAAGCCGTGCCCGCAAGGCCCGCCCCTTCTTCTCGATCGCGGCGATGGTATGGCCGAGGACGACATGCAGCCCGCGCTCCCTCATCTCGACGCGCAGATGACGGCGCACGTCGTCGTCGAAGCCGCGCAGGATCTCGTCGCCGCGATGCACGAGGATGACGTGCGCGCCCAGCCCCGCGAACAGGCAGGCGAACTCCACCGCCACATAGCCGCCGCCCTGAATCACGATCCGGCGTGGAAATTTCCGCAGATGGAACGCCTCTTCCGAGGTGATGGCCTCGGCCGCGCCGGGAAACTCGGGCCGAACCGGACGCGCACCCGTCGCAACCAGGATGGTCGCGGCCCGCACCCGCGCGCCCGACTTGATCAGGCGCACCGTATGCGGGTTCTCGATCACCGCGCGGCGGTCGACAATCTCGACGCGGTGCTTTTTGAGGGTCGCGCGATAGGCGGCCTCGAGCCGGGCGATCTCCTTGTCCTTGTTGGCGACGAGCGTCGGCCAATCGAAGCGCGCGCCTTTGAGCTTCCAGCCGAAGCCGGCGGCGTCTTCGAACTCGTGGGAAAAGCGGCTGGCATAGACAAAGAGCTTCTTCGGCACGCAGCCGCGGATCACACAGGTGCCGCCGACGCGATCCTCTTCGGCGATCATCACCCGGGCGCCATGCTCGGCGGCGACGCGTGCGGCGCGCACGCCGCCGGAGCCGGCACCGATGACGAACAGATCGACGTCGAAGTCGGCCATGGACCGTCTCTCCCGCATTGCCGCCGCGCGAGGCCCATGGTTCAGGCGGGCGCGGGCTTGCGTCAAGCCTCGACAGCTTAGGCGCGAAAGGTCCGCGATTCAGCCGAAACGGGAGTGACAAACCTATCTCACCGGCGGGACGCCATAATACGGCGCGCACTCGCAACCGGGAGGGAGAACAGCGAGTGACGAATTCTAGAGCGGTTTCCGATCGAGTTGAATCGAGAAACCGCTCTAGATTCTTGTTGTTGTCGCATTTTCTGCGGCGAACCGGTGCCCACTTCGCCGGAAAATGCTCTAGCGCACTCTGAGCGAAAATCCTTGCAGCGGCCTCGCTTGCGATATTCGGGCGCAGCTCATCCGCTTCTCTGGGGGCTTTACAGTCGTCCGAGCCGACGAAGCCCGAACGCGCATGTCGTGCCCGCAGCGATTGCGGCCGTCAGATGGCGTGTCCCTTCTTCTTCATCTCGGCGCGCAGGCGGTTGACGACCTGCTCCGAGAGCTTGCCGCCCCATTCCTGGGTTTTGACGAAGCTCTGCTCGAGCACCGCGGGAAGCTCGGTCACGAATTTCTTTCCGACCGTCGAGCGGTAGAAAGCCAGGATTTCCTTGAGCTCGGCCTCGGTGAAGCGTTGCGCATAGACGGTTGCGACGATGTCGATGATCTCGACCCGGCGTTTCTCGAATTCGGGGGCGATCGACTGGATCGAGGCGGTCAGATCCTTTTGCAGGTCGGGGTTCTGCTGCGTGAACATACCCAGCGCCTGCTGAAGGATGGTCGGCACGATGCCGTCGAAGGAGCGCGTGGCTCCCGAGGCCGAGACGATGTCACGGCCAAGCTGGATTTGGCCCGCGGACGGCGTGGACTGCTGGGCTAAGGCGGCACCGGTCGCTCCCGAGAGCGCAATCACGAGCGCCCCCACGCGCAGGATGCCGGCAATGGTCGAACGGTACATCATGATCTCCCTTTGAACCTAGCGCGCGATCAGCAAAAGTGGGCACCGGTTTTGCGTCCGATCGCGCGCTAACTTGTTAACATGGCGCATGATCTTGTCGGCGAACCGTTTCCACTTCGCCGGATCATGCGCTAGTGGTCAGGACCGCTCGATGACGCGTACGCCCTCACGACCGGCAAGGATAGCCCGACGAGCCAGCCCAATGAATAGGCCGTGTTCGACGACGCCGGGGACCTCGGCCAGCCGCAGTGCGAGCAATCGCGCATCCGGAATCTGGCCGAGCCCGGCATCGAGAATGAGGTGTCCTTGATCCGTGACGAAAACAAGGCCGTCCGGCCGGTGGCGCAGCCGGATCGGCCCGTCGCATCCGGCTCCCCTTACCGCCGCGGCGACCGCCCGGGTGGTGGCGGCGAGGCCGAAATCCACCACTTCGATGGGCAAGGCAAAGCGCCCCAGCCGTTCGACCCGTTTGCTTTCGTCGGCGACGACGATCATGTCGCGGGAGGCCATGGCGACGATTTTCTCGCGCAGCAGCGCGCCGCCGCCGCCTTTGATCAAGGTTAATTCGTGATCGATCTCGTCGGCGCCGTCGATGGTGAGGTCGAGTTCCGGCGCTTCGTCCAAAGTCGTGAGCGGCACGCCGAGGCGCATGGCCTGAGCCGCGGTCGCCTCGGAGGTCGGCACGCCAACGACATCGAGCCCGGCCCGGACCCGTTCGGCGAGCAATTCGACGAAATGGGCCGCGGTCGAGCCGGAACCGAGGCCGAGCCGCATGCCCGGGCGCACGAAATCGAGCGCGCCGCGGGCCGCTTCGCGTTTCCACCGGTCGAGATCCGCCGTGCGTTCCAAAGTCAGCATCTCGGCTCTCAGCGATCGAGGCCCCCAAGCATCACGTATTTCATCTCGAGAAATTCCTCGATGCCGTGGTGCGAGCCTTCACGGCCGATACCCGATTCCTTGACGCCGCCGAAGGGCGCGACCTCGAACGAGATCATCCCGGAATTCACCCCGACCATGCCGTATTCCAGCGCCTCGGCGACGCGGAAGCAGCGGCCGATATCACGGCCGAAGAAATAGGCGGCAAGCCCATACTGCGTCGCGTTCGCCATTTCGACCGCATCCTTCTCGCTCGAAAATTTGTAGATCGGTGCCAGCGGCCCGAACGTCTCCTCGCGGGTGACCAACATCCGCGTGGTGACGCCCGCGAGCACGGTCGGCTCGAAGAAGGTGCGCCCGAGCGAGTGGCGCTTGCCGCCGACGACGACACGGGCTCCGTTCTGGACCGCATCGGCGATGTGGCGCTCGACCTTCTCGACCGCGCCCATATTGATCAGCGGTCCCTGCACCACGCCGACCTCGACGCCGTTGCCGACTTTCAGCTTGAGCACGGCGGCGGCGAATTTCTCGACGAAGGCGTCGTAGAGCTTGTCCTGCACGTAGATGCGATTGGCGCAGATGCAGGTCTGGCCCATGTTGCGGTATTTCGAGAACACGGCGCCTTCGACCGCGGCGTCGAGATCGGCATCGTCGAACACGATGAAAGGCGCGTTGCCGCCGAGCTCGAGCGCCACCTTCTTCACGGTCGAGGCGGCCTGGCGCATGAGCAACTTTCCGACCTCGGTCGAGCCGGTGAAGCCGATGAGCCGCACGCGCGGATCGGTGGTGAACACCTCGCCAATCGCCGGCGCGTCGCCGGTCAACACATTGAAGACGCCTTTCGGGATTCCGGCGCGATCGGCGAGCTCGGCGAACGCGAGCGCCGTGAGCGGCGTTTCCGGGGCGGGCTTCAGCACCGAGGTGCAGCCGGCGGCGAGCGCCGGCGCCACCTTGCGGGTGATCATCGCCGCCGGGAAATTCCACGGCGTGATCGCAGCGACCACGCCGATCGGCTGCTTCAGCACCAGGATGCGCGCGTCCGGCCGCGGGCACGGAATGGTCTCGCCATAGACGCGCTTGGCCTCCTCGGCGTAGAGCTCGACGAAGGAGGCGGAAAATTCGATCTCGCCCTTGGACTCGCTGAGCGGCTTGCCCTGCTCCGAGGTCATGATCAGCGCGAGGTCTTCGCGGTGGGCGAGGATGAGCTCGTACCAGCGGCGCAGGAGACCCGCGCGCTCCTTGGCCGTGCGCTTCGCCCAGGCGGGAAAGGCGGCGTGCGCCGCCGCGACCGCGGCCGTGGCCTCGTCCCGGCCGAGATGCGGGACCCAGGACAGGGTTTCGCCGGTCGCCGGATTGTCGATCGGATCGACCCCCTGCCCGATCCAGGCGCCGTCGATATAACATTGCTCGCGCAAAAGCTTGGGATCACCGAGCTTCATGGCGGACTCCTTCGCGCTCATACCCATGAGGATACGGGCCGGCGTCCTAGCACGCCATAGCCCGGCCCGCCAATGTCAACCGAGGCCTCCGTCGGGTAGCGGGTCGGTTTGTCGATTGTCCGCTATGTGCCATGTGCCGTCGTTCCGTGCCACCCATCGCGTGATGGTGCCGATTAGTTTGCCAACTGCGTGCAAAAAGATGATACGATGGGCTTACAGGGCGGAGGCGTGCCGAGTTCTCAGTGGAAGCAGTGATGCGAATGCCGTCGGCGGGCGCTGTCCTTGAAGCAGGCCGCGCATTTTTCGACCTCATCTCCGGAAAATGAGATTGATCGACACGCAGTAAGTGGCGCGGTGCTGCGCGCTCAACCCATTGTGAAAGGGCACCATGAGGATAAGTTCACTTGCCGCGGCGGCTAAAATCGCGATCTGCGTTGTGGTCCTGCTGGCTCAATGCCACGCGGCACAGGCCGCCGAGGTCCACGTCTTTAGCGTCCTGCCGCTCAAAACTTTTCTGGATGAACTCGGGCCCCAGTTCGAGCGTACGACGGGCCACAAGCTCACGATCAAGTACGACGTTTCCGCAGCATTGAAGCGGCAGATCGACGCCGGCGAGACGTTCGACGTAGCCCTACTCTTGCCGGCCATAATCGACGATCTCCTCAAACAGGGCAAAGTCGCCGCGGGTACCCGTACTGACATCTCACGCGCCGCCGTCGGCGTGGCCGTCAAGAAGGGTGCCCCGAAGCCCGATATCGGTTCGGCCGAGGCCCTCAAGAACACGCTACTCAACGCCAAATCGATCGCCTATTCGGCGGAAGGCGGGAGCGGGATTTATTTCAAGGGTCTGCTCGAGCGCCTCGGCATCGCCGCAGAAACGAACGCTAAACTCAAGCCGCTTGCATCCAGTGCAGTGGTGCCGTCTGTCGCGAAGGGCGAAGTGGAATTCGCCGTGATCTCTCCCCCCGCTATTCTTGCGGACCCTGGTGTGGAATTGGTTGGCCTCATGCCGAAGGAGTTGCAGCAATACGTCGTCTACACGGCGGGTGTTAGTGCCGCTGCCAAGGAAGCTGACGCAGCCAAGGCCCTGCTCAAGTACCTTGCGACGCCGGCGGCCATGTTGGTGATGAAGGCCAAAGGCCTGGAGCCCGTTGTACCGTGACAGCGCCTTTTCCGCCTGGAACAGCGAATAGGAGCAGAAGCTTTTCCTGAAGATGTCGAGGCCCGGATGTCGGAATGTGCTTGGGCCTCGACACCCGCTTTGGATCATGACCAATCAGGCATTCAGAGTCCGGTTGGGGTCAGAAGCGGATGTTTGTCTAAACTGACCCACTACCCTCCGTCGGCGTGGACTTTCCACCGATGAGACGCTACCGGACGGACGCCATGGCACCCCGCCCGACCGTCGTCTTCGACCTCGACGGCACCCTCGTCGACACCGCTCCCGACCTCATCGGCACGCTCAATGTCGTGCTCGGCGAGGCCGGCCTCGATCCCGTCGCCGTCAGCGACGCGCGCGCGGTGATCGGAAGGGGGGCGCGGGTCATGATCGAACGCGGCTTTGCGCTCCGCGGCACGCGCCTTCGCGAGAGCGAGATCGACCGGCTGCAGGCCCGCTTCCTCGCCCATTATGATCTGCATCTCGCCGACCTGTCGCGGCCGTTTCCCGGCGCGCAAACGGCCCTCGATGCGCTTGCCGCCGCGGGGGCGCTTCTCGTCATCTGCACCAACAAGCCCGAGCGCTATTCGGTGAAGCTGCTCACCGCGCTCGGCCTCCGCAACCGCTTCGCGGTGGTGGCCGGGGCCGACACCTTTGCGGTGAAGAAGCCCGATCCAGGCCACCTTCTCAAGGCGGTCGAACGGGCGGGCGGCGATGCCGGCGCGGCGGTCATGATCGGCGATTCCGCCATCGATGTCGCGACGGCGCGCGCGGCGAAGGTGCCGGTCGTCGTGGTCTCCTACGGCTATACCGACGTGCTGGCGGCGGCCCTCGGCGCCGACCGCGTCATCGATCGCCTCACGGACGCTCCCGCCGCCGTGGCCGCGCTTCTCGAAGCAGCCTGCAGCGGCCGTTGAATATGAGCTTTCGGGGGCCTTTGAGCCGTCCGTTAGTATGCAGTTAACCATATCGCGTCAACAATCCGGATGAGCCTCCAGAAGCGCCGGCCATGCGTGCCGTGTGGCCCGTGGAAATCGCCCGATGTCCCTCATCGCTCGTATCGTCCGCCGGTTCGAACGCCAGGCACCCGAGCTCGACGAGCCGTCCCCCGAACTCGCGCCTTCGCTTCCCGCTCAAGAAGCCTCGTCCGAGACCAACGTCGGCGCCACGCTCGCCACCGTGCGCGAGTCGCTCGACCTGTTCGAGGCCGACCTTGCCAAGCTCATCGCCGAGGTCGGCCAAGCCTCCGAACGGGTGCATACCGGCATCGGGAATTCGACCCAGGCGCTCGAAGCGATCCGTCGCCGCACCGGAAACCTCGCCGAGCTCGTCAGCACCTCGAACGAGGACGTGCGACAGCTCGCAGCCGCGACCGAAGAACTCGCCCAATCCTCGAACGAAATCGGCCGCCAAGTCGAGGTCGCGGGCAACCTCACGAATCAGGCGACCGGAGCGGCCGACGAGGCGGGCGAAAGCGTAGACAGCCTCAGGACATCCTCCAAGGAGATCGGCACCGTCGTCGGGCTGATCTCCAAGATCGCCAAGCAAACGAATCTGTTGGCGCTCAACGCCACCATCGAAGCGGCGCGGGCGGGCGACGCCGGGCGCGGCTTCGCCGTGGTCGCGAACGAGGTGAAGGCGCTCTCAATCGAGACCCAGAAGGCGACCGACGAGATCGTGCGGCGGATCGCAAAGCTCCAGCACGACGCCCAATCCTCGATCGAGGCGCTCGGCCGGATCTCGGCGGTCATCGACGGAATCCGCCCCGTCTTCAGCGCCATCGCGGCCGCCGTCGAAGAGCAGAGCACGACCGCCGTGGAATTATCGCGCAATGCCGCCACGACATCCGGCTTCGTCAATCAAGTCGCCAGCGCGACCGACGAGATCAAGAGCGCCGCCGAGCAGTCGACGCACGAGAGCATCGAAATCGATCGCTCCAGCAAGGGCACCTCGGATCTCGTTCATATGCTGCGTACCCGCCTTTCCATCTTCCTGCGGCAGACCGAGATCGGGGATCGCCGTCGACATGACCGATTGCCGTGCGAACTGGTCGTGACCATCGATCTCCCCGATGGCCGGCACCACGGCAAGACCGTGGATTTGAGCGAAGGCGGCGCGCTCGTCATTCTCGAAGGCGATGCGGCCGCCAAGGCCGAAGTCGGAGCCGTGCATCCGGTCGAAATCGCCGAGATCGGTCGCCTGCAAGCGCGCTTGGTGAACCGGTCGAACCTGGGCCTTCATTTCAGCTTCGCCGATCCCGAACCCGTCATTCGCAATCGGCTGGAGGGAAAACTCGCCGCCTTCCGCGCCGAAAATCAGGAATTCATCGACCGCGCGATGAAAGCCGCCGCCGAGGTTTCCCAATGTCTCGAGCGGCTCATCAAAAGCAACCGACTGACGGCGGAGGATCTGTTCGACAATAACTATGTGCCCATACCCGGCACCGATCCGCAGCAATATCGCACCCGCTATCTCGAGGCGCTCGAGGAGGTGCTGCCGCATATTCTGGAGCGCCCGTTGGCCGAGGACAGCCGTTTGATCTTCTGCAACCTGGTCGACCGGAACGGCTTTTTGCCGGTTCACAATCGCAAATATTCGCAGCCGCAACGACCCGGCGACGTGAATTGGAACATCGCCCATTCACGCAACCGCCGCTTCTTCGACAACCGCGCCGGACTCGCCGCGGCGCGCAACACGCGGCCCTATCTCATCCAGTCCAATCCGCGCGACATGGGAAACGGCGTGATCATGTTCGTGAAGGAAATCGACTGTCCGATCCGGGTCCTCGGCAAGCCGTGGGGCGGCTTCCGGATGGCCTATCGGGTCTGACGGCGGGCAAGCGCCGTTCGCTTGACACCCCGGCGAGGCGATCCTTACATGCCCGCTTGCCGGAACCGGGCGCTTAGCTCAGCGGGAGAGCGTTCCCTTCACACGGGAGAGGTCGCAGGTTCAATCCCTGCAGCGCCCACCATTTCCATCCCGAATGGTGCATGGATCGTCCTTGATGCGATCGAAATCGATCCGCCTAACGCTGCTTCTATGCTGCGCGCTCATCGCCGGCGCGTCCGCAACGCGCGCCGAGATCCAATTCCTGCAGACCCATCAAATCGATCCCGATACCCGGCAGCCGATCGGCCCCCGCGGTCCCGGCGGCGTCTATGTGGTGCCGATCCCGCGCACGACGGTATTTTTCGACGGCAAGCGGTACAAGCCGGGCGAGGTCGTCATCAACACCGCCGAGCGGCGGCTCTATTACGTGCTCGATGACAATCGCGCGATCCGTTACGGCATCGGCGTCGGCCGCGTCGGCTTCACCTGGTCCGGCGTGAAGACCGTCTCGCACAAGCGCGAATGGCCGGACTGGGCGCCGCCAGAGCAGATGTTGAAGCGCCGGCCCGACCTGCCGCGCTACATGCGGGGTGGCGAGAACAATCCGCTCGGCGCGCGCGCGATCTATCTCGGCTCCACCCTCTACCGTATCCACGGCTCGAACGAGCCCGAGACCATCGGTCAGGCGGTCTCCTCGGGCTGCTTCCGGATGGCCAACGAGGACGTCATCGACCTCTATAGTCGCGTGAAAGTGGGAACCGTGGTGCACGTGCTGCAGAAGTAGAGATTTATTCGTTGCGACCGTCCACAAGTCTTCCCTTTCCGACTTAAAGCGGGGTTCAGTTAGGGACTTGCGCTAGGGATTGTCAGTCACACGGGCCGACCCCGGCCATTCCAAGACCCGACGGCGAAAACTCATTGAGCCGCGCTAAACGTAAGTTAAGGCGCGCGAATAGAACCAGATTTGTCGCAAATTGACGGTATATTCGTCACACAAGCCAAAAATCTGGCGGCGTCAGCGTTTTTCGTTGTGCGGTCCAAAAATGATTCTCGTCATCTGATCGACGATATCGGGACCTGTCAGCGGCTTCGGCGGGATTTGATCGGGGAATACGTAACTAGGCCGAATGCCATTGTGGGTAATGGCTTTCAGCCCGGCGTCGATCACATTATCCATGAATTTCCGGTCGTCCCCTTCTGTGCGGGGACTGAAGTGTCGCGCTGCGAGGCCCGCAAGGATATCGCAGAATTGAATGGAGTAACTGTCCTTGGAATCCACGGCGGTCGTGGAGATGACGCGTAACGGAAACTGGACAAACGTGCCATCACCCAGGCGATGCATCTGTGCAGGCACATTACTGTTGGTGATCCTCTCCCACATTTCCATGTTGCGGAGAAAATTCGAGGACGTATCGTGCACAATTGCGAAATCCTCGGGATATCTTTGCCGCCAGTGGGAAACGATCGCTAGCACGGTCGTCATTTGGAGCTCGTCGGAACCTCCGAATTTTTCGAGATTATGGTAGTTATAAAAAAGGCGGCCGCCAAGTTCCATTTGTTCAAGGAAGATTTGAACCGGCTCCTCTGTACTCGACGCCATAAGCTTCAGTTGGGTACGCAGCCTGGCAAGGTTTTCGGGCGTGGGTTTTCTGCTAAATGCCTGATAGTGCCTGAGTAGGGTGTCCAGCAACTCAGGTGAGGCAAACTGCGTCAGTCCAAAATAGATGTAGTTGCAATATTTCCAGCAAAATCCGTCATCGTAGAAATCGTAGCCTGCGTCGGTGATGTAAGGTTCAATGAGGAAATCGACAATCTTGGTCAGGACCGCAAAGCGCCTGTCGATCATGTATACGAATGAATAGTCCTGAAGCGCACTGAGGTGACCGGCGAATTTCAGAAGGCTTGCCCTACTCTTCGACCCCCAGATATTGGAAAACTCGAACTCGGGGCCCCGGTAGTGCGGGAACGATTCTGTGAGAATTTCCTTGGCCCGCCGTTCATCGATATCGGCGCTGGCAATTGCGAAGATCGGCTGTCTCGGGTCGAGCAAATTGTAGCCAGTAAAGCCGGATTCATCGAAATAGATGACTCGTGCTGGCATGCCGACGTCGTTAGGTTTCACCGGCCAGCGAATAGCTGGTGCTCCGCCCGCCCCCTTCGTCTTTCTTCAGGATGCCGCGCTCGACGAGATCGGTGATATCGCGCAGCGCCGTATCGGGCGAACATTTCCCGATCGTGGCCCATTTGGATGAGGCGAGCTTTCCATCAAACCCGTCCAGCAGGCGATTCAGCATGTCGCGCTGGCGGTCGTTGAACGCGGCACCGGCGTGCTCTTTCCAGAAGTGCGCTTTCTTGAGCACGTTCGCAAGAACATTCTCCGCGCCATCAAAGGCGCGATCCAGACATCCGAGGAACCATTTTAACCAGCGTGTGATATCGAGATTGCCCTTCTGCGTTGACTCCAGGATGTCGTAATACGCACTGCGCTCCTGACGGATTTGCGCCGACATGCTGTAGAAGCGCTGCGGGCTGTGTTCGGACCGCGCCAGCGCCATGTCGGCAATGGCGCGGGCGATGCGTCCGTTTCCGTCATCGAAGGGGTGAACGGTCACGAAACAGAGATGCGCGATTCCGGCCTTGAGCACCGGGTCGGCGCCAGCCTCCCCCTCGAACCAATCGAGGAAAGCGTTCATTTCACGGTCGAGCCGCGCAGCTTCCGGCGCTTCGTAGTGAACGCGCTCCCGGTCGACAGCACCTGACACGATCTGCATTGGTCCCGTCTTGTCGTCGCGCCAGGCACCGACCGTGATCCGGTACATGCCGCTACGGCCGGTCGGAAACAACGCCGCGTGCCAGCCGAACAGCCGCTCGGCCGTCAGCGGCTGGTCGTATTTCTGGGTGGCGTCGAGCATCATTTCTACGACACCCTCGACGTCTCGGTCGGCCGACATGAGGCCGCCAATGTCCATGCCGAGGCGGCGGGCGATCGAGGACCGCACCTGGTCCCTGTCGAGGATTTCACCCTCAATTTCGCTAGACTTGAGAACGTCCTCGGTCAGGGTATGGAGCACGGCCTCGCTGCGCAGAGAGAAGCCCAGCCCCTCCATGCGGCCGATCAGCCTCCCCTGGCGGTGTCGCACGCCGGCCAGCGGTTCCGCCAAGGCTTTCTGATCCCAGCGGAATTTGGGCCAGTCGGGTAATTGGTGTATGTATTTCGCCATAATCTCCGCACCTTTTGCGGAGATTATGGCCGGTATTCAACGCAAGGGCAAGAATATTCTCCGCAAATTATGCGGTGAATGGGGCGGCTATTCCCCGCAAGTGAGATGCAAGCTGCAGAGCCCTTCTCCCGAGGCAAAGTCACGCCGCTCTGAAACTTGGCCAATCCGATCACGGTCAGCAGTGCGACTTGCGCTCCCCTCCAAGTGCCATCCATCTCCGAAATTGATCCGGCTGGCCTTCCCGCAGGAAAAACAGTGTCAGGACCTAACTTCGCCGCATCGGATCGCGCGTGAGGCCCTTGGCGGCGAGTTCCTCGAGATAGCGCGCCATGCGGCTCTCCTGCTCGCGGCCGAGCTGGTGCAGATAGTCCCACGAATAGATGCCGGTGGAATGCAGGTCGTCGAAGACGAGCCGCACCGCGTAATTGCCGACGGGATGGATTTCCATGATGCCGACCTCGCGCTTGCCCGGCACGAGCTTGCGCTCGTCGGGATTGTGGCCCTGGACTTCTGCGCTTGGGCTCTCGACGCGCAGATATTCGGCCGCAAGCGTGAAGCGGGTGCCGTCCTCGAAGGCGACGGCGAGCGCGCGGCGGTCCTTGTGCAACCGCAATTCGGTCGGCCAGGGGCGGGTTTGGCTCGGGCGATCGGCCATGGGGAAGAACTTAACCGCCGTCAAACTCGGCGCAAGTTCGCAAACGCGCCTTTACCTCGCCGACCGTATCCTTCAATATACCGGTGAGCGGGCCGGGCGGAAGAAACCAGATGCGCCGGGAGGAGTAGCGTCAGACCATGCCGGCAGGAAACGGCCATAGCGGCCACAATAGCGACCCGAAATCAGCCGCGGCCTTGCCGCCGCTCGTCGATCCCTACGGGCGGGGCATCAGCTATTTGCGCGTGTCGGTGACCGACCGCTGCGATTTCCGCTGCGTCTATTGCATGTCGGAGCACATGACCTTCCTGCCGAAGCAGGATCTGCTCACGCTCGAGGAGCTCGACCGGCTGTGCTCCGCCTTCGTCGCGCGCGGGGTGAAGAAACTGCGTCTCACCGGCGGCGAGCCGCTGGTCCGGCGCGACATCATGATCTTGTTTCGTTCGCTATCGCGTCATCTCGGCGCCGGCACGCTCAACGAACTCACCCTCACCACCAACGGCTCGCAGCTCACGCGTTTTGCGGCCGAGCTTGCCGAATGCGGCGTGAAGCGCATCAATGTCTCGCTCGACACGCTCGACCCCGGGAAATTCCACGATATCACCCGCTGGGGCGAGCTCGACA
>JAHFPO010000046.1 GCA_023266695.1 Hyphomicrobiales bacterium | reverse complement strand
GCGACTTTCTCCGCCACCGCGAGATCGCTCGCGGTGTAGAACACGACCTTGCCCTCTTGCTTGGCGGCTTCGATGAGCTGCGGCGTGACTTGTTGCGGCGCCGGCGCCGCGAAGGCGGGCGCCGCGAGCGCGGCCAGCGCGGCCGCCACGGCGGCAGCGCAGAGATATTGTCTGGAGCGGTGAGACATCGCCTTTCTCCCGGGAGCTTTTCTAGTCTATGACGAACAGACGGGCCCTGTCCCGGCCGTCGCGATTTCCGCTACCATCAAAGCAACGCAAACGGAGCAGCCATGGACATCCATCAAGGCGGATCGCGGCCAACGAAGCTCGGGCCGAAGGAGTCCTTCACCGGCACGGTCTGGCACGAGCAGATCATCGAGGCGCCCGAGCCGGCGCGGCTGCGCACCAACCGCGTCTCCTTCGGGCCGGGTGCGCGCACCCACTGGCACACCCACCCGCTCGGCCAGACGCTCTATGTGCTTTCGGGCGTCGGGCGGGTGCAGGCGAAGGGCGGGCCGGTGCGCGAGATCCGCGCCGGCGACACCGTATGGATTCCGCCGGGCGAAAAGCACTGGCACGGCGCCGCGCCCAACGCCGCCATGGCCCACGTCTCCATGGTGGAAGCGCTGGACGGCAAGTTTGTCGAGTGGATGGAGCCGGTGACCGACGCTGACTATGGGGCGAAGGCCGGCGGCTGACGGGGGCCGCGCGCTCAAGCCGGAAACCGCGATCTCGCCCGGCAGCCTCGATCCTAATGCCTCCTCGCCTGCACCAGCAATCCCACGATCGTCTTCTCGCCCAGTTCCTTGCACGCCTCCAGCCGGTGCAGGCCCTCCACCAGCACGAAGCGCTCGCCGTCAGCGCGCACCAGGATCGGGGTCTCTAGGCCGTTGGCCAAAATGCTCTCGGCGATTTCGCGCACGGTCTCGGGCCTGAGCGTCTTGCGGCGGGCCGCCGGCACATAGATTTTGTCGATCGCGAACGCCTTGGTCTTCATCATGGGTCTTGTCGCTCTTCCTTACCCGTTCACTTCTCCCCGCGCTTACCCGCTCACCTCTCCCCGCTTGCGGGGAGAGGTCGGCTTTCGAGCAACGCGAGAAAGCCGGGTGAGGGGGCGTGGAATGGAACTGCGCGCCCACCCCTCACCCGCCTCGTTCACGTTTCGCTTCGCTCGGCACCCTCTCCCAACCGAACTCGGGTTTACCCGAGTTCGGTACCAAATATGTCCGAAGTCGGAAACATCCGACTTCGGTGGGGGAGAGGGAATTCATCAATCCTCATTCGCGCTCGGCAATTCACTCCGCCGCAAAGGGCGCTAAAGCGAGGGACTTCTCCATGCATGGACGCCAAGACTGATCATCCATAAGAGCAGCAAAGTGCCTGACAGCAGAGAGATAGCCATTGCCAGCTCGGAAAAGCCAGTATGGGCGATCACAGCGCCGGCAATTGCAGTGGGGACGCCACCCGCGATCGCGAGGATGCCCAGCCATTTGGGAAAGCGCTGATCCATCAACAGTGCCACGCCAAAAAGCGATAGCGTCAGGCCAAAGAGCAGGCTCGTCATGCTCGCGTGGCCGATCTCGATTTGTCTGACGGCAAGTGCAGCCTGAAACAGGCCTGCTTTTTCCCGTTCCGGTGCCGCGGCCCAGGTGTCGACCATTGCCTTGAGGGCCACGCCATCGACGGCTTGTAGTACAGCGGCGACAGCCAAGCTAGCGACCGCGCCTGCCGTTCCCACTGCGGCCACTGCCTGAGCGGGACCAACTGCAAGCAGGCGGCTGAGCAGCACGAGCGCCGCCACCATGAAAGTGACGCCACAAAGCTGCATCAAATGACTGACGACCCAATGACGATCCGCGGCGTATTCCGTAAAGGCAGCCAGCGGCACATTCGGATCGGCATCCATCGGATGCAAATAGGTGCCGACAAGCATGAGCAGGGTACCGCCGATCGCAAGCCAGGATAACGGTTGCTTTGGTTCGGTCATTCGCGGCAGCCGTCCCTCAATACCTGTTCACGCTCGGCAATTCCTCCGCCGGGATGAGCGCGCTCGCGCCGCCGCCACTCTACTTCGCTCCCGCCGGACTGAGTAACCACCACACCGGCGAGCCAAAGAGGCCGTCGAACACGATGGTGATTTGGCGCAGGAACGCCGGCGCCTGGTCGCTGTAGCCGTAGGCCATCAGCGCGAACAGGATCGGCGGCACGGCGGCGAGCCAGATCAGCGTCGAGATGAGACGCGCGCGCCGCTCCGCGGCTTCCTTGGGATTGGGAATTCTCGGCGGCAGGTAATATTTCATGCGCCTCGCACCATCACGTCGTCGGCGTCGTCATCCTGAGGTGGCCAAGCGAAGCGAGGCCCTCGAAGGATGCCCACCCATTCCTCGTCGTCATCCTTCAAGGCTCGCCCCATCATGGTGAGGTGCCCGGCGTCATCCTTCGAGGCTCGCCTTCGGCTCGCACCTCAGGATGACGCCGGGCCTCGAACCACGCGCTCGCACCTCAGGATGACGGCACCTCAATACTCATTCGCGATCGGCAGTTCCTCCGCCGGGAAGAGCGAGATGATGGTGTGGCCCTTGTCGGTCACCACCACCTCTTCCTCGATGCGCGCGGCCGAGAAGCCGTCCTTGGCCGGGCAATAGGTCTCGAGCGCGAACACCATGCCGGTCTTGATCTCCATCGGCGCCTGCATCGACACGACGCGCGAAATGATCGGCCGCTCGTGCAGCGCGAGGCCGAGGCCGTGGCCGAATTGCAGGCCGAAGGCCGCCATCTCGTCGGGGAAGCCGAAGTCCGGCGCCTTCGGCCACACCGAGCACACCTTGTCGGTGGAAACGCCGGGCTTGATCAGCGCGATCGCCTGATCCAGCCACTCGCGGCACTGCTTGTAGGCGTCGCGCTGGGCGGGCGTCGCGCGCCCGACATTGAAGGTGCGGTAATAGCAGGTGCGATAGCCCATGTAGGATTGCAGCACGTCGAAGAAGGCCTGGTCGCCAGGGCGGATCATGCGGTCGGTGAAATTGTGCGGGTGCGGATTGCAGCGCTCGCCCGAGATCGCGTTGATCGCCTCGACGTCGTCGGAGCCGTGCTCGTATAAAAAGCGCGTGGCGTTCGCCACGATGTCGTTCTCGCGTGCGCCCGGCTTCAGCTCCTCGTAGATTTGCTGATAGACGCCGTCGACCATGGCGGCGGCGCGGTTCAAGAGCGCGATCTCATCGACGTTCTTGAGCTCGCGCGCCGACAACATCACCTGCTGGCCGTCGGCGATCTTGAGCCCCGCCTTTTCGAGCTCGAACAGCATCGGCGGCTCGATGATATCGACCCCCACCGGCAGCTTGGCGACGCCGGCCTCGCGCAGGAGCGCCGCGATCTCCTCGGCATGGCGTTTCATCAGGCCGGCCGACGGCGGCACCGTGCCGCGGAGCCCGATCAGCCCGGCCTTGCAGTGCTCCTTCAGGAG
This sequence comes from Hyphomicrobiales bacterium, assembly GCA_023266695.1. Classification (GTDB taxonomy): domain Bacteria; phylum Pseudomonadota; class Alphaproteobacteria; order Rhizobiales; family Xanthobacteraceae; genus JAUSIF01. Next base: position 11,506 of record JAHFPO010000046.1, on the reverse strand, counting down.
CCACGGCGCATAGAGCCGGTGGTGCACCGCCGCCGAGCCGAAGTCCCACAGCACCGGCTCCTGGCCCTTGGCGAGAAGCGCGAAGCGGGCGAGCTTGTCGCGCTCCCATTCGCCGATCTTGGTGCTGGTCACATAGCGGATGTTGTTGACGTCGAAGAGCAGGAGCGCGCCGAGCTCCGATTGCTCCAGCGCCTGGCGGGCGCGGGCGATGCGGTAGCGCCGGAGCCGGTCGAAATCGACCCGGGCCTCGAAATCGACCCCCATGGCACCCCAGGCCGGCAAATGCCGGTCCCATTGGTAATGGGGGTCCAGACCATCGGCGTGGCCGCTTTTGCGCACGATCTCGTCCATCCGCGCCTCCTTGCATTCGATGAATTGGCCGGATCATAGGACAATCTGGTCCTGGCCGCGACCTCGGCTCCCGGGGAGGATCAACGGCGGCCTGCCCCCGTCCAGGCGACTAGGTTGCGGCGCGGAGGCTGCGGCATAAAGAGCAATTGCTATCTACTCGCGGGCGTAAATTTCACGACAATTTGCCTTTGGATTATGCTCCACAAGTTGGTATGCCTTATACCCGATACTAAAGCGGGCCTTGTCAGAGACTACGAAACGCGCGGGAATGGGTGGTTACCCGTTCTCAGCGGTAAGCAATTCCGGCATTGACCGGCACCAACAATCCATAAGCAATCCTGAGACCAGGGAGGAAAACGAATGACACGTCCGATCCATACTTTGAGTTTTGGCGCGGCGTTCGCGCTCGGGACCGCGCTTGCGCTCACTTCGGCGGTGCCGACCCAAGCCGCGTGGGAGCCAACCCGGCCCGTCGAGTTCATCATCCCGGCCGGCCCCGGCGGCGGCGCCGACATCATGGCCCGCACCATCCAGGGCATCGTCACCAAGCACAATCTGATGAAGCAGCCGATGGTGGTCATCAACAAGGCCGGCGGCGCCGGCGGCGAGGGCTTCCTCGACATCAAGGCATCGGCCGGCAATCCGCACAAGATCATCATCACCTTGTCGAACCTCTTCACCACGCCGCTCGCGACCGGCATTCCGTTCAACTGGAAGGATCTGACGCCGGTGGCGATGCTGGCGCTTGATGAATTCTGTTTATGGGTCCACGCCGAGACGCCCTACAAGTCCGCGAAGGAATATATCGACGCCGCCAAGAAGGCGAACGGCACCTTCAAGATGGCCGGCACCGGGTCCAAACAGGAAGACCAGATCATCACCGAGGCGATCCAGAAGATCACCGGCGCCAAGTTCATCTACATTCCCGAGCGCGGCGGTGGTGCCGTGGCGGTGCAGCTCGTGGGCAAGCACGTCGATTCCACCGTCAACAACCCGAACGAGGCGATCTCCCAATGGAAGGGCGGTACGTTGCGGCCACTCTGCGTGTTCGACTCGAAGCAGATGCCATACAAGGAAGTCATCGCCGAAGGTAAGTCGTGGGGCGACATTCCGACCTGCAAGTCGCAGGGGCTGGACATCGAATACCTGATGCTGCGCGGCATCTTCATGACGCCGGGCGCCACCAAGGATCAGGTCGACTATTACATCGGGGTGTTCAAGAAAGTGCGCGAGACCGAGGAGTGGAAGAAGCTCATGGCCGATGGAGCTTTCAATCAAACCTTCATGACCGGCGCCGACTACACCAAGTGGGTCGCCACCGAGGAGAAGCGTCACGAAGAGCTGATGAGGGCTGCGGGCTTCCTCGCGAAGCAATAAGCAACATCACTGCTAAAACCGCCGGCGGAATCGATCCGCCGGCGGTCGCGTGCGATTACGATGATGTCGGGGGGTTAAACCATGACCGGTCAATCCAACGGCGCCTCCGGCGCCGGACCGTCTCACCGCTCGGTCGAAATTGGCGTTGCGCTGCTCACGTTGGTGTTCTCGCTGATCGTGATCGGCGGCAGCCTTCAGGTCGGGATCGACTGGGCGTTTGACGGTCCGCGCGCCGGATTTTTCCCATTCTACCTCGGGCTGCTGATCCTGATGTCGAGCCTCGTCAACTTGTTCCAGATCATCATGGACGGGAAGACGCAGCGACTGTTCGCCGAATGGGGCCAGCTTGGTCAGGTGTTGCGCGTGGTGGTGCCGTCTACGGTCTATGTGGTGCTCGTGCCATACATCGGCATCTACGCGGCCTCTATCCTGCTGATCGCCGTGTTCATGAAATGGCTGGGACGCTACGGCTGGACGCTGGTGCTCGCCGTATCGATCGGCACCATCGTCATCACTTTCATCGTGTTCGAGAAGTGGTTCCTCGTGCCGCTGCCGAAAGGCCCGATCGAGGAGTTGCTGGGGCTTTGAGGCAACAGAAAAAGACCAGGGAGGGGCCGGAGGCGAGTTCATAGCCGGCGGGGACGCAAGATGGAAGAAATCTCCAATCTGTTTCAAGGCTTCGCCACGGTGTTGCAGCCGTTCAATATCATGGTGATGATCGTCGGCATCGTGCTCGGCGTCATCATCGGGGTGTTGCCGGGCCTCGGCGGCGCCAACGGCGTGGCGATCCTGCTGCCGCTGACGTTTTCGATGTCGCCGACCTCGGCGATCATCATGCTGTCCTGCATTTATTGGGGCGCGCTGTTCGGCGGTGCCATTACCTCGATTCTCTTCAACATACCGGGCGAGCCGTGGTCGGTGGCCACCACCTTCGACGGCCACCCGATGGCCCAGCAGGGCAAAGCCGGCGAAGCATTGACCGCCGCCTTCACCTCCTCCTTCGTCGGCGCGTTGTTCGCCGTCATCATGATCACGCTGGTGGCGCCGCTGGTGGCGGCGTTCGCGTTGCGGTTCGGGCCGGCGGAGAAATTCGGAGTCTATTTCCTCGCCTTCTGCAGCTTCGTCGGCATGAGCAAGGAACCGCCGTTCAAGACCGTCGCCGCCATGATGATCGGTTTTGCGCTGGCGGCGGTCGGCCTCGACCAGATGACCGGGCAATTGCGTCTCACCTTCGGCTTCACGCCTCTGCTCACCGGTTTCGATTTTCTCATCGCGGTGATCGGTCTGTTCGGCATCGGCGAGATCCTGCTGACCATGGAGGAGGGACTGCAATTCAAGGGCCGTTCTGCCGTCATCAATCCGACGGTCGTGTTCCAGACCTGGAAGGAGCTGCCGCGCTACTGGGTGACCTCGCTGCGCTCGTGCGTGATCGGCTGCTGGATGGGGGTCACTCCCGCCGGCGCCACCCCCGCCTCGTTCATGAGCTATGGTATCGCCAAGCGCATGTCGAAGAGAGGAAATAATTTCGGCAACGGCGAAATCGAAGGCGTGATCGCGCCGGAGACGGCCGCGCACGCCGCCGGAACCTCGGCGCTCCTGCCGATGCTCGCGCTCGGTGTTCCCGGCTCACCGACTGCGGCGGTTCTTCTCGGCGGTCTGTTGATCTGGGGCCTGCAGCCGGGACCGACGCTGTTCATCGACAACAAGGACTTTGTCTGGGGCCTGATTGCCTCGATGTATCTCGGCAATATTGTCGGGCTCTTGATCGTACTGACATGTGTTCCGATCTTCGCGGCGATCCTGCGTATACCGTTCTCGATCATCGCGCCGATCATTCTCGTTTACTGTGCGATCGGCGCCTACAGCGTGCACAACTCGAACTTCGACGTCGTGATGATGATGGTGTTCGGTGTCCTCGGTTACTTCCTCAAGAAATGCAACTATCCGCTGGCGCCGCTGGTGTTGGCGATCGTGCTGGGCGACAGGGCGGAGGAATCCTTCCGCCAATCGCTGCTCGCCTCGCAGGGAAGCCTCTCCATCTTTTGGTCGAACTGGCTCGTCGGCACGATCATGGCGCTCGGCCTCATCGCCCTGTTCTGGTCCGCGATCCAGACTACGTGGACCCGGCTGCGGGCGATGGTGACGGCCTGAAATTGTTCTGTCCGTCGTTGAACAGGGCAGCCTCGGTGTCGTATAAGGAATTATGTATACCAGTTGGTTCAGCTGAATCGGAGCTGAACCCATGGTTGGATCGGCGTTGAACCCAAGAAAGCACCATGAGCGCAGCCCCGTTACGACGAGAACCCGCCATGCCGCCGCGCGTCGTGCTGGCACCGCTGGAAGACACCTCGACCTTCAAGGATCGCGCCTATGCGTCGCTGAAGGACGTGATCATGTCGTTGAACATCTACGATCAGCCGAGCGAAGTGCGGCTCGACGAGCGCCGGCTCGCCCAGGACCTCGGTATTTCCCGCACCCCGGTACGCGAGGCGATGGCGCAGCTCGAGCGGGAAGGTTTCGTCCGCTCGGTGCCGCGCCGCGGCATCTACGTGGTGCGCAAGACCAAGGAAGAGGTGATCGAGATGATCACCGCCTGGGCGGCGCTCGAAGGCATGGCCGCGCGCCTGATCACGCAGACGGCCACCGACGAGGAGATCGCGACCCTGCGCAAGATGTTCGCGACCTTCGAGAATGGCCAGCCGTACGCCAATCTGGATGAATATTCCGAGGTCAATATCGAATTTCACCAGAGCATCATCCGCATGAGCCACAACCGCATGCTCGTCGATCTCGCCGAGAACCTCTTCACCCACATGCGGATGATCCGGCGCAAGACCATCGGCGAGCAGGACCGCGCCGACCGCTCGATCCGCGATCACATGAACATCATTCAGGCGCTCGAAGCGCGCGATACGGAGCGGGCCGGCAATCTCGTGCGCGATCACGCGCTTGGGCTCGCTGAGCACGTCAAGCAATACGCCGACTATCTGGAATAAAAAAACAGCTTTCGAGGGAGGATTCCCATGGCTGAGACAGCATTGAAGGCAAAGAAGCCGGGAACGACAACGACGGCCGAAGCACAGCAGGAGTTGACGGATGGCTTTCACCTCGTCATCGATGCGCTCAAGCTGAACGGCCTCAACACGATCTACGGTGTGCCTGGCATCCCGATCACGGACTTTGGCCGTATGGCGCAGGCCGCAGGCATTCGCGTCATCTCGTTCCGGCACGAGCAGAACGCTGGCAATGCAGCTGCAATCGCCGGCTTCCTGACGAAAAAGCCCGGCATCTGCCTCACGGTGTCGGCTCCCGGCTTTCTCAACGGCCTGACGGCGCTCGCCAACGCCACGACCAACTGCTTCCCGATGATCCTAATCAGCGGCTCGTCGGAGCGCGAGATTGTCGACCTGCAGCAGGGCGACTACGAAGAGATGGACCAACTGGCCATCGCCAAGCCCCTCTGCAAGGCGGCCTTCCGCGTGCTGCATGCCGCAGACATCGGCATCGGCGTGGCGCGCGCGATCCGCGCGGCTGTGTCCGGCCGTCCGGGCGGCGTCTATCTTGATCTGCCGGCTAAACTTTTCTCTCAGGTTATGGACGCAGAGGCTGGAGCCAAGTCACTCGTCAAAGTCATCGACCCGGCACCGGCCCAGCTTCCCGCTCCGGCCGCTGTCAAGCGTGCGCTCGATGTACTGAAGGGTGCCAAGCGCCCCCTGATCATTCTCGGCAAAGGTGCGGCATACGCGCAGGCCGATGACGCGATTCGCGCGTTGATCGAGAAGAGCGGCGTTCCTTTCCTGCCGATGAGCATGGCCAAGGGCCTGTTGCCTGACACGCATCCGCTATGCGCGGGTGCGGCGCGCTCGACGGTGCTGAAAGACGCGGACGTCGTCATGATGATTGGCGCACGCCTCAACTGGCTTCTGTCGCACGGCAAGGGCAAGACCTGGGGTGAGCCCGGATCGAAGAAGTTCATCCAGATCGACATCGAGCCCAAGGAGATGGACAGCAACGTCGAGATTGTCGCTCCGGTGGTCGGCGACATCGGCTCCTGCATATCCGCGCTTCTTGAGGGCATGGGCAGCAAGTGGCCCGCCGCGCCGGCCGATTGGATTTCCGCCGTCAATACGCGCAAGGAAGAAAACATCGCCAAGATGTCGTCGAAGCTGATGAAAAATTCGGCGCCGATGGACTTCCACAGCGCGCTCGGTGCACTGCGCACCGTGATCAAAGAGCGGCCGGATGTCATCCTCGTCAACGAAGGCGCCAACACGCTCGATCTCGCGCGCGGCGTCATCGACATGTATCAACCGCGCAAACGCCTGGACGTCGGCACCTGGGGCGTCATGGGCATCGGCATGGGCTTTGCCGTCGGAGCCGCCGTGGAGACCGGTAAATCCGTGCTCGCGGTCGAAGGCGACAGCGCCTTTGGTTTCTCCGGCATGGAAGTGGAAACGATTTGCCGATACAACCTGCCGGTCTGCATCGTCGTCTTCAACAACAACGGCATCTATCGCGGAACCGACGTCAATCCCACTGGCGGTTCGGACCCTGCGACAACCGTCTTCGTCAAAGACGCGCGCTACGACAAGATCATGGAAGGATTCGGCGGCGTTGGCGTCCATGTGACAACGCCCGACGAGCTGAGCCGCGCCGTGAACAAGGCCATAGACTCCCGTAAGCCGACCCTCATCAACGCGGCGATCGACCCAGCGGCCGGCAGCGAGAGCGGCAGAATCGGCAACCTCAACCCGCAAAGCGTGGTTCGCAAGAAATAGAGGAGCACGCAATGAAAGCACGGGAAGGCGTCAAGATCCTCGACTTCACGCACGTGCAGTCGGGGCCGACCTGCACCCAACTGCTCGCGTGGTTCGGCGCGGATGTTATCAAGGTTGAATGTCTAGGCGTCGAATACGCGCCGGGCACCAAGAATCAGACCATGTACAAGTAACGGCGAATGGCGGGCCGGCGGCGACACTGCCGGCCCGCTTGATCGCGACAATTTCTTGAGGCGGAGGAAACGATGGCCACGCGCAAGAAGGCAAAGCAGGCAAGACCCGCGGCGAAGAAAGCGACCGTGAAGAAAACGGCCGCCGCGCTGCCGGCGCCCTCGAAATTGCCTTATGGCAAGGCTGGCAAGGCGCTCGACGGCGTGCGCATTCTCGACCTGAGCCACGTCCAGGCCGGCCCTACCTGCACACAGATTCTGGGCTGGTTCGGCGCCGACGTGATCAAGGTGGAACGTCCCGGCATCGGCGACATCACGCGCGGGCAGCTGCGCGACGTCCCGAACGCCGACAGCCTCTATTTCACCATGCTCAACCACAACAAGCGCTCGATTACCCTCGACACCAAACACCCTAAGGGCAAGGCGGTGCTCGAGCGGCTGATCAAGCATTGCGACGTGCTGGTGGAGAACTTCGGGCCGGGCGTGCTCGACCGCATGGGACTGACCTGGGATTACATCCACAAGCTCAATCCACGGATGATCGTCGCCTCGATCAAGGGCTTCGGACCGGGTCCGTTCGAGGATTGCAAGGTCTACGAGAACATCGCGCAATGCGCGGGCGGCGCGGCCTCGACCACAGGCTTTCGCGACGGCCCGCCGCTGGTGACCGGTGCCCAAATCGGCGACTCGGGAACCGGCCTGCTTCTCGGGTTCGGCATCGTCACCGCGCTCTACCAGCGCACCAAGACGGGCCGCGGCCAACGCATCAATGTCGCGATGCAGGACGGCGTGCTCAATCTTTGCCGCGTGAAGATGCGCGATCAGCAACGCCTCAAGCACGGGCCGCTCAAGGAATACGGCCAATTCGGAGAGGGGGTTCCGTTCGGCGATAGCGTGCCGCGCGCCGGCAACGATTCGGGCGGCGGCCAACCCGGCTGGATTCTCAAGTGCAAGGGCTGGGAGACCGACCCCGACGCCTACATCTATTTCATCACCCAGGCTCCGATCTGGGAGAAGGTCTGCGACGTCATCGGCAAGCCGGAATGGAAGACCGACAAGGACTACGCGACGCCGCCGGCGCGGTTGCCGCGGCTCAAGCACATCTTCGCGACCATTGAGCAGTGGACCATGACCAAGACCAAGTACGAGGTCATGGAGATCTGCAACCCCGTCGACATTCCGGTCGGTCCGATCCTTTCGATGAAGGAGCTCGCCGAGGAGCAGTCGTTGAGGAAGACCGGTACCATGGTCGAAGTCGATCATCCGACGCGCGGCAAGTACTTGACGGTCGGCAACCCGATCAAGTTGTCGGATTCGATCTCCGAGGTGAAGCGCTCGCCGCTGCTTGGCGAGCATACTAAGGAAATTCTCGGCAAGGTGCTGGGATACAGCGAAAAGGAAGTGACGGAGATTCTACAATCGGGAGCGACCAGCGCACCGTTGAAATCGAAAGCGGCGGCGTAACTTGTTTCGTCATGCGCGGGCTTGGCCCGCGCATCCTGTTTGGGTGGTCGGCATCCATCCGATCGGGATCGCCGGGACAAGCCCGGCGATGACAAGAAGAAGAGCAAAGGGGATGGACGAATGCGTATCGTGGTCCACGGCCAGCAAGCCTTCGGCAAGTCGGTGCTCGATGCGCTGTTGAAGCGCGGCGAGAACGTGGTCGCCGTCTATGTGGCGCCGGAAAAGCCGGGACAGAAAGCTGATCCGCTCAAGGAGGCCGCGCTCGCCGCCAAGCTTCCCGTCCATCAACCCGCGTCCTATCGCAAGCCCGAGGTGTGGGAGGAGTTCAAGAAGCTCAAGCCCGACTTGCAGGTGATGGCCTTCGTCACGCTGTTCGTGCCAGAAGAATTCCTCAGCATCCCGGCCAAGGGTTCGATCCAGTATCACCCCTCGCTGTTGCCGAAATTCCGCGGCCCCAGCTCGATCAACTGGCCGATCATCAAGGGCGAGGCCGAGACGGGCTTGTCGATCTTCTGGCCCGACAACGGACTCGATACCGGCGACATCCTGCTGCAGAAAAAGACGCCGATCGGCCCCGACGACACGCTCGGCACGGTTTATTTCGATCGCCTGTTCCCGATGGGCGTCGAGGCGCTGTGCGAGGCCGTCGACCTGGTGAAGGCCGGCAAGGCGTCGCGCAAGAAACAGGACGATCGGCAAGCGAGCTACGAAGGCTGGTGCGGCGCAGAGAACGCGAAGATCGATTGGGCCAAGCCCTGGTCGCAAATCTACAATCTCATCCGCGGCTGTAATCCGGCGCCCGGCGCCTGGACCACGTGTGAGGGCAAGAGACTCCAGATCTACGATTCGAAACCGATCCCGGCTCGCGACCCATCGGGCATCGGCGGCAAGATGGGCGAAGTCGCCGCCGTCGAGGCCGACGGTTTCACCGTCGTCTGCGCCGACGGCCGTATCAAGGTCCTGCGCGTAAAGCCCGCCGACGGCCCCAAGGTTGCCGCCGGAGAATTCGCCACCGCCGCCAAGCTCGCCGCCGGCACGCGGCTCGTCTGATCCGTCATCCCGCTTAGGCAAGGAAATTCGTGATGCCCGCCTCCGCACAGAAAGCCACGATGCCAGCGACGCAACACAGCAATCCCAAATCCGACATCGAGATCGCCCAGGCCGCCAAAATGCGGCCGATCCTGGAGCTCGCCAAGGAGCGGCTCGGCATCGCCCCTGAGCACCTCGAGCCGTACGGCCATTACAAGGCCAAGGTGTCGTTGGATTACATCAAATCGCTGAAGGGGAAGCCGGACGGCAAATTGATCCTGGTCTCGGCGATCACGCCGACGCCGGCGGGGGAGGGCAAGACCACCACCACCGTCGGCCTCACCGACGCGCTCAACCACATCGGCAAGAAGGCGATGTTGTGCCTGCGCGAGCCCTCCCTCGGCCCCTGCTTCGGGGTCAAGGGCGGTGCCGCCGGCGGCGGCTATGCCCAGGTGGTACCGATGGAGGACATCAATCTCCACTTCACCGGCGACATCCACGCCATTGGCACCGCTCACAATCTGCTCGCGGCGCTCCTCGACAATCACATCTACTGGGGCAATGCGCTCGGCCTCGATTCCCGCCGCATTGCCTGGCGCCGTGTCATGGACATGAACGACCGCGCGCTGCGCTCCATCGTTTCCTCGCTCGGCGGCGTCGCCAACGGCTTTCCGCGCGAGGACGGTTTCGACATCACCGTCGCATCGGAGGTGATGGCGATCTTCTGCCTCGCCAAGGACCTCGATGACCTGAAGCAGCGGCTGTCGAAAATCGTCGTCGGCTACACCCGCGACCGCAAGCCGGTGCGGGCGGGCGAGATCAAGGGTCACGGCCCGATGACGGCGCTCTTGAAGGAAGCGCTCGCGCCTAATCTGGTGCAGACGCTCGAGGGCACGCCCGCCTTCATCCACGGCGGTCCGTTCGCCAATATCGCGCACGGCTGCAACTCGGTGCTCGCGACCACGACCGCGCTCAAGCTCTGCGACTACGTCGTCACCGAGGCGGGCTTCGGCGCCGATCTCGGGGGCGAGAAGTTCTTCGACATCAAGTGCCGCAAGGCCGGCTTGAAGCCCGATTGCGCGGTGCTGGTCGCCACCATCCGCGCCCTCAAGATGCACGGCGGCGTGAAAAAAGAGGACCTTAAGGCCGAGAACCTGAAGGCGCTCGAAGCCGGCATGGCCAATCTCGCGCGCCACATCGAGAACGTGCAGAAATTTGGCATTGTGCCGGTGATCTCAATCAACCGTTTCAGTGCCGACACGCCGGCCGAGATCGATCTCGTGAAACAAGGCTGCGCCAAGCTCGGGGTCGAGGCCTTGATGGCAGATCACTGGGCCGAGGGCAGCAAGGGCGCCGCCAATGTCGCGAAGGCGGTCGTGAAAATCGTCGAGAGCGGCAAGAGCAAGCTCAAGTTCCTGTATCCCGACGACATGCCGCTCTACGAAAAGATCCGTACCATCACCAGGGAAATCTACCGGGCCAAGGACGCCAGCGCCGACAAGTCGGTGAAGGATCAGCTCGCCGCCTTCGAGGCCATGGGCTACGGCAAATTGCCGGTCTGCATCGCCAAGACCCAGTACAGCTTCACCACCAGCCCCGACACCAAGGGCGCGCCCAACGATCACACCATCAACGTGCGCGAGGTGCGGCTCTCCGCCGGCGCCGAATTTGTGGTGGCGGTCTGCGGGGAGATCATGACTATGCCCGGCCTGCCGCGGGTGCCGGCGGCCGACGCCATCGACGTCGGCCCGGACGGGCGCATCGTCGGATTGTTCTGAGAGCGGATAATAATTTTGCTCTTCGTCATGGCCGGGCTTGTCCCGGCCGTTGACTGCTGGACGGGTTTAAGACGTGGTTGCTGAGCCCAAGGTTTACCCTTGGATCGGCCAAAGGCCGGGCATGACGTAGGAAGACTATTTGACTTCAGGCGCCTTCTTCAGCCCGATCAATTCCATGACGCGGGCAAGGTCCACGTCCTCCTTTGCGATCAGTCGGCCGAACTCCGTTGCGGGCATGAAGGCCGGGCGGGCGCCGAGGCGTTCATTGCCTTGTACGAACTCGGGGCTCTCCACCGTCTTCCTGATGGCCGCCTCGAGCATCGCAATCACCGGCTTGGGCGTGTCCTTGGGCGCGGCGATGCCGCGCCATGCCTCGAGCGAGACGTCGAGCCCCTGTTCGCGCGCGGTCGGCACGTCCGGGAAGGCGGGGTCGCGATTTGTGGTCAGGGCCGCGAGCAGCCGCACTTGGCCGCTCTTGACGAAACCGGCAAGCGCGGCGGGCAATTGCACGACGGCATCCACTTGACTGCCGATCAGGCTCGTCACCACCTGGGCAGCG
>JAHFPO010000147.1:4269-5178 GCA_023266695.1 Hyphomicrobiales bacterium | reverse complement strand
GACCATGGCCCATACGTTTCGCGCCTCCCTCGAATGGACCGGTTCCACCTCCTCGCAGACCTATTCGCGCGATCACGTGATCCGCATCGCCGGCAAGCCCGATCTCGCCGGCTCCGCCGACAAGCAATTCCGCGGCAACGCATCGCGCCACAATCCCGAGGATCTGCTGGTGGCGTCGCTCTCCTCTTGCCATTGCTTGTCCTATCTCTGGCTGTGCGCGCGCGCCGGCATCACCGTCACCCGCTATGTGGACGAGGCCGAAGGCAGCCTGAAGATGGAAGGGGCGAGCGGCCGCTTCGAGCGCGTGGTGCTGCGCCCGCGCGTGCGGATCGCCGCCGGCGACGTCGAAAAGGCGAGGGCGCTTCATCACGAGGCCCATCGCCTCTGCTTCATCGCGAACTCGGTGAATTTTCCGGTCGAGTGCGAGCCGGCAATCGAGCTTGCCGCCTAGAATTTCCATGCTGTCATGACCGGGCCGCCGCCCGCGCGCCACCGGCGACTACAAGGCCTGGACGGCGAACGAGTGATCGCCGAAAAATCTTGGGCGAGGGCTCGCGTTATTTCTTAGGCAGAAAACTATGCTCGAACGACAGATAGAGGAACGCGCCATAATTCGGCGCGCTGCCTCTGACCAACGCGATCGGCGCGCCAAGGCCGACGACCAGCTGGCCGGCCTCCAAATTGAAAGCGTAGCGAAATCCCGGCAACACCGTGAAACGAAATTCACGCTCGATCTGGCGCATATCGTTCACCGTTTCATTCCATTCGCCCAATGCCTCCAACATGAGATTGAATTCGCGAGTCACGGCATAGATGCCGCTTCCGCCGAGGAAGTAGCTGGTCGGATGGCGTCCGAGCACGTCGAAATATGAAGTAACGCCCGCATTGGCGTGCAGCGTGACGCGATCG
>JAHFPO010000147.1:0-4259 GCA_023266695.1 Hyphomicrobiales bacterium | reverse complement strand
CGATTTTGCTAAACGGCAGACTACCCTGGAAGCCGTAGGAACCGACGCCGGTTCCTTTGCCCCTATCTCCCGACGGCAGGATCAGGCTGGCGCGCGGCGCGAACGCGGGCAACGTCGCGCTCTCTTTCAGCGCCTGGTATCGATAATTCAGCATGATGTCGCCGATGCCCTGCGCTCGCTGGCCGTCACTTCGCAGCCAAGAATAGGGAATGCTGTAAGAAAATTGATGCGTTTGACCGCCCAACGGCCATTCCTGGGTGAAATTGAAAAACCAATCGTGATTCTGACGGCGAAGGCTGCCGAAGTGCTGAACGACGCCGGCATCCTGGTTGTAAGCTTCCTCGATCAGGAAAGAATTGTCCTGGAGCGCCGCCGCGGGGCGCGGGTCCTTTTCCTCGCCGGAGGCGGGCTGGGTCAGAAGACTGCAAGCAACGGCGAGAGTGAGCACCAAGGCCGCATTTTTTTTCATAGAAATTATTCCCCCGACTCTCACGCGCGCCCGCACGGTAATCATCGGAAGTTCGGCCGACCTCCGCAAGATCGATCCCGGTCTCGGCTTCGAGCGCCGCGACCGAGACGAGCGCGAACAAACAGACAAGCGCCGCGAAGCGGCCGCCGGGATCGCACCCCCCATCATGCTCCACCATACGCTGCGCGCAGCGGCACCGCGAGATGCCCCATGCGCTCGATGAGCGCGGGCAAAAATGGGTGGCGATCACAGCTTGGCCCAGCCTTGGCGGCGACCTTGCCTCGGTCCCCAATCGATATATTATATCAAAACATCCAGGCTGCGGGCGCGGGGGAGCGGGATGACGAGTTCAAGAATCTTGGCGTTGTGGATGATGGGCGGTCTCATGCTCCTGAGCGTTCCGGCGCTCGCCGCGCCGGCCGAGCCGTTCGGCCAGGAGACGGTCGAGACCCGACCTCCCCGCCATCCGCAGAAAGCGAAAGCGGCCCGCGCCCATGATCACAAGCATGCCCATGGTGCCGCTGACGCGCGCGGCCACAGCCATGCTCCCGGCGAAGCGCATTCCCATGGCAAGGGCGAGAACGGTCACAGCCACGGGATCGAAACCGAGAATCTGTTCGGCTTCACGGTCGGATCGAACACCGACAATGCCGGGTCGAAATCGATCGCGATGGAAATCGTCGGCCGTCTCGCCAAGCGCGACGGCACCTATCGGGCGATCGGGCAAAAACTCGAATTCGGTTACGGCGTCACCGACAATCTCAACGTCGCCTTCGGCGTGTTCTCTGCCCTTCACCGCATCCGCGGCGTCAGCGATCTCGATGACCTTCGATTTTTCGGCTTCAATGGCCTCGGCACGGAAGTGCGCTGGCGGTTGCTGAAACGTGGGGACTATCCCGTCGGCGTGACCCTCCATTTCGAGCCGAGCTGGCAGACCCACGACGAGACCAGCGGCAAACGCGCCACCAAATACGGCGCGGAGAACAAGCTCGTCTTCGACGCCGAGCTCATCAAGGAGAAGTTGTTCGCGGCGTTCAATATTCTCTACGACGTCGAGCGCGTGCGCGAGCGCGGCGGCGAGGAGTGGGAAAAGGGATCGAATTTCGGTTTCGCCGTGGCCGCCACCTATCAGGTTGCGCCCAAGACCTTCGTCGGCGGCGAAGTGCGCTATCTGCGCGCCTATGACGGGTTCACCCTGAACAGCCTGGTCGGCAGCGCCGTCTTCCTCGGCCCGACGCTTTTCGCCGAGATCGCCCCCCACACCTGGATCGCGGTCGCCTGGAACGCTCAGGTCCAGGGCAAGGAGGTCGGCAATCCCGCCCACCTCGATCTCACCAATTTCGAACGCCATCAGGCCAAAGTGAAAATCGGCATGGAGTTCTAGGTTCCGCACGGACAAGGCTTGGGAGGATTCAATGTTCAATCGCAAATCCCTGATCGCCGCCTATCTGCTCGCTTTCTCCGTCCTTGTTTCCGGATCGCTCCACGCGGCGGACAAGATCAAGGTCATCGCCAGCTTTTCCATCATCGGCGATCTGGTGCGCGCGGTCGGCGGCGATCGCGTCGAGGTGGCGATGCTGGTCGGACCGAATTCCAACATGCACGTGTTCCAGCCCGCGCCCGCCGACGCCAAGCGGCTCTTCGACGCCAAGCTCGTGGTGATCAATGGCCTCGGGTTCGAAGGCTGGGCCGACCGGCTGGTCAAGGCTTCGGGCTACAAGGGCGCCAGAATCGTCGCCACCAAGGGCCTCAAAGCGCTCGCCGCCGAGGACGATCACGCCCACGGGAAAAAGGCCGGCAAGGGCCCCGCTCACGGCCGCTATGATCCGCACGCCTGGCAGGAATCCGCCAACGTCAAGCTTTACGTGGCGAACATCCGCGCCGCGCTGATCGCGGTCGATCCCGCCGGCAAGACGGATTATGAAAAGGCGGCGGCCGAGTATCTCGCGAAACTCGACGCGCTCGAAGCCGAGATCAGGGAGGCTTACGCCGGCGTTCCGCGCGCGGAGCGGCGCGTGATCACGTCCCACGAAGCCTTCCGCTATTACGGCGACGCTTACGACATCGAATTCCTGGCCGCCCAAGGCGTCAGCGGCGACGCCGAGCCGAGCGCCCGCGACGTGGCGAGGCTGATCCGCCAGATCAAGCAGGAGGGAGTGAAGGCGATCTTCGTCGAGAACATCACCGATGTGCGTCTGATCGAGCGCATCGCCAAGGAGACCGGCGCCAGCATCGGAGGCACGCTCTATTCCGATGCGCTGTCGGACGCGGCCGGCCCGGCCGCGACCTATCTCGACATGATGCGGCACAACACGCGGCTCTTGTCCGCCGCGCTGAAGAAGTAGCCGATCAGGCGCGATAGGCTGGCCCGGCGTGGATTTCGCGCGCCGCTCAGATCACCACCACCCACGTGCCGATCGGCGTGCGCCGATAGAGGTCGGCCACTTCCTCGTTCAACAGGCGGACGCAGCCGGAGGATACGTTCTGGCCGATCGTCCACGGCTCGGCGGTGCCGTGGATGCGGTAGAGCGTGTCGCGGTCTAGTAAATTTCCTCAGAGCGCTTTGCCGAGATCGCGAGCGCCGTGAACGATGGCGACCACTTCGACAGCCTGAGGCGTCACCTCATAGAGAACGAGATAATTGCCCTCGACCAGCATGCGTGCGCGGACATCGATGTCGGGCCGCGGCACGCCGATCTCAGGGTGGCGCGCGAGATGCTCGAGCTTGTCTGCGATCCGTGCGAGCAAACGGTCTGCCGCGGCCAGATTGTCGGAAGCGATAGTGATCCAGATGTCCTTAAGATCCCGCTCCGCGCGTGGCGTTAGCCGAACAACGGCCACCAGCCTTATGCCTTTCGTTCCGCGCGCGCCTCTCGGGTCAGTCGGCCGAGTTCGAGCGGGCGTGCCGGTCCGCTCGCTTTGCCGTCGCGCCACGCCGCGCGCAAAGTGGGAAGGTCGCGTGCAAGCGCACGGCGATCGGTCCACAGCTGGAGCGCGTCGTGGATCACCTCGCTAGAGGAGCCATATTCTCCCTCGGCGACGGCGGTCTCGACCTGCTTCGCGAGATCGGGCGGCAACGTGACCGTGAGCTTTTCAATCTTCGACATGGCGAATTCCAAACGGCATTATGATCCTTCAGCGAATGGCGCACAAGCAAGACCAAATAGAGCCATCACGCCGCTCAGATCACCACCACCCACGTGCCGATCGGCGTGCGCCGATAGAGGTCGGCCACTTCCTCGTTCAACAGGCGGACGCAGCCGGAGGATACGTTCTGGCCGATCGTCCACGGCTCGGCGGTGCCGTGGATGCGGTAGAGCGTGTCGCGGTTGCCCTCGAAGAGATAGAGCGCGCGCGCGCCGAGCGGATTGGTCGGGCCGCCGGGCATCCGTTCCGGCAATTCCGGCTGGCGCAGCCGCATCTCGGCGGGCGGAACCCAATCGGGCCATTCCGCCTTGCGGCCGATGCTCGCGCGCCCGCTCCAGCCGAAGCCTTCGCGGCCGACGCCGACGCCGTAGCGGAGGGCGGTATTGCCTTCGCGCATGAGATAGAGGAAGTGCTGGCGCGGGTCGACCACGATGGTGCCGACCTGTTCGCTGTGCGAATAGCTGACGAGTTGCCGGTGAAACACCGGATCGATCTTTTCCAGGTTGGCGCGGCGGATCGGGAATGCCGGGTCGGGAATCGAGGAATTGAGGAACCACTCCTCCGGCACGATTTCCTCGACCGGCTCTTGGCCGGGCGGGGGAGCGGGCGGCGGGGCGGACTGTGGGGGCGGCGGTTGGCGGGA
>JAHFPO010000045.1 GCA_023266695.1 Hyphomicrobiales bacterium | reverse complement strand
CTTGATCATGTTCGCGCTGGCCACTTCGTCAGCGCGAACGCCGCGCCGACGAGCCCGCCGGGCGAGTGTCCGGCGCGGCTCACTCGATCATGTTCGCGCTGGCCACTTCGTCAGCGCGAACGCCGCGCCGACGAGCCCGCAGGGCGAGTGTCCGGCGCGGCCCACTTGATCATGTTCGCGCTGGCCACTTCGTCAGCGCGAACGCCGCGCCGACGAGCCCGCAGGGCGAGTGTCCGGCGCGGCCCACTTGATCATGTTCGCGCTGGCCACTTCGTCAGCGCGAACGCCGCGCCGACGAGCCCGCCGGGCGAGTGTCCGGCGCGGCTCACTCGATCATGTTCGCGCTGGCCACTTCGTCAGCGCGAACACCGCAGAAAATGCGACAAAACAAGAATCCAGAGCGGTTCCCGATTCAACTCGATCGGAAACCGCTCTAGTTCGCCGATTAAGGTCGTCTCTGCATCAAACAAGGGGCGATATTATTCCCCTACCAATACGAATCGGATAATTTATGTCTCGGCTCGCGTCAGGAGGCAAAAATGGTCAGAAAGTTGTTGACCGCCCTTCTCGCAAGACCACAGGGCGGCCCAATCCTCATTATGAAGGCCCCTTGGGGTACCTTTCGAGCTCCCTGGGAAGCCGCACGCGCCATAGAGGCGTTGAAAAAAACACTACCGTCCGACCAGCTACATTTGGATATCGTGGTGATGGACGGGGAACCGACCAAGAATCCAAAGCTGTTTGGATCGTCTCCGGGCTCCTCGGACTATATTCGTAGCGTTCTAGCGACCATTGCAGCCCCGACACTAACGTGGACACCGACAGCACTCGATTGGTGATTCGCTAGGCGGTTGGCCCTCTTCGTATCGAACTTCTCGCGATTTCTGATTTTGCTTCGACCGCTTCAGTGGAACGATTTTACTGAAGACGCGCTCGAACTGTTCGCCCTTTTCCTCGCAAACGATGCGGCGAGAGCTTCGATAAGCTTTACCTCTCGAAAAAAACAAAAGCCCGGCCGAATAAGCCGGGCTTCTTTCATTCGGTCTCGCTAGCGCATGATCCGGCGAAGTGAAATCGGTTCGCCGACAAGATCATGCGCCAGATGAATAAGTCAGCGCGCGAGCCGCAGATAAGTATACGCAATCCGCGCAAGCTTGATTGCGTCCGCAAAACCGGTACCCACTTTTGCTGATCGCGCGCTTGGTGATTACTTGGTAACGTTCGCCTTGGCGAGCACGCCCTCGATCGGCTTGTAGCTCTCCTTGGCGAGATCGGCACAGAGCTCGCCGATCTTGGTCGCCTCGGCGACGAAGCCCTCGTAGGCGGTCTTGTAATAGTCGGTCTGCACTTCGATCGCCTTGTCGAGGGTCTTGGCCCCGATCAGTTTCTCGATCGCGGCAGTGCCCTCTTCGAACGACTTCTTCTGGTAGTCGGCGACCTTGGCGGCGATCGCCTGAAAGCCCTTCGACGTCGCGCCGAAGCTCTTCAGCGCTACGTCCATATTGTCCTTGCCCACTTTCTGCATGCCTTCGAAGTTCTGGAACATGATGATCTCCTGTTTCTCTTGCGTCGGCGCGGAACCGAGCGGGATTGCCTCATTTCATCTCGACTTCAGAACGAGCGATTTGCCTTCCAACCGGTCGCCCTGATGCCTATATAGTGCACTGCAACATAATCGTCAAGAAAATATTGCATTGCATCATTAGTCCAAAGTCTGGCCTCGGGAGCTCCAGCCCGTGCCGCTCCCGGCCGGGCCCACGAGCCCACCCGGGTCCGCTTTACCCAATCATAACCGCCCGCCGCCTAGTTTCCGGGTCATGGGGCTGCTCGATCAGGCCTCGGGTCGGGACGAGTTGATGTTGCGTATGCGTAGGGGAATTCCGCCCTTCGGGCGGATGGCGCTCCTCATCGTCTTCACGGCGATGGCCGCCATCCTGCTTGCGAGCTTCGAGGCCGAGGCGCGGCCGAGGAAGCGCGCGGTCGCGCCGGGCTGGCACGAGGGATTCTCCACCATCGTGGTCGACGCCAAGACCGGCAAGGTACTGGAATCGACTCATCCGGACGCGCTCCGCCATCCGGCCTCGCTCACCAAGATCATGACGCTCTATCTCCTGTTCGCGGAGATCGAGGCGGGCCGGCTCAAGCTCAATTCCAAGATCAAGATCTCGGCCGAGGCGGCGGCCCAGGCTCCCTCCAAGCTCGGCCTCAAGCCCGGCGAGACCATCGAGGTCGAGCAGGCGATCAAGGCCGTCATCACGCGCTCGGCCAACGACATCGCGGTCGCGGTCGCCGAGGTGATCGCGGGCGACGAGGAATCCTTTGCCCGGCTGATGACGCGCCGGGCGCGCCTCATCGGCATGAAGAACACCCTGTTCAAGAACGCCTCCGGCCTGCCCGATCCCGCTCAGGTCACCACCGCGCGCGATCTGGCGCTCTTGAGCCTTGCCCTGCAGGATCGCTTTCCGAGCCTCTACGGCTATTTCTCGACTCGCACCTTCCATTGGCGCGGCGTCGCCATCGGCAATCACAACCGTCTGCTCGACCGCGTCGCCGGCGTCGACGGCATCAAGACCGGCTACACCCACGCCTCCGGCTACAATCTCGTCACCAACGTGAAACGGGACGAGCGCCACATCGTCGGGGTCGTGCTCGGCGGACGCACCGGCGGCGCACGTGACGAGCTGATGCGCGATCTGATCGCCGCCAACATCCGCCATGCCTCCACTGGACCGCGCACCGCGCCGCGCTTCGCCGAAGCACCCGCCCGCGGCGGCCGCGCGGAGACGACCGCCGGAATCCAGATCCCGCGCCCGGCGCCGGGCTCGCTCGATCCGATCCGGCCGATGCCGGTGCGGATGGTGGCGGTCGGAAAGGGCGGAGAGCCCCTGTCCCCCGCCGACGACAAGCCGGCCGCCTCGGGGGTGTTGCCGGTTTCGACCTTCAGCGGCGCGAGCGTGCAGCAACCCTTGCAGATCGCGCCTTTCCCGACGGCGCCCGCCGCCGCTGCGGCGAAGGCGAAGCCCGTCATCGCCGAGCCCGCACCGATGCCGCCGGCGCCCATACCCTCGGCTCCGGCGGCGAGTGCTCAGCCCACCCAGGCCCTGGCCACGGTCTTCGCGCCCGCGCCCGCTCCGGCTTCCGTGCCGGCGGCCGCGAGCGAGAAAGCGGAGCCCGCCCCCACGCCCCGCAGCGGCTGGCTCATCCAGATCGGCGCCTTCACCAAGGAGCAGGAAGCGCGCGAGCGCCTCGCCCACGCCAAGGAGCGCGCGGCGAACCTTCTCTCCAAGGTCAACTCCTACACCGAGAAGACCGTGAAGGGCACCACCGAATATTTCCGCGCCCGCTTCGCCGGCTTCGACGAGGCGAGCGCCAAGCGCGCTTGCGAAACGCTCAAGCGCGAATTCGCCTGCATGGCGATGAAGAACGACTGAGAGGCGTCGCCACCCGAGTTTCCTGCGTAGCGTACGGAGTTAGCGATGGCGGCGGAGCAGAACTTCCTTGGCCTCATTCACGCGGGCCGCAAGATACGTCGACCCCCCTTGGTCGGGGTGCAGTTTCTTCATGAGCGAGCGGTGCGCCCGACCTATCTCGAACGCGCCCGCTCCTGGTTCAAGACCGAGGATCTGCAGCGCCTCTTCTTCGGTCATCGGGCCGCCGCGCGTCGGCTCACGCTCCCCCGCACCCGCGTCTTTCTCGACGTGTTCACGCCAGCCGGGCTCCCGGCGGTCGAGATAAGCTTCGAGTAGGGCGAGGCTCTCGGCGTCGAAGCCGGAACGCAGCGACAATAGCGTCGCCCGGTCGAGCGCCTCGAGCGGCACGTTCTCGTACTGGCCCGCGAGGATGCGCCCGCGCAGGGCGCCGGTATCGTGGTCGAGCTCCATCTCGATCATGGGCGATCGCACCCGCGAGACCTGGCCGGGCGTGCGCTTGAGGCGCGCGCCGATGCTCGCGGGTCCCGGCAGCCAGTCCAACAGGCTCGCGCCGAGGATGGCGAGCGGCAGCCCGGCGTAGAACCGGCCGGTGACGGTGAGATAGGCGGCGGTCCCGAGCGCCGCGTAGCCGCCACCCTTGCGCAACAATTCCGCGATCCGCCGCGGATCGGCGGTGGCATAGACGCGCACCGCGTAGAGAACGGCGACGAACACCAGGATGCCGATGAGCAGCGTAAACATGGCTCGATTATAGCGCCGCGTCCGGTCGCATCGGAACGAGGATCAGTGCATCTGGCCGAGGAGCTTCACCGCCCCCTGCCCACCCGAGCGCTTGGAAAGATCGGCGAGCGCCACTCGCCCGCCCGCCGCATAGGCCGCCGCCGCGCGCAGGAGATCGCGCAACTGGGCGGAGGCGCCGGCATCGAACCGGCACCAGGCACCGCCGGTGAGCCGGGCGATCTCGCGGAAGGCACGCTCGGCGATCGGATCGATGTTCTCCTGGAACATGAAGGCCGGCACGCCGAGAAGCCCGAGCTCGCCCGCCGCCGCGCACAGGTCGTCGACCGCCTCCTCCATGGCATCGCCGACGAAGACGAAGGCGTCGACCTTCTGCCGCTTCGCCTCCTTGCGCACATGATCGAGCACGCGGCCGATCTGGGTATGGCCGCCGCGGCAGTCGATCTTCTCCATCAGGGTGGCGAGCCGCTTGGGGTCGGAGACCCAGTTCGAGGCCCTGCATTCGGCAAGGCCCCGGTAATAGACGAGCTGTACGTCGAGCCCGCCGATCGCCGCCGCCTCCTCGAACATCTCGGCCTGGAGCGCGCAGGCGAGATCCCACATCGGCTGCCGGCTCATGGTGGCGTCGAGCGCGAAGACGAGCCGCCCGCGCTTGCCGTCGAGCCGCGGCCCGAGCGCGCGCGCCCGCTGCACGAAGGCGTCGATCTCGCTGCGCGAGCCGACCGGGTCGGACCGGACCTCGCCCGGCCGTTTCACCGGCGCGCGGGTTTTGTGGTCGTCGCTGCCCATTGCCGCACCGTACTCCCTCTCCCTGCGTGCGGGGAGAGGTAAGTTTACTCGGCGATGATTTCGGCGCCGTCGAGCGGACGGTTGGAGGAGCGGAACCATTCCGCCCGCGCCGCGGCGCGGCGGCGCCCGCGTTCGTCGATCGGCAGGCGCAACGAGTCGATCAGATTCCGCACTTCCTGGCGGGCGGCGAGATGGGAGAGATTGGGCTTGGCGCCCAGCGTCTTCTCGTTGAGCTCGTCGAGCACTGTGAGGCCGCGCGGAAACAGCTCGCGGTAGATGACGCGCTCGGAAAAACCATCGGACAGGCGGAAGCTCAGCCGGCGCGAAAGATCGATGAGGCCGTCGGCGACGTTGCGCCCGTTGCGGGTCTCGAACTGGCCGACCCGGTTGCGCATCACGATCCAGTCGGTTTCGCCCTCCTCGACGATCCGCCGCTGGCGGCGCGCGTCGCGCACGACCTCGGCATAGTGGCTGGTGCCGGTGACCTCGTAGCTCTCCGGGTCGATGCTGGCGAGCACGTCGAAGTCGACGAAGCTGTCGTTCAACGGCGTGATCAGCGTATCGGCCATCGCGTGGGCGAGCCGCATCAGGTAGCTGTCGTTCGCCGGCGTATCCACGACGACGAAGTCGTGGCTGGTCTCGACCGCGTTCACGGCGGCGGCGAAAGTGGCGAACTCGGCGGATTCGTTTTGATCGACGCTCTTGCCGTTGGCGCGTTCGATGGTGTGAAGGTCGGGCAGCTCCAGCGGCACGCCCGATCTCTTCGCCCAGACGCGGCGGTTGGCGACGTAGTGGGTGAGGCTTTTCTGGCGGCTGTCGACGTCGATGGCGGCGACCTTCTGGCCCGCCTTGAGCAGCGCGGCGATCACGTGCATCGCCGTGGTGGTCTTGCCCGAGCCGCCTTTTTCGTTCGCGAGCACGATAACGTGGACCGATCGCGTAGAACCCGACGCGACGCCCGAACCATTGACGATGGGACTCACAATACGCATCGAACACGCCCCGAAGGGCCTATCACCCTGATTACGTGATTGTGCGGAGCGAATGCCCTCTCGGTCAAGCCGGGAGTTTTGGCAGACGGAAGCCCTGTTAATCGGCAGTGGCCCATGCCATGGCCCCGTTGGTCGGGCTTCTCCCCCTTGCTAGGGTCCGCGCCGGACCGGAACCGGACCGGGGGAACCAATGGCTCGCCCACGCATCGTTCGCACGGTGAAGGCGCTGCGCGCCGCGGTCGCGGCCTGGCGCCGCAAGGGCGACCGCATCGCGCTCGTCCCCACCATGGGCGCGCTCCATGACGGGCATATGTCACTGGTGAAGCTCGCCCGCCGCCGCGCCGACCGGGTCGTGGCTTCGATCTTCGTCAATCCGGCCCAGTTCGCCCCGCATGAGGATTTCGCCCGCTATCCGCGCACCTGGAAGACCGACCTCGCCAGGCTCCGGGCCGAGAACGCCGATCTCGTGTTCGCGCCCGCGCTCGCGGAAATCTATCCCGCGGGCTTCGCGACCCAGGTCGTGCTCACGGGACCGGCGTTGGGGCTCGAGACCGATTTCCGGCCGCATTTCTTCGCCGGCGTCGCCACCGTGGTGGCGAAGCTGCTGATCGAAGCGATGCCCGATCTCGCCCTCTTCGGCGAGAAGGACTATCAGCAGCTCCTGGTGATCCGCCGGCTCGCGCGCGACCTCGATCTGCCGGTCAAGATCGTGGGCGCGCCGATCGTGCGCGAACGGGACGGCCTCGCGCTCTCCTCGCGCAACGCCTATCTCTCGCCCGCCGAACGGGCGGCCGCTCCCACGCTCCATCGCGTGCTCGAGGAAAGTGCCGCGGCGATCCGCTCGGGCGAGGCGATCGCCACCGTACTCGCGCGCGGGCGCGGGCGGATCGCGGGGGCCGGCTTCAAGCTCGATTATCTGGAAGCGCGTCACGCCGAAACGCTGGCGCCCGTGGCGTCAATGAAGGACGGCCCGGTCCGCCTGCTGGTGGCGGCGAAGATCGGCGCCACCCGGCTGATCGACAATGTCGGCGTCGGCCGCCTCACAGGGCGGTGAAATAGGCGATCGCCAGCGCGAAGACGGCGAGGCTGGTTCCCACCAGGAGCATATAGAGCACGTGTCCCCGCATCTCGCCCTGCCGCGCCTTCATCGCCGGCAGCTGCACGGGCGGCTTCAGATCGGCGACATTCTGATACGGCTGCTCATAATCCGGACTGGCCATTTCTCTACTGATCATTGCGGTCTCCCGCATTGCGGATGCCCCTCGAGACAACGCAAGACCCGCCGATAGGGTTCACCTCGCCTCACAGCAATCCGAGATCGCGCAATTCGCGGCGGAGCTCCTCGGGAAGAGCCGCCAGGCCCTTGCCGCTCTTGCCGAGATCGGCGGGGGCGTCCTTGGCGGCGAGATAGCGCCAGCCCTGGAACGCCCCGCGCGGGCGCGGCATCACCGGCACCACCTTCGGTTCCAGCACCAGCCGGCAGCGACGGATGCCCTCCTTGTCGACGAACGGCCGGATGTCGAGGATGCGCTGCCGGCAGAAGATCGCGCCGCGGATCACCCAATAGAGCGAGCCGCCGGAAAGGAGTTCCTCGGCGCGCGTCGGCACCATGCGGGTGGTGTGGATGTGCTCGGGCTTCTGCCGCTTGCGGCGCTTCTCGGCGAGCCGCTCAGCGATCCGTTCCTTGAGATCGCCGATCGATCCCACGCCGACGCAGAGCTTGATGAGATGGAGCGCCATTTTTGAACAACCTCAGCCCTTCCCGCCCTCGTCGGCCGCGATCATCATGAGCTTCACGCCTTCCGCCACCTGCTCGCCCGCCGCGACCGCGATCTCGGCGACGATCCCGGCCGTGGGCGCCGTCAGCGCGTGCTCCATCTTCATCGCCTCGATGATGGCGACGCGCTGACCCTTGTTCACGCGCTCGCCCTTGGCGACCTCGATCGCGAGCACCCGGCCGTGCATGGGCGCGGCGACGACGCCGCTGGCGTCGCCGGACTTGAGACCGGCCGCTTCGCCATCGGCGAGGCGGACCACGGTTTGGCGCCCGTCACGCACCGCGATCAGGGCGTCGCCGGTCTCCACCAGCAGGCAATCGGCCGCCGCCTCGCCCTCGATGGTGGCGCTCAGGCCACCCGCGCCATAGCGCACCCGCGCTTTCGCCCGCTCGCCGTCGATGCGGAGCGAAAGCTCGACCTCGCGTTCGCCCGCGAGAGCGAAGGCGTCGGCGGCCTCCCACGGCGAGCGCCGCTCGTCGGAGCGCCGGGCGGCGCGCCGCGATAGCCGCGCCTGTTCGCGCGCAATGAGACTCTCCACCGCGCGCGCGGCGGCGGCGTAGTCGGGCTGGCGCGGGGCGGCGAGGCTTGCGAGATTGCGCTCGATCAGACCGGTATCGACCTTTCCTTCCCGCATTTCCTGTGAATCGAGGAGCGCGCGCAGGAACGCGAGATTGTTGCGCGGACCCGCGATCACCGTCTCGCCGAGCGCATGGGCAAGCCGGTCGAGCGCCTGCGCGCGGGTGGGGGCGTGGGCGATCACTTTCGCGAGCATCGGATCATAGTGCGGCGTCACTTCCGCGCCTTCCTCGACGCCGCTGTCGACCCTTATGCCTTCGCCGGCGGGAAACCGCAGCGCCCAGAGCCGCCCGCTCGAGGGCAAGAAGCTCTTCTCTGGGTCCTCGGCATAAAGGCGGGCTTCCACCGCATGGCCCGAAAGCGCGATTTCGTCTTGCGCGCGCGGCAGCTTCTCGCCCGCCGCCACCCGGAACTGCCATTCGACGAGATCGATGCCGGTGACGGCTTCGGTGACCGCATGCTCGACCTGCAGCCGCGTGTTCATCTCGAGGAACCAGATGCGGTCGGGCGTTATAGCGCCATCACCCGCCGCTAGGAACTCGACGGTGCCCGCGCCCTCATAGCCGACGGCGCGCGCCGCCTCGACCGCCGCGCGCGTCATCGCCGCCAGCGCGACCTCGTCGATTCCGGGCGCCGGCGCTTCCTCGATCACCTTTTGATGGCGGCGCTGGGCCGAGCAGTCACGCTCAAAGAGATGCACCACATTGCCGTGGCGGTCGGCGAAGAGCTGCACTTCGATATGGCGCGGGCTTTCGATCCATTTCTCGATGAGCACGCGTTTGTCGCCGAAGGCCGCCTCCGCCTCGCGGCTCGCCGCCGCGAGCGCGGCGTCGAACTCGATCGCCTTGTCGATCTTGCGCAGGCCCTTGCCGCCGCCCCCCGCCGCCGCCTTGATCGCCACCGGATAGCCGAGCTCATAGGCCTTCTGGCGCAGGAATTTCGGCTCCTGCCGCTCGCCGTGATAGCCAGGCACCACGGGGACGCCCGCTCCCTCCATCCGCGCCCTGGCGGCGGCCTTGTCGCCCATCGCCCGGATCGCGGCGGGCGGCGGACCGATGAAGACGATGCTGGCCGCGGCGCAGGCTTCGGCGAGCTCGGCGCGCTCGGACAGAAAGCCGTAGCCCGGATGGAGCGCCGCCGCGCGCGTCCGCCGCGCCACTTCGATGAGCCGCATCAGATCGAGATAGCTGTCGCGCGCGGGCGCGGGCCCGATGAAATGCGCCTCGTCGGCGAGCCGCGCGTGGAGCGCGTGGCGGTCGGCCTCGGAATAGACCGCGATGGTGCGAAGCCCGAGCGCGCGGGCGGTGCGAATCACGCGCACCGCGATCTCGCCGCGGTTGGCGACAAGCACAGACTCAAATGGCGCGACGGGTTTCCCGACGGGACTCATGCCGCGATCCTAACGGCGCCGCGAGCCGCCGCCAGGGGCTAGCGCATGATCCGGCGAAGTGGGAACCGATTCGCCGATAAGATCATGCGCCAGATGAATAAGTTAGCGCGCGAGCCGCAGATAAGTATACGCAATCTGCGCAAGCTTGATTGCGTCCGCAAAACCGGTACCCACTTTTGCTGATCGCGCGCTAGCGGTCGATCAGATTCTGCCGCGGCGGCGCGATCGAAGTCGGCGCGCCGACCGAGCCGGAGGTCTGCTTCGGCGGATCGTCCTCATCAGGCAGATAATCGCGCGGGACCACCCGCGGCAGGCCAGCGACGGGATCCTTTTGCCTGCGGAACGCCGCGTTCTTCTCCTTGGCCGCATCCTTGGCGGCACGGACGGCCGCAGCCTGCTGCGGCCCGGCCGAATTGGAGATGGAGGACTGCGGCCGGGTCGGCGCCTGCCCGGTGGGCGCCGGACGGGCGGCGGGCGGCGCCGGGGCGGTCGAGCGCGTGGTAACTCCCGGTTGAGCTCCGACATTCGCCGGCACCGGCTCGAAACCGGAGCTCGAGTTCGGCCCGAGGACGTTCATGCGGCCGCTCGGCGCGTCTCCCGGCGCGGCCTCCTTATCGCCCAAGAGCGAAGACGAGCCGCCCCCGGCAACCGGCTGCTTCGACGGCTCGCGCCAGGCGGCCGAATGCTTGACCATGAACGCCTCGAACCGCCGCACCCGCAGGTTCTCCTTTACCCGCGCGGGATCCCGCAGCAACTTGAAGCGTTCGCAGCCATCGAGCGTGCAGTGGTGATCGTTGGCGAGCACATAGGCGACGAAGCCGTAGGGATCGGCCTCGATCGCCTTGCGCAAGGGTTCGATGCGGTCGAGATAGCCGGCGTCGCGGGCCGAGGCGAAGAGCAGGGCGTCGGCGAGAAAGCCGATGCGCTCGGTGACGATAGCGACCGCCGCGGCGACGCGTTGCGGCTCCGCGAACAAGACCCGCTCGCACGCCTCGAACATGGCGGGCGCGGGCGAGCCGTCGATGCAGGAGAGCACGGAGCCGGGTTGAATGGTCTGCGCGAACAGCACGCTGGCGCGGTCCTCGAGCGCGCGACGCTCGGCGAGGCGGCTCGCGTCCTGGAAATAATAGTAGCCGAAATAGCCGCCAGCGCCGATCAGCGCCAGGAACGCGAGCTGCGGCAGCGCGCCGAACAGGCGACGCCACGGCAGCACCCACATGAGGATGGCGAACACCAGGACAACGAGCGCGAGCGCGCCCAACTCCGCCACCCACAACGGAACCGGAAGAACGCTGAGGACGCTCAAGAGCTTTTCCATGCTCATCATTCTACTCTATCTGGCACATCGACGAAGCTATACCAAATCCTCGCCTGCCCTCGCGCCGGGGGCGGATTCCAGGCCGTGACCCTAGACCGTGACTTGGGTCCCGATCTCCACCACGCGTTCGGACGGGATCTGGAAATAGGTGGTGGCATCGTCGGCGCTGCGGGCGAGCTGGATGAACAGCCGGTCCTGCCAGCGCGGCATGCCGGAATGGGCCGCCGGCTTGAGCGAGCGCCGCGACAGGAAGAACGACGTCGACATGATATCGAAATGCCAGCCCAGCTTGCGGGCGATGGCGAGCGCCTTCGGCACGTTCGGCGTCTCCATGAAGCCGAAGGTAAGCGCGACCCGCCTGAAGTGCGGCGACACTTCCAGCATGCGCACCCGGTCCTTTTCCGCGACCCGCGGCGTGTCGGCGGTGACGATGGTGAGGACCACGTTCTGCTCGTGCAGCACCTTGTTGTGCTTGAGATTGTGCAAGAGCGCGGTGGGGGCGAATTCGGGGTCGTGGGTCAGGAACACCGCGGTGCCCGGGACCACGTGCGGCGGTTTCTTTTCCAGGCTTTTCACCAGCGGCTCGAACGGAACCTCGATACGGCGGGTCTTCTGGGCGAGGATGCGGGTGCCGCGCCGCCAGGTAAAGATGACGAACACGGTCGCCGCGCCGAACAGGACCGGCACCGCGGCGCCCTCGAGAAGCTTCAAGGAATTGGCGGTCAGGAACGTGAAGTCCACGATGATGAAGGGAAGCATCAGGAGCACCGCAGTCCATGGTTTCCATTGCCACAGCTTCCAGACGACGACGAAGGCGAGCAGACCATCGACGACCATGGTGGTCGCCACCGCGATGCCATAAGCCGATGCCAGAGCGCTCGAGGAACGGAACAGTCCGACGAGCAGCAGAACGCCAAGGAGCAGGATCGCATTCACGCGCGGAATATAGATCTGGCCCAATTGAACCTCGGACGTGTGCCGAATGGTGAATCGCGGCAACAGGCCGAGCTGAATCGCCTGCCGCGTGATCGAAAAAGCGCCGGTGATGACCGCCTGGCTTGCGATCACGGTGGCGGCGGTGGCGAGACCGACCATCGGCAGCAACAAGCTTTCCGGAACCATGCGGTAGAACGGATTTTCGATCGCCGTCGGATTGGCGAGTACGAGCGCGCCCTGGCCGAAATAATTGATGACCAGGGCGGGCAACACGAATCCGAGCCAGGCGGCTTGAATCGGCTTGCGGCCGAAATGGCCGAGGTCGGCATAGAGCGCCTCGCCTCCGGTCACGGCGAGAAACACGGCGCCCAGAGTCACCAGGGCGACGACGCCATGGCTCCACATGAAGGTGATGCCATAGGCCGGATTGATGGCGGCGAGCACGCCCGGATCATCGGCGATATGAAGGAGGCCGGCGACGGCGATGGCGAGGAACCATAACACGGTGATCGGGCCAAAGAAGGCCGAGACCTTCGCCGTGCCGCGCGACTGCACCGAGAACAACAGCACGAGGATCACCACCGTGATCGGCACCACGTAGGGCTCGAAGGCCGGAGTCACGATCTTCAGCCCTTCGACCGCCGACAGCACCGAGATCGCGGGCGTGAGAAACGAATCGCCATAGAACATCGAGGCGCCGATGACACCGACCAGGAGGACGATTCCGGTGCGTCGGCCGAGGGCGCGGAACGCGAGCGCCATCAGGGAGAGCGTGCCGCCCTCCCCGTTGTTGTCGGCGCGCAACAGGATGATCACGTATTTGAGCGTGACGACGATGATCAGCGACCACACGATCAGCGACAGCACCCCCAGCACCGCGTCGCGCGTGACCGCGCCACTCTCGCCGCCGGCGGCCACCATCGCTTCGCGGAAGGCATAGAGCGGGCTGGTGCCGATGTCGCCGTAGACGACGCCGACGCTGCCGAGCGTGAGCGCCC
The DNA here is from genome assembly GCA_023266695.1 of Hyphomicrobiales bacterium. Taxonomy (GTDB): domain Bacteria; phylum Pseudomonadota; class Alphaproteobacteria; order Rhizobiales; family Xanthobacteraceae; genus JAUSIF01. Next base: position 2,066 of record JAHFPO010000045.1, on the reverse strand, counting down.
AGAAACCGCCGTGGGAACGGGTTTCACCGTTTCCGTTGGCCGTGCTCACGGCTCCGGTGGGGCCGGACATGGATGGGGCCATGACTGGGAGCTATTGATTTTGCAGAGAATTGCGCAGTGGCGGCGGCTTCTAGCATGGCCGCCGCGACGAGCGTTATGCCAAAATGGATGAGCTGCCATGGCGTCCGCGCAAGCTATTGGAATTCAATGGTTATTCTGGCGAATAAGGGTAAAATGAGAGCTTCGGCGCCGCGCTCACGGGCCGCGATCGAGCTGGCTCTCGCGTGCGATGCGCTCGTGTGGCTCGTGCGCGCTCTTGATCCGGTACTGATGCTCGTCGCCTTCCAGCGGCAGGATTTTCACGATCTTGTAGTTGCCGCCGGCGCCCGGACGGCCGACGGTGCCGGAGGTGAAACGTACGGTCTGGCCGACGATGAACTTGTTGCTCCTCACATTATGCTCCTGAAAAACATGATAGCCGACCCCGCGCGAGCGGACGGCGACTCGCATGAAACGCAACACATTTCATCACCATACAGGAACCGGCGGCCATCTGGATTGTTTTCTTGCGAAGGGTAATAGATCGGGAAAAGCGTCGTAAAATAAGGCGGCGCCGGCGCGGGAAAGGCCCTTGCGGTTGAACGAGGTCTCGCCCCATCGACGATTCCGCTTGGGTTTCGCCAAGTTTGGTTCTAACACGGGCTTTGGTTCAGGAGACGAAGTCATGCGAGTGATTATCGGGATGATATTGGGGGCCGTGATCACGGTCGGCGCCGCCTATGTCCACGACTCGATCTATGCCTCGACCACGGCACCGACGCCGCCCGCGGCTTCCGGACAACGGCCGCTGGTCAACTGGGACGTGTTCAACACGACCGCGCGCAACACCACGGCGGCCGCGAACCGGATGTGGAACCAGCTCACCGGGAAATGAAATAGCAGGACGCCGCGGTCTCGCCCTGGAGCGCGGGCCATAGCTCCCGCCGCATTCGAATTTCAAACAGCTATCGCAAGTCGGATTTATCCGACTTGCGCACGCGACAAGTCGTTCTCGCGGGCGGTTTTCGCCCCGAGGCATCGTCAGTCTCGCCCGCGCGAAATGCGAGGGCGGTGCGGGGCGCCGACCGGCGCATCCATCCCCGGTTGGAGCCGGGAATGGCGATTTCTTACGGGCGCCAGCCGGCGTCCCGCACGCGGCGATTTCTGTCCTTGGAGCCGTGCTTCCGGTGATCGGGAAGGGCGCGAATACGCAACCCACGAGCCGGGGCTTTCGCCCCGGCAAGCCCGATCCCGTCCAGCCACTGAAGGCAGCGGGTCATAGTGCCCACGGACGGCTACCCAAGGCCTCCCGGAGCGATGGTTCGGATTGCCATCGCCGCGGGCGCCGCTCCGAACGGGAGAAGCCCCATTCACCTCTCGGTCCGCCCCGTGTCGGTTCCGGTAGCTACACGGCCCCTCGCGGGCGGGGATCGCGGGAGTGTAAGGGTGGCTCGAAGGGCGGGGATAAGATTCCCAAAAATTCTTCGAAGCCATTGGCGCGGCTGCGTCTTCAGGAATCGGGCAGCGTAACGCTCAACACCTTTTCGCCGTCATTGTCTTCGCCGTCATTGCCGGGCCGCACCATAACGAGTTCCGCAGCCCGCGAAGGGCTTGCGCCCGATCTTTTTTGTATATACACTAAATACGGATGGTCATCACCTTCGACCCCGCCAAGCGCGAGTGGACCCGGCGCGAACGCGGACTCGACTTCGAGCAGGCGGCCGAGGTGTTCGCCGGTCTTGCGATCGACATCCCCGACCTGCGCCGCGACTACGGCGAGCCGCGCATCAACACGGTCGGGCACCTGCGCGGACGCATGGTGATCGTGTGCTGGACGCCGCGCGGAAACGCGCGGCACATCGTTTCGATGAGGAAGGCCAATGAGCGAGAGAAAGCGCGCTACGGGAAGCGATTTAAAGAAGATCGATGAATACGTCCTCGGCCCGAAGGACTACGAGGAGATTCCGGAGCTGACCGACGCGGACTTTGCGCGCGGCCGATGGCACATCGGCGGCGTGCCGGTGAAG
>JAHFPO010000146.1 GCA_023266695.1 Hyphomicrobiales bacterium | reverse complement strand
GTGGTCAGGGCCGCGAGCAGCCGCACTTGGCCGCTCTTGACGAAACCGGCAAGCGCGGCGGGCAATTGCACGACGGCATCCACTTGACTGCCGATCAGGCTCGTCACCACCTGGGCAGCGCCGAACGGCACGTCCAACACCTCGACCCCCGCCGCCTTGAACAGGACGACGGACGAGATGTGCGTATGGCTGCCAATGCCTGAATTGGCCACCGTCAATCCCTTGGCCTGCGATTTTGCGTCGGCGATAAAGTCCGCGAGCGTTTTCCACTTCGAGTCGCCACGCACCGCGACCACGGGCGATTCGACCAGCACCCGCGCCACCGGGTCGAAGGCCTCGTAATTGAACGGCAGCATGCCCGCATGGTAGGTGGTCGATATCGAATTGGAATTCCAGACCAGCGAATAACCGTCGGGCTTCTGCCCGGCGACGTAGCGGTAGCCGATCGCGCCGCCTGCGCCGGGACGGTTCACCACGATCACTCTGGTACCGAGTTGCTTCGACATGCCGTCGGCGAGCAATCGGGCGGTCACGTCCGCCGATGAGCCGGCGGGGAAAAGCACCGTGATTTCGACCACGCCCCGCTGCGGGAAGGGCGGTTCTTGCGCGAACGACGCGCCGGCGTAGCCGACCAGCGCCGCGCAAAAAAACACCGCAACAATCTTCATCGCTGCCTTCATGCGCTCCTCCCGATCATTTGCTTTTCCGGCATCTCTGGGCCGCCGCGAAGCGGCATCCGTCTTCGGCTGCTGTCGGGAGCGATGATCATTTCGAGTCGATGCGCCAATGCGCACCGATCGATTCGACCGCCGCCTGCGCGATCTTCTCGTCCGTCGCCCAATCGCCGCCGCTGACGCCGATGCCTCCGATACATTCGCCGTCTACGATGACAGGACAACCGCCCTCCATGGCGGTCCAGCGCTCGGGGCCGGCGGCAAGTGCGAGACCGAGCGCATGCGCCACATCGAGCGCCTGCGCCTGCGCGCCGCGCGGCGAGGTCGGACGCTTGTTCGAAGCTGCACAGACGGCCTTGGTGGTGGCCGAGTGCACCGTGTGAAAACGCCCGCCATCCATGCGCTCAAGCAGGATCAGATGCCCGCCCGCATCGGTGACGGCGACCGCAATCGCGATGCCGGTTTCCCGGGCCTTGCCGATTGCTGTCGCCACCATCTTCTTCGCGCCGTCATGGGTCAGGCGCTTGGTGTCAGCGACATACATGGCGCGAGATTGGCCGGCCGTTGCGGGAGGCTGAATAGTGCGCCAGGGAGCGGGCGACTTCAAGGCCCGCGCGCCCAATGGCCGCTGCCGGCGGACTTGCTAGAAATTATCAATCGTGGGATCAAAAAAGCGGGGTTGTCGCGAAGCCAACGGCCCCGCAAATCTTGCGTTTGGGGCTGTCATGAACGCTGTAAACTCTCCCGAATCCAAAGGAGCTCCAAACCGCGAGCGGGGCAGGCGCCGGCCGTCGAAGACGCCGAAGGGCCGTCAGGTCGAGCCCCAGGCGCTCGCCGAAGTGCGCGCGCTCCTGGGCGAGCGGCCGCGTCGGCGCGATCTCCTGATCGAGCATCTCCATCTCATCCAGGACAAGTATGGGCATCTCTCCGCCGCCCATCTCGCCGCGCTCGCCCAGGAGATGAAGCTCGCCCTCACCGAGGTCTACGAGGTTGCGACCTTCTACGCTCATTTCGACGTGGTGAAGGAGGGCGCGAAGGCGCCGCCCGCCGTCACCGTGCGTGTCTGCGATTCGCTCTCCTGCGCCATGGCGGGGGCGGAGAAATTGCTCAAGGAGCTTCCCAAGAAACTGGGCAAGGACGCGCGCGTGTTGCGCGCCTCCTGCATGGGCGCCTGCGACCGCGCGCCGGTCGCGGCCGTCGGCCATATGCAGGTGTTCGGCGCGACGGCGCAGAACGTCGCCGCCGCGGTCAAGAAAGACGCCCACGCCCACGCTTGGAAACCGGGCAAGGACTTCGCCGTCTATCGGAAGGACGGCGGATACAAGTTGCTTTCGGATTGCCTCGATGGCAAGCGCACGCGCGACGAACTGATCCAGATTGTGAGCGATGCCGGCTTGCGCGGCCTCGGCGGCGCCGGATTTCCCACCGGCCGCAAGTGGATGCTAGTGCGCGCCGAGCCGGCGCCGCGTCTGTTCGCGGTCAATGCCGACGAGGGCGAGCCCGGTACCTTCAAGGACCGCTACTACCTCGAGCTCGACCCGCACCGCTTCCTCGAAGGTACGCTGATCGCGGCCTGGGTGGTGGAGGCGGCCGACACCTACATCTATATCCGCGACGAATATCCCGAAGTGCGCCTCATGCTCGAAGCCGAGATCGCCAAGGTCGAGAATGCGGGGCTCGCCAAGCACTCGAAGATCCATCTTCGCCGCGGCGCCGGCGCCTATATCTGCGGCGAAGAATCGGCGATGATCGAATCGATCGAGGGCAAGCGCGGCCTGCCGCGCCATCGCCCGCCCTACGTGGCGCAGGTGGGCCTGTTCGGCCGGCCGACGCTGGAGCAGAACGTCGAGACGCTCTACTGGATTCGCGACATCGTGGAACGGGGCGTCCAATGGTTTGCGAGCCAAGGCCGGAGCGGCAGCAAGGGCTTCCGCTCCTATTCGGTCTCCGGCCGCGTCAAGGAGCCGGGCGTCAAGCTCGCCCCTGCCGGCATCACCGCGCAGGAACTCATCGACGAATTCTGCGGCGGCATGGAAAAGGGCCACAAGTTCAAAGGCTATCTACCGGGCGGGGCTTCGGGCGGAATCTTGCCCGCGTCGATGGCGAACCTGCCGCTCGATTTCGGCAAGCTCGAGCCGCACGGCTGCTTCGTCGGCTCGCACGCCGTGGTGATTCTCTCCGACCAGGACGATATGAAAGCCGTCGCGCTCAATCTCATGCGCTTCTTCGAGGACGAGTCCTGCGGCCAGTGCACGCCGTGTCGGGTCGGCACCGAGAAGGCGGTGAAACTGATGATGAAGGGGCCGTGGAACCAGAAGCTCCTCGACGAGCTTTCCCAGGCCATGCGCGACGCCTCGATCTGCGGCCTCGGCCAGGCGGCACCCAATCCGCTGCAATGCGTATTCAAGTATTTCCGCGACGATTTGGCCAAGCCGCTGGGCAAATGGTGAGCCGGATTGTGCTATAAGAACAGGGACTCAAGGGAGTGACGGTGGCGAAGACCAACGGCTCGACCCGCGCAATCAAATTCATGCTCGACGGCCAGGAGGTCGAGGCGCGTGACGGCGAGACCATTTGGCAGGTGGCGCACCGCCTCGGCACCGAGATTCCCCATCTCTGCTATTTGCCCGAGCCCGGCTACCGGCCCGACGGCAATTGCCGGGCCTGCATGGTCGAGGTCGAGGGCGAGCGGGTGCTCGCCGCGAGCTGCATCCGCAAGCCCACGCCCGGCATGAAGGTGAAGGTCGCCTCCGACCGCGCCAGGGCCTCGCGCAAGATGGTATTCGAGTTGCTGCTCGCCGATCAGCCCGACCGCAAGACCGCAGCGCACGATCCGCAATCGAAATTCTGGGCTTGGACCGACCGCATGGGAATCGCGCTCTCGCGCTTTCCCGAACGCAAGCCGCCGGCGCCCGACCGCAGCCACCCTGCGATGGCGGTCAATCTCGACGCCTGCATCCACTGCAATCTCTGCGTCCGCGCCTGCCGCGAGGTGCAGGTGAACGACGTGATCGGCATGGCCGGCCGCGGCATCCAGGAAAAGATCGTCTTCGACTTCGACGACCCCATGGGGAACTCGACCTGCGTCGCCTGCGGCGAATGCGTGCAGGCCTGTCCGACCGGCGCGCTCATGCCGGCGACCGTCGTCAACGTGAAGAACGTGCGCACCGAGTTCGCCGACCGCAAGGTGGATTCGGTCTGTCCCTATTGCGGCGTCGGCTGTCAGCTCACCTATCACATCAAGAACGACAAGCTCCTCTATGTCACCGGCCGCGAGGGCCCGGCGAATGAAAATCGCCTCTGCGTCAAAGGCCGCTTCGGGTTCGACTATGTGAGCCATCCGCACCGGCTGATGCAGCCCCTGATCCGCAAGGACGGCGTGCCGAAACGTGCCGACGACACGGTCGATCCGGCCAATCCCTTTACCCATTTCCGCACGGCGACCTGGGAGGAGGCGCTCGAGCGCGCCGCCTCCGGTCTGAAACGGCTCCGCGACCAGCACGGATCGAAGGCGCTCGCGGGCTTCGGCTCGGCGAAAGCTTCGAACGAGGAGGCCTATCTCTTCCAGAAACTCGTGCGCACGGGCTTTGGCACCAACAACGTCGATCACTGCACGCGCCTCTGCCACGCCTCCTCGGTGGCGGCGCTGATCGAGGGCATCGGCTCGGCCGCGGTCACCGCCACTTTCAACGAGTGCAAGAATTCCGACGTCATCATCGTGATCGGCGCCAACCCGACGGAAAATCATCCCGTCGCCGCCACCTTCTTCAAGAACGCGGCCAAGCGCGGTGCCAAGCTGATCGTCATGGACCCGCGCGGCCAGGCGCTGAAGCGCCACGCCACCCACATGCTGCAGTTCAAGCCCGGCGCCGATGTCGCGATGCTGAACGCGATCCTGAACGTGATCGTCGCCGAGAAGCTCTACGACCAGCAATATGTTCAGACCTTCACCGAGAATTTCGAGGCCTTCGCCGCGCACATCAAGGATTTCACGCCGGAAGAAATGGCGCCGGTGTGCGGGATCGCGCCCGAGGTGTTGCGCCAGGTCGCCCGCACCTTCGCGCGCGCCGAGGCCGCCATCATCTTCTGGGGCATGGGCATTTCCCAGCACGTGCACGGCACCGACAACGCCCGCTGCCTGATCGCACTCTCATTGATCTGCGGCCAGGTCGGCCGCCCCGGCACCGGCCTCCATCCGCTGCGCGGCCAGAACAACGTGCAGGGCGCCTCCGACGCCGGACTCATCCCGATGTTCTTCCCCGACTACAAGTCGGTGGAGAACCCGGAAATCCGCGCCAAGTACGAAAGCCTATGGGGCACCAAGCTCGATCCCAAGCGCGGCCTCACCGTGGTCGAGATCATGAAGGCGGTGCATGACGACGTGATCAAGGGCATGTACATCCTGGGCGAAAACCCGGCGATGTCCGACCCCGATTTGAATCACGCGCGCGAGGCGCTCGCGCACCTCGAGCATCTGGTGGTGCAGGACCTGTTCCTCACCGAGACCGCGGTCTATGCCGACGTGGTGCTGCCGGCCTCGGCT
>JAHFPO010000044.1:2060-15115 GCA_023266695.1 Hyphomicrobiales bacterium | reverse complement strand
GATGTTCCAGGCACTTCGGCGCTTGAGCCACACCGTGTAGACGACGCCATAGGTGAAGGACCCGAGAAAAACGAGGAGCGATGACACAAGCCCATTCGCTGCCGCCGCCAACGCGAGCGAGACGACGAGCAAGGCAAGGAACGAGATTGGCCACCACAGGCTTGGCTGAAACGCGCCGCTGGCGAACGGGCGGGACCGGGTTCGCCGCATCTCCCGGTCAAGATCGCGCTCGTAGTAGTGGTTGAACGCACCCGCAGCGCCTGATGCTCCAAGCACCGCAAGTGCCAAGGCCGAGGCTTGCGCGACCGAGATGGCAGGGCCTTTAGCCGCCGCCATCCCGGCCAGCGCGCTCGCCGCGATCGCAATGCCGATCCTGAGCTTCAGGAGCGAGCAGGTCATGCGAATCGCGGCGAGCATGGATGTCTCCCGTTGTCAGCCGGTCGGATTCGTCATTGCTTTCTCCGCCCCGGACTGGGTGCGAAGAGTGACCCAGTTTTGACCGACATTCTCCAGATGAACTCTGGAATGGTTTAGACCATCAATTATTTGATAAGCATTTGATAAGCAATGGTCCAAAAGGGCTATAGACGGCGGGGTTCCCAAGAAGCCATAGGCGGGCTGCGCAGAGCTCCCGGCGTTTCCGTCGTCCCCGGCGTCCCAAACGACGTTTGATCCGCCGATTTGGCCCGTTGCCGTGCAAGTCTGCAGCAGTTGGGGTGATGTTGCTGACGGCCAGCAATTGAATTGGTCAGGATGACCGCTTCTGGCACAACGCGGACATTCCTCAACCTGAGACACGACCGCGACTCCGGCCGACGAGCACTATCGGCAGATGGAGTTGCGAGGTGATTGCCTCAGGCGACGCGCGCGCCGGCCGCGGCCGGCTTCACCGCGCCGACTGGTAGCAGCCGCGCCTTCGCCCGATAGAGGCCGCGTTTTTCAGGAACCGGCGCGAATGCGTCGCTCAAGCCCACCGAAATGCGAGCCGCCGCTTCAATGTTGGCGGCTGAACCGTCCGTGCTTCGCGTTCGCCATCAGCTTGCAAAATGCGGGACCCGCCATGTGGACAAGGGTGACGTGATCACCGCCTTCGAAGTAGATGTCGGACTGCTCGGCGATGCTGTCGTCGACGACGGTCTCGATCCCGTAGGCTTCGCCGATCGGCGGCACGGCGCCGGGCGTGCAGTCCGGGAACAGCCACGCGATCTCGTCCTCCGTGGCTAAGGCGAGATTCTGATTGAACCACTTTCCGAGCGCTTCCCATTCCAGGTGTTGCGACGCCGGCAGCACAGCGAGAAGATAACCTTTGTCTTTCTTCAGCACGACGGCTTTTGCCAGCTCATTGGCCGAGACGTGCGATGCTTCTGCCGTGCGCAGCGACGACATTGTCGGTGCATGCGGCAGCACGTCGTAGGCGATGCCGTTTCTGGCGAGATATTGCTCGAGCGTGAGAGCGGTTGCCATGACATGACCTCCCTTCAAGAATACAAGGCATTCGCCTGGCCGGACTCGCCCAATCGCCGGCGCATCTGGCCGCGAACATCCATGCCATCAAGCCGGGGGCCGATCGCTATCGCCCGTGCTCGGCCAGCTCCTTGTCGCTCAGCTTCCAGTCCTGCCAGAGCTCCAGCACCGCGAGCACCACGACGGCTGCGCCAAGGACGAAATGCCAGTATCTGAGCGTGCCGGCGTTGGCGTAGCCGAAGGTGAATGGCGATGCGACCAGCCACAGGCCGAGCACGATCTCGCATCCTTCCTCCCAGCGTTGCAGACTCACGTATTCGAGCTGAGCGAGGACGAGCACGCACGCGCCGACCAGGATCGCATTCCACATGACGGCTTGATGGTCCTGTTGATCGGCGAGCCAGGGCGACAGCCCGATCACCACGCCGAGCAGCATGCTGACCCAGTCTTCCCAGGACCCATGAATTTTGAAAAACCGAATGCCTGACATCGTACCCTCCATTGATTAGAGGCATACGTCAGCGGCAAGGACGGGCTCACACGCTCCGACTGCTCGACGATCCATCCGGCCGCGCTTGGGGCGTATGTCTAATACTAAAGTAGGGGGTCCATACCCCATTGGCAAGCATGGTTTTTGAGACGCGAATCCCTGATTTTGACTGGCGCCGTTGTCGAAGCCACCTACGGGATTCGATAGATGCAAGGGGTCTAAACAATTCGAGTCCTGTCGTCCACGCCAAGCGGGTAGAAGCGACATCCGCGTCGCATTCTGATGTCCGAGGCTGCCACAACGCGGACATTCCTCGAGCTGAGACACGAGCAGCGATTGCGGCCGACGAGCACGATCAGCAGATGGAGTTGCGAGGCGATTGCCTCAGGCGACGCGCGCGCCGGCCGCGCCCGGCTTCACCGCAGCGACCGCCAGCGGCTTCGGCTTCGGCCGATAGAGGCCGCGCTTGTCGGGAACGGGCGCGAACACGTCGCTCAGGCCCACCACCGTCTCCGCCGCGCCCAGAATGAGATATCCATCCGGCGCGAGCTGGCGCCGGATCCGTTCGAGCGCGTCCACCTTGGTCGCCTGGTCGAAATAAATGAGTACGTTGCGGCAGAACACCACGTCGAACATGCCGAGCACCGAAAGGTCGGTGAGCAGATTGTGCTGGCGGAACTGCACCATCTTCCGCACCTTGTCGGAAATGCGCCATTGCTCGCCGACCTGCTCGAAATGCTGCATCAGCATCTGGATCGGCAGGCCGCGTTGCACCTCGAACTGGCTGTAGATGCCGGCGCGCGCCTTCTCCAGCACCTCGTTGGAAATGTCGGTGGCGACGATGTCGATCTGCCAGTCGGCGAGCCTGGAGAAGCTCGCGACCATCATGGCGAGCGAATAGGGCTCCTGCCCGCTCGAGGCGGCGGCCGACCACAGACGAATCCGGCGCCGCTTGGAGCGTTTCTCGATCAGTTCGGGCAGGATGGTGTCGCGGAACTGGTCGAACGGGTTCTTGTCGCGGAAGAAGAACGATTCGTTGATCATCATCGCCTCGGTGACCTCGACCTTGAGGGCATCGGCGGCCGGCGCCTTGAGGCGCTGGATGAGCTCGGCGATGGTGGCGCAGCCGACCCGCCGCACGACCGGCATCAGCCGGTTTTCGACGAGATATTCCTTCTCGTGCGTAAGCACGAGGCCCGAGCGCTCCTTCAGGAGCTTGCACAGAAAATCGAAGTCGAAGGGCGTCACGGGTTTTCTCCCGTGACGAGACGGACGATCCGCGGCGCGATTTCATCGAGCGGCAGGACCGCCGCGCAGGCCCCGGCATGGGCGGCCGCGCCCGGCATGCCCCAGACGACGCTCGTCGGCTCGTCCTGGGCGATCACGTTGCCGCCGGCGGCGGCGATCCGGGATGAGCCTTCCGCGCCGTCATTGCCCATGCCGGTCAACACCACCGCGAGCGCACTGGCGCCGAAGGCGGCGGCGGCGGAGGAAAACAGCGGATCGACGGCCGGTTTGCAGAAATGGATCGGCGGGCCGTCGTCGAGGACGACTTTCGCCCCATCTCCCTGGCGTTCGATCCTGAGGTGCTTGCCCCCGGGCGCCACATAAATGGTGCCGGGCGAGATGACCTCGCCCTCGATCGCCTCGTGGGCGGGATGCATCGTGGCGCGGCCGAGATGCTCGGCCAGGATCGTGGTGAAGGTCGGCGGCATGTGCTGCGCAATCAACAGGGGGAGCCGTCCGAGCACGGGAGCAAGTCCGCGCATCAGCACCTGCAGCGCCTGGGGTCCGCCGGTGGAGCTGCCGATGAGGAGGGTGCGCGGCGGAAACAGCGAGAACGGACGCAGCTTGATCGGCGGCGCTTTCGGCTCGCTCGCGTCTTCCTTGGTCCGATCGCGGGCGGCGCCGCGGGCGGAGAGGCGCGAGCGAATGCGGCGGCCGAGCTGACGGATCTTCTCGATCAGTTCGCGGCGAAAGTTCTGCGAGGTCGTCACCTCGCGGTTGGTCTGGGGCTTCAGAACGTAATCGGCGGCGCCCAGCGTCAGCGCCTTGATGCTCACTTCCGCGTTTCTGCGCGTGAGCGTCGAGGCGATGAGGACGATGAGATCGGGCCTTTTGGCGAGCAGCAGCGGCAAGGCGGCGAGCCCGTCCATCTCCGGCATGTCGATGTCGAGAACGACCACATCGGGATTGATCCGAAGGAGGTTTTCAACCGCCTCGTACCCGTTGCGGCAACTGCCGACCACCACCATGTCCGGCTCGTCGGAGAGCCAACGCGTGAACAGGCCGCGAACGACCACGGCGTCGTCGACCACCATCACGCGAATCGCAGCGTCCGGCGCGGGGGAGGAAACAGGGAGGGATAGCGGCATGGAATTCGATACAACCGACCATCACGCGTAACGGCACGCCGTTCCCGGCGATGCCGGAAGCTCAGAGCAGACCGACTTCCTGGAACTTGGCCTGGACGATCTCTTTGTCGAACGGCTTCATGATGTATTCGTCCGCGCCCGCGTGCATGGCGCGCGCGATATGGGCGAGATCGTTCTCGGTCGTGCAGAAGACGACCTTCGGCTTGTCGCCGCCGGGCATGGAGCGCAGCGCCCGCAGGAACTCGTAGCCGTCCATGACCGGCATGTTCCAGTCGAGCAGGATGGCTTCGGGCATATCCTTGCGACAGGCATCGAGCGCCTGACGGCCGTCGGAGGCTTCCACGATAGCGAAGCCAAAACCTTCGAGAATCCTCCGTGCGACCTTACGGATGACGCTCGAGTCGTCGATGATCAGACAACGTTTCATCGTCGCATTTCCCTCTTTCTACTTACGCGGCCAACGCTTCGGCCTGGAGCGCGAATACCCGGTCGACGTCGAGAATGACCATCAGCCGGTCGTCGAGCCTGTGTACGCCATGGGCGACGCGGGCCAGACAAAGATCTAGATTCACGGGATTGGGGTCCCGGCTCGATGCCGGAAGCTTGAGCACCTCGCCGACGGTGTCGACCAGGAGCCCGAAGGATTCGCCGCGGTGTTCGACCCCGACCGCCATGCTCTTTTCCCCCTTCTCGCGCGGAGGAAGGGCGAGGCGCCGGCGCATGTCGATCGCGGTGACGATGCGTCCGCGCAGATTGAGCACGCCCGCGATCTGGAGCGGCGCGAGCGGAATGCGGGTGAGCCGCTCCGGAATGAACACGTCGTGCACGCGCTCGATCGGCAAGCCGAACATCTGCCCGGCGATCATCACGGTCACGTATTCGATTTCATCTTGGCCGAGCGTGGTCATGGAGCGTTATCCTCGCGGCCAATCAGGCCGCCCGGGCCAGTTCGACTTGCGACTGCTTGAGAGCGGCGAGCAGACCCGCGCGGTCGAACTTGGCGATGAAGCCATGGAAGCCGGCCTGCCGCCCGCGCTCGATCGTCGCCGCTGACGTCAGCGAGGAGAGCGCGATGAGGGTGAGGTGCTGGGTGCGCGGGTCGTGGCAGAGCCGCTCGGCCAGCTCGAAGCCGTTCATGCCGGGCATCTCGATATCGGCAACGACGAAGTCGAACTGCGCGTCCGCATCGATGATCGCGAGCGCCTCCTCCGCCCCCGCCGCCGTCCTCACGTCGTAGCCGGCGGCCTTCAGCACCGGCGTCAACAAATTGCGGAAAAAAGCGGAATCGTCGACGAACAGGATCCGGCGCGTCAGCGCCGCCTCGCTCCTCTCGGCGCGATGGAACCAATCCTCGAAGGCGAGCGGCAGGAAATGCCCGACATCGACGATCTCGGTGGCGCGGCCACTGACGATGGCCGAGCCGAGAATGCCCGGCGTGCGGCTCGCGACCTGAATGTCGAGACGATTCTCGACGATGTCCACGATGTCGTCGACGACGAGCCCCATCGAGCGGTCCCGGTCGGCGAACACGAGGAGCGACTGAACCCCTTCGGTGCGCAGGCGCGCATCGGCGTCGATCAGCAACAGCGGCATGAGGACGCCGCGATACTGAACCATGGGGCGTCCGTTCGAGAATTCGATCTCGCGCACGGCGATTTTCTCGATCCGGGTGACGAGCGAGAGCGGCACCGCCTTGAGCTCGCCCGAACCGGCACGGAAGACGAGCAGCGAGACCGTATCGGCGGCGACGGCGCGCGTCTCTTCCGTCCGCTCCTCGGCCGGTATGCTGGTATCGGCATGGGAGCCGACCGCCTCGGCGACACCGTTCGGATCGAGGATCATGATCACGGCGCCGTCGCCCAGAATCGTGTTGCCCGAAAACATGGTGAGGTGGCGCAGCATCGAGGACATCGGTTTCACGACGATTTCCTCGGTATGGAACACGCGGTCGACGACCACCCCGAAGGTGCGGTTGCCGACCTGCGTCACCACGATGAAGACCTCGGCGGCCTCGCCGTCCGCTTCGCCGAGACGCAACAGCGACTTCAGATGCACGAGCGGCAGCAGCTTGTCGCGCAGCCGCAGGACGGAAGCGTCCTTGATCCGTTCGATGCGGTGCTCCGAGTCGGCGTCGACATTGACCAGCTCGACCACCGCGATCTGGGGGATGGCGAAGCGATCGCCGTCCGCCTCCACGATCAGCACCGAGATGATCGCCAGCGTCAGCGGAATCTTGATCCGGAAGATCGTGCCTTGGCCAACAACCGATTTGAGATCGATGGTGCCGCCGATCTGGTCGATGTTGCTCTTGACCACGTCCATGCCGACGCCGCGGCCGGAGATGCTCGTCACCGCCGTCGCCGTCGAAAAGCCCGGTGCGAAGATAAATTTGTGGATCTGCGCCTCGGTCAGTTTCTCCGCCTCCTCCTCCGAGATGAGGCCGAGCCGGATCGCCTTGGCGCGGATACGCTCGGTGTCGAGGCCGCGCCCGTCGTCGGCGATCTCGATGATGATGTGACCGCCTTCGTGGTGGGCGCTGAGACGGATGGTGCCGGTCTCGGGCTTGCCGGCGGCGCGGCGCGTCGCGGGCGTACCCAGCCCATGATCGGCCGAATTGCGCACCATGTGGGTGAGCGGATCCTTGATCAGTTCGAGCACCTGCCGATCGAGCTCGGTTTCCTCTCCCACCATCACCAGCTCGATCTTCTTGTCGAGTTCGGCGGCGATATCGCGCACGATGCGCGGAAGCTTCGCCCAGGCGTTGCCGATCGGCTGCATGCGGGTCTTCATGACCCCTTCCTGCAGTTCGCCGGTGATGTTGGAGAGCCGCTGGAACGGCGACTTCAACTCGGAGTCCTCGTTGCGGCGCATGATCTCGAGGAGCTGGTTGCGGGTAAGCACCAGTTCGGAGACCATCGTCATCAGGCGCTCAAGGGTATCGACCGGGACCCGGAGCGTGTGGGTCTTGGCGGCGCCGTCGTGGCGTCCTTCATCGCGACGGTCGCGCATGGCGCGCCGTTCGTCGTCGGCGACCGCGGCCTTGGCCGGAGCCGGAGCCGCCGGTTCGGGAGTCGGGGTCGCGCGGAAGGCGCGTTCGAGTTCGTCGAGAGAAACCTCGCCGGGACGAAGCGGCCGCTCGAGCACCTGATCGGTGAGCGTGCCGACACTGAGGTCGGCGGCCGGCGCGGACGCCGATGCGGCGGCCTCGCTCTGCGACGTACATTCGAGATCGCGGATGAGATCGTCGTCCGCCCCGTTGGGTTCGTTCTGACTGCGCTCGAGCTCGGCGAGAATTTCCTTGATCCGATCGATGACGGCGAGAATGAGCGTGACCGCTTCCTGGGTCACCGGCATGCCGTCGCGGAACTTGCCCATCAGCGTTTCGGCGGCATGGGTGAGCGCTTCCAGGCGCGGCAGGCCGAGGAAGCCGCAGGTGCCCTTGATGGTGTGCACCAGCCGGAAGATGTTGCCGAGAATCTGGGCGTTGTTCGGCTCGCGCTCAAAGCGCACAAGCTCGACGTCGACGACGTCGAGACTCTCGTGGGTCTCGGTGAGAAATTCACTCAACAGGTCGTTCATGGCTCGGCCGGTCGTTGCGCCGGCGACCGGGGCCCGGAGCCCGATCGCAAGCCTAGTCGCGTCCGCGCCCGAGTGTTGAGCCAGGAGGGTTAAGATTGCCTGAACCGGAGGGTGGTATCGGGACCCGGCAAACCCGCATGGATTCAGGCTTCGCCGGCCGTCAGCACCACGCTCTGGCCGGTGCCCGCGAGCGCGATTTTGAGGCCGGCGGCGCGCGCCAACAGGCCGGTGAAATAGGGCTGGATGGCGTGGGCATCGAGGCCATCGGCGGCGTTCCCGTCGAGCAAGCCCGCGACCGCCGGCGGCACCTTCGCGTTTGCCCCCTCCGCCGTCAGGCGGAAGCCCATGCGCTCCCCCTCCCCGACCGGATCGACCTTGAGCGTTCCCCCGCGCGGGATCGCGGCCGCGGCGACCAGCATGAGATTGAGCAGGAGCTTCACCCGGTTTTTGGGCATGAGCACCCGCGGCAGGTTCCAGGCGATGGTCAGGCGGTCGTCCTGCAACAGCCTGCGGGCGACCTCCTCGGCATCGCCGAGAGCGATCTGGGCACCGGCCGAACCCGCCGCACCGAAGGCGAGACGGGCGAACTGCAAGCGGGCGGAGGCCTGGCCCGCGCTCTTGCGGATGAGATCGAGCGCGCTCTTCTTCATGGCCTCGTCCTTCTCGTCCGCGAGCACTTCCAGCCCGTTGATGATGGCTCCGACCGGGCTGATCACGTCGTGACAGAGGCGCGAGCACAGGAACGCGGCGAGATCGAGGGTGTCGAGAGAGACGGGTGCGGCCATTCCGGATTCCGAAACAGGCGAGCGAGAGCGAATCGCGCCGCGTTGGTCGTATGGGCGCCGTGTGATACACCGCCGGTGCGGGCCATACCAGTGTGCATGATCGGATGACGGCAGCGCAGCAGGCGCTCGGACGCGGGGAGGCGACGCGCCTTCTCACCCCGCTCGCGGAACTCGCGAGCCAAGCGGGCGCACGCATCCTGCAATGCGTGGCCGCGGGCCTCGAGGCGCGCGCAAAACCCGACGCGAGCCCGGTGACCGCCGCCGACGAGGCGGCGGAAGCGATCCTCAGCGAGGGGCTCGCCCGACTCCTGCCCGCCGTCCCGGTGATCGCCGAGGAGGCCGCATCCCGCGGCAGGGCGCCAAATCCCGGCTCGGTATTTTTTCTGGTCGACCCGATCGACGGCACCCGCGAGCTGATCGCGGGCAGGAGCGAATATACGGTCAATGTCGCCCTCATCGTCGACGGGCTCCCCGTGCTCGGCCTCGTCTATGCGCCGGCCCTGAATGCGCTCTATGCGGCGGCGGACGGGCGCGCGGTCCGGGCCCGGCTCGCGCCGGGGACGCGTTTCGAGGCCGCCGCGGCCGTGCCGATCCGGGCCCGTGCGCGCCCCGAGCGTCTCATCGCCGCCGTCAGCCGTTCGCATCCCGATCAGAGGAGCGATGCCTTCCTTGCCACGCTTTCAGTCGAGCGGCGGCTCGTTCTCGGCTCTTCGCTGAAGTTCGCCCGTCTCGCCGAGGGCGAGGCCGACGTCTATGCACGCCTCGCGCCGATCAGCGAATGGGACGTGGCGGCGGGACACGCGCTCCTCGCCGCCGCGGGCGGACGGGTGACGGCTCCCGACGGCGGTGCGCTTGCCTATGGCAGGCCGGAGACCGGGTTCCGCCTCGAGGGCGTGCTCGCCTGGGGTGCCCCGGCCGAATCCTGACTTTCAGGGCACGAGCGTGCGCATGACCTTGGGCCAGGCCGCCCCGGCGGCTACGGCCACGGTTTCCGGTTCCTTGAGAAAGGCGGCGCGGTTGTCCGCCCGGTGGAACAGGAACACGCGCCCGTCATAAACGACGAACAAGGCGGGATGGCCCGCGACCGGGGCTCCGCCGATGAGCGCCACCGGATCATAGCCGCCGAAGCGCGGGATGTAGATTTCCGGCCGGGCGGCGAAGGCCGCGCGGTTGGCCCCGTTGCGGAAACGCCAGGTCAGCTCGCCGAATCTGAGCTCAAAGGCCGGCTTCCCGGGCCGCGCCATCCGATCCACGAAATAGGCGACCGGATCGAAGCCATAGAGGGCGACGCCGGCAAGCCGGTCGGCGACGACGAGTTCGGTCGTCACCGCCCCCCGCGTCGGCGCGAAGGCAAAGCCCGTCAGCAGCAGGCCGAGCAGCAAGGCCAAGACTCCGGGGCCCCGATGCCGCGGATGGACAGATTCCATGAGAGCTTCCCCTTCGGCCTCCGAGCCGTCACACTTATTGGGCAGCGTCGGTCGGTGATTCGCTGGCAAACTCGAGTGCCGTCCACAACCTAAGGCCGGCCGGTATGCGGCGAGTTAAGAGGCCCCGATTTTTCCGATTTCGGCCGGCCTCCATCCGCTGCCGACCGGCAGATTCTCCGACGCTCGCGACGGCCGCGTTCCACGTTTCCGATTGTTCCTATGCCTGGAGATCCCCATGGCGGCCCTACGCGCAATCGCTGTTCTCGTGTTCCTGGCCCTGTCCGGCGGCAACCCCGCCTTCGCCCAGGGCGGCGGCTCGACCTTTTCCTCCGACGAGCTGGTCAGAGCCGGACATCGCTTCTTCGGCGGCGTCTCCCGCGATCTCGCGCTGTTGATCGAACAAGCGGCGAGCCGGTGGGGCCAGCCCAACGGCTACATCCTCGGCGAGGAAGCTTCCGGCGCCGTCACGGTCGGACTGCGCTATGGCGAGGGAGCGCTCTATACGCGCAACGCCGGCGACCTCAAGATCTACTGGCAGGGCCCGAGCCTCGGCTTCGATCTCGGCGGCGACGGCGCACGCACCATGATGCTGGTCTACAACCTGCGCCGCATCGATGACATCTATAACCGCTTCATCGGAATCTCGGGCTCTGCTTATTTCGTAGGCGGGCTCGGCATGACCGCGCTGACCTGGAGCGGGATCGTGGTCGTGCCCATCCGCTCCGGCGTCGGGGTGCGGCTCGGCGCCAATGTCGGCTATCTGAAATTCACCCAGCGCTCGACCTGGAACCCGTTCTGAGCCAAGCCTAATTCATTGGCGGGGTCGGCCGCCGCGCCCCGCGCGGCAGCCGTTTCCATCGCCGTGACGCATCGCCAGGGCTAAGGTTAACCATTGGTTTTGCTGGTATTTCAAACAACGTCATGCCATGAATGGAGGGTTCCGGTGTTTCCTCTTGTGAGGCGCGTAGCATGATCGAAGCGATCATGTTTTTTGCCCTCGGCTTCCTGGCCGCCAGCCTGGTCGCCCTCGTTCTGCTGTCCGCGGTGTGGCATCGCGCGGTGCGCCTGACGACGCGGCGCATCGAAGGCGCCATTCCGGTCTCGATGGCCGAGATTCAGGCCGACAAGGACCAGCTGCGCGCCGAGTTCGCCATGTCGACGCGCCGGCTCGAGACCAGCGTCGAACAGCTCAAGCTCAAGACCACCGAACAACTCGCCGAGATCGGCCGCAAGAGCGAATCGCTCCGCGTACTCAAGGCCGAGGTCGAGGAAAAGACGGCCGCCTGCACCGCCCTCGAGGCGCAGGAGCGGACGTTGCGCGACAAGCTGCGCAGCACCGAGGAAGAACTCTCGCTCAAGTCGAAGACCCTGAACGAGACCGAAGCGGAGCTCGCGGCCAGGACCGGGGAACTCGCCCAGATGGCACGCACGCTCGTCGACAAGACTTCCGAAGCGGACAGCCAACGCGTCGAGATCGCGGCGCTCGACGCCCAGCGCGAAAACCTGAAGGGCCGCATCGCCGATCTCGAACGCGAGGTCGCGGCAACCGAAGAGCGCCTCACCGAAGAGCGCGGGCAAGCCGACAAGACCTTGCGCACGCTCGCCGAGGAACGCGAGAAGATCGAAAGTCTCAGCCAACGGCTGGTGGAGATGGAAACCCGCCTCGGCGAAGGCAAGGCGGAAGCCGAGGCCCTCGCCCGCACCGTCGCCGAACTCGAGACCGAGTCGAACCGGCAAGTCTCGCTCGCCTCCCAGCGCGAGATCGAGCTCACCGCGCTGATCGCCGAACGCGACCAGGCCATCGTCATCGCCCGCACCGAAATCGACAAGAATCGCGCCGAAGTCCTCTCCGTGCACCGGGACGTCGACGCCGCATCGCGCGGTTACATCACCGCCATCGAGAATCTCAAGACCGATAAATCGATGCTCGAGGGCGCGTTGGCCCAGGTGCGCGAAGACCGCGACCGGTTGCAACAGGAAGTCGCCGCCCTCAAGCACGAGACCGAGCAGGCGTGGTCGAACGAGCGGGTCGAGAACGCGCTGTTGCGCGAACGCATCAACGACGTGGCGGCCGAAGTCGCCCGCCTCACCGCCAATCTGGAAGGCTCCAGTTCGCCGATCGAGCGGATTCTGAGTGAGACGCCCGCACCGCCGTCGCGGCAGAACGGCGGTCCCGGCCGCCCGGGCGGTGGTCCCGCCGATTCGCACGGCGGCGAGCGCCCGCTCACTCTCGCCGAACGCATTCGCGCGCTGCAAACCCGGCGCTGAAGCGCGGGGTCGTCGAAAATCATTCCCTATCGAACGGCGGTCGCGGCCAAGATCGGCCCGCGAGCTTATCCGGTGCGATCCGGCGCGAGCGCGGCCTTGACCCGTTCCGACGTGAACGGGATGGTCCTGAGCCGCGCCCCGGTCGCATCGAACACCGCGTTGGCGAGCGCCGCGCCGACCGGGCTGCACGCCGCTTCGCCCGCCCCGAGCGGCTTCTCGGTCGGCCGGTCGATCAGCTCGATGTCGAGCTTGGGAACATCGCTGAAGGTAAGGATCGGGTAGCTCTCCCAATCGAGGCTCACGACGCGCGAGCGATCGAACTTCACCTCCTCCATCAGCGCCCGGCTGAGGGTCTGGAGGATGCTGCCCTCGACCTGGGCACGCACCCCGTCCGGATTGATGATCTGTCCGCAATCATGCGCGCAGGTCACGCGCTCGACGCGAATTTTCCCGCTCGCGCGCTCGACCGCCACTTCCATGCCGATCGCGACATGGGTCTCGCTGTGCTTGTAGTGCACATAGGCGATGCCGCGCCCGCGCCCGACCGCGGCCCGGGTGTGCGGCCCCGGCGAGGGACGGGACTGCCATTTCATCAACGCGGCCGTCCGCTTGATCACCTCCACGCCGCGCGGGTTCTTGAGTCCGTTGAGACGGAATTCCACCGCAT
>JAHFPO010000044.1:0-1960 GCA_023266695.1 Hyphomicrobiales bacterium | reverse complement strand
GCGGCCCGGGTGTGCGGCCCCGGCGAGGGACGGGACTGCCATTTCATCAACGCGGCCGTCCGCTTGATCACCTCCACGCCGCGCGGGTTCTTGAGTCCGTTGAGACGGAATTCCACCGCATCCATGCCCGCCGCCGCCGCCAGCTCGTCGATGAAGCTTTCGACCGCGAAACTGTTGCCGACCTTGCCCGGCGAACGGATGGGAGCCGGCCGCAACGGCGCGTCCTTCAGCCAGTGGACGGCGACGCTGACATGACCCGCCGCATAGGGCGGGTCGCCGTTCTGGGTGATGAGACCGGTCGCGAGGCCGCGCACCTGGCCGAGCCCGGCGGCCTCCGGCCCGATGAGCGGAATCGACGGCAGTCCCTTGGTCGCCTGCGGCACCCACATCTCGGTGCGCCAGTCGAGGATGCGCCCCTCCTGATCCACCGCGCCGGAAATGTCGAGGAGCTGCGGCGGTCCCTTCGGGTCCCAGCCGTGCTCGTCCGCGCGCATCCATTGCACGCGGACCGGCCGCTCGACCGCGCGCGAAAGAATCGCGGCGTCGGCCGCGGCGTCCTCGTGCCCGTTCATGCCATAGCAGCCGGCGCCGTCGAGATAGACGAGCCGGACCTTTTCCGCGGGAAATCCGAGGAAGGAAGCGAACGCCCTGCGGTAGCGATGAGTGCCCTGGGACGCGGTCCACACGGTCGCGCCGTCGGCGCGCACATCGGCGACCGCGCAGGAAGGACCGATCGAGCCGTGGGTTTGCATCGGCCAGTAGTAGCTCGCACTCAGCGCCTTCGCTCCCGCCGGAAGCGCGGCATTGGCCTCGCCCTTGTTGACCAGCGTTTCGTCGCCGAGGAAGGGCCCGGCGCGCAGCGAAGCGACCAGCCGATCCTGCGCCGGCAAGCCGGCCCACTCGCTCCATTGCGCTTTCAGCGCGCCCATGGCCCGCACGCAAGTCCATTCGTCGGCGGCCACGACGCCGAGGAAGTCGTTGATCCGCACGACTGTTACGCCCGGCAGATCCTTGACCGACCCCTCGTCCACCGAAATGAGCTTGGCGCCGATCGACGGCGGACGGATAACGCGCCCGTGCAGCATGCCGGGCACGCTGAAATCGTGCATATAGACATGCCGTCCCATGACCTTGTCCGGCACGTCCGGCCGCGCGAGCGGCTTGCCGACGAGGGTATAGGTCGCGGGGTCCTTCAGCGGCGCCTTGGGGTCGAGCTTCAAGTTGAAGCGGTGTTCGCCGATCAGCTCGGCGAAGGAGAGGCCCTTGCCGCCCGCCTCAAGGCGCACCGCGCCGTCGACGGCGACGAGGTCCTCGGGCTTCTGTTGCAATTTCCCGGCCGCGAGTTCGATGAGCGCCTTCCTCGCGGTCGCCGCCGCCTGACGCAGCTGTACGCCGCCGCGCTGGATGCCGTTCGATCCCGAGGTCGGACCCTGGTCGGGGGTGAGCGCGGTGTCGCCCTCGATCAGCTTGATCCTGCCGACGCCGAGCCCGAGCTCCTCGCCGACGATCTGGCGCATGGCGATGCGAAGCCCTTGGCCGAGATCGACCTTGCCGCAGAACACCGTCACGCTGCCGTCGGCGTTGACGGCGAGAAAGCTGTCGACTTCGGTCGGGTCGGGCACGCGCGCGGCACCCGCCGGCGTTTGCGCGCGGGCGGAGACCGGGTGGCCGGCGAGCGCAAAACCGACGGTGAGCGCGCCGGATTTGAGGATATCGCGGCGGGAGAGTGCGGGCGCGTTCATCTCAGCCTCCCCGACCCGTCGCGCGCATCACCGCGCGCACGACCCGGACATGCGAGCCGCAGCGGCAGAGATTGGCGTCGAGCTCGGCGCGCACGTCGTCCTCGCTCGGCTTGGGATTGCGCGCGATCAGCGCGGCCGCGGTCATGATCATGCCGTTGATGCAATAGCCGCATTGCGGCGCCTGCTCGGCGATGAAGGCGGCTTGGAGCGGATGCGGC
>JAHFPO010000043.1 GCA_023266695.1 Hyphomicrobiales bacterium | reverse complement strand
CGCTGCAGCAGGAGCCAAGAGGCGAGCTGCATCAGCCGGGTGGTGAGCCGCATCGACTCGGTCGCATAGGCGAGCGCGGCGGAGCGTGACAGCGCCTTGGCCTCGTTGCGTCCGGGCCCATCGAGATAGGCGGCGGTCGCTTCCACCAGCTTCATGCCCTCGCGGAAGAGAGTCCCGAAGGCTTCTCCGGCCGCCATCCGTTTGGCAAGGACGACGGGGTCTCTGGGGTTCGGCACGGGGTCTGACATCGGGCTCTCCGTCCGCGGCAATACAAGCGCCGGCAGTGGTCGCTGTCCAGAGCGACGCGCCGACGCAATCAGGTGTCTTGCGGTTGTCCTGCAAGGGGCGCGCCGTCCGGTCTGTGCCGGAACGGGACAAAAAAGAGCCGCCCGAAGGCGGCTCAAGGTGTTCACAGGGAGGCGTCAAACAGAGTGGACAGGAGCCACTCGATGTCCAGAAGCTGGACGATTTGGATAATGGAGGGGAAACCTTAATCAATGGTTAACGCCGGCCCCGGAACGGCACAGGACGCATACGAATCAGCACGGTGCGCCCACACGATGCTCAACGCCGAAAAAAGTCGTCGGCCGCGGTGCGCGTCGTCTGTTTGGCGCGGATCGTGGCCTCGAGCCGCGCAATCTCGGCATGCAAAGCGGCGACGCGCTCCTTCAGCTCCTCGACCGAGAGCAGGCTGAGATCCTCTCCGATCTCGTGCGTCTTCTTCTTGGGACGAACGACCTCTTCTTCCATCGCCGCTTCCTCGTCTCGCGCCGCCCAGCCTATCGGATGAGGCCGGGCGTTGTCATGGCGGTCCGAGAATCGTAGGACATGCGGTCCTTGGCGCCCCCGGAGCCGACGATGCCGAAGCTTCCCAACAAGATGACCGCGATCGCGATCAAAAGCCCCGGCGGGCCGGAGATGCTGGTGCCGGAGGAGCGGCCGGTGCCGGCCCCCGGTCCAAGCGAGCTCTTGGTGCGGGTGAAGGCCGCCGGCGTCAACCGGCCCGACGTCATGCAACGCAAGGGTCAATATCCGCCGCCCCCGGGCGCGCCCGATATCCCGGGCCTCGAGATCGCCGGCGAGGTGATCGCCGTGGGCGGTAAAGTTTCGCGCTGGCGGGTCGGCGACAAAGTCTGCGCGCTCGTCGCGGGCGGCGGCTATGCCGAATATTGCCTCGCCGACGAGGCGACCGCGCTGCCGGTGCCCAAGGGGTTCTCGTTCGTCGAGGCGGCCGCGCTCCCCGAGACCTTCATGACCGTCTGGCACAACGTGTTCGAACGCGGCGGGCTCAAGGCCGGCGAGACGTTGCTCGTCCATGGCGGCTCGAGCGGCATCGGCACGACCGCCATCATGCTCGCCAAAGCCTTCGGCGCGCGGGTGATCGTGACCGCGGGCTCGCCCGAGAAAGGCTCGGCTTGCATGAAGCTCGGCGCCGATCTCGCCGTCGACTACAACAAGGAGGACTTCGTCGCCGCCACCAAGCAGGCGACCGGCGGCCGCGGTGCCGATCTCATCCTCGACATGGTCGGCGGCGACTATGTCGACCGCAATTACGAGGCCGCCGCGGTCGATGGCCGCGTGGTGCAGATCGCGACGCAAAAAGGCACGAAAGTAACGGTCGATCTGCGCCGGCTGATGCTGAAGCGCCTAACCCATACCGGCTCGACGCTGAGAGCCCGCCCGGTCGCCGACAAGGGCGCGATCGCCCGCGCGCTCGAGGCCAAGGTCTGGCCCCTGCTCACGGCCGGAAAGATTAAGCCGGTCATCGATTCGACCTTCCCCCTTGCCAAGGCTGCGGACGCGCATGCGCGCATGGAGACGAGCGCTCACATCGGCAAGATCATGCTCGAGGTGAATGGGTGATCCGTTCGGACCGGCAGGAAAACGACCTAGGATCGCCCGTCATGTCCGGGCCGGCGTCTTGTTGCCGCCTTAAGGGACGGGTAGCCCAAGGCGCTCGGACCGCCTCGGGCAGGCTCGCGTCCGGAGGGTTGCAATTGCGTATCGGTCGTCTCCTCGCGTGCCTGATCCTCGCCGCCGTCTCGCTCGGCATCGGGCGTGCGTACGCCGTCGAGGCGGTCGCGATCCGGCTCGGTACGCCGGCGATCGACCTGTTGCCCGCAGCGGACCGCCATCAGACCGACGGCGACCGGCTCCAGGTCTCGACCGCGCCCGGCGCCGACGGCATCGTGCGCCGGATCGAAGTGCGCGCGCGCGAGCCGCAGGGCGTGACCAATTGGGTGGTGTTCGCGCTCGCCAACAATACCGACGAGCAGGTCGACCGGCTGATCGTGGCGCCCCATTACCAGATGGTTGGGTCGGGCGTGTTTTGGCCGGACCTCGGCAGCGTGCGCATCGTCAGCATCACGCCGAGTCAGGGCTTCCGGCCGGAACGCCAGGCCGCGAGCGATGCCGATGCCTATCTCGTCACCCTCGATCCGGGCAGCACGATCACCTTCGTGGTTGAGATCAGTTCCGCGTATTTGCCGCAGCTCTATCTGTGGGAGCCCGAAGCCTACAAGGGCAAGGTCAACAGCTTCACGCTCTATAACGGCATCGTCATCGGCATCGCCGGTCTGCTCGCGCTCTTCCTCACCATCCTGTTCGTGGTGAAGGGCAGCATGATGTTCCCGGCGGCGGCGGCGCTCGCTTGGGCGGTGCTCGCCTATATCGGCATCGATTTCGGCTTCTGGACCAAGGTATTCGGGCTCTCGCCCGCGACCGAGCAGTTCGCGCGCGCCGCCGGCGAAGCGATCCTGGCCGCGACGCTCGTCGTCTTCCTGTTCGCCTATCTCAATCTCGCGCGCTGGAACGTGCGCTATTCGCACGTCGCCGCGAGTTGGCTGATCTTCCTGGCGGCGCTGGTGGCGCTCGCGCTCGTCGAGCCGCCGATCGCGGCCGGGATCGCGCGTCTTTCCCTGCTCGCGGTCGCCCTCGTCGGCTTCGGTCTCGTCGTCTATCTCGCCACCCACGGCTTCGATCGGGCCGTCCTGCTGGTGCCGACCTGGTTCCTGTTGACGGTCTGGGTGCTCGCGACCGGATTGACCGTTGCCGGGATGTTCACCAACGATCTGGTCGCGCCGGCGCTCCTCGGCGGTCTCGAGCTCATCGTCATGCTAATCGGTTTCACCGTGATGCAGCACGCCTTCGCGGGCGTGGGCGCCGAAGGCATCGTCAACGACCTGGAGCGCCGTGCGCTCGCGCTTACCGGCGCCGGCGACGTGGTGTGGGATTGGGATGTCGCTCGCGATCTCATCTATACGAGTCCCGAAGCGGAGCAGGCGCTCGGTCTCAAGCACGGAATGCTCGAGACCGCGGCCGCCGGCTGGCTCGAAATTCTCCATCCCTCCGACCGCGACCGCTTCCGCATGGCGCTCGACGGCGTACTCGAACAACGCCGTGGGCGCATCGTGCAGGAATTTCGCCTGCGTACCGAGGACGGCCACTACCTTTGGTTCAGGTTGCGTGCCCGGCCGGTGGTCGGCACCGACGGCGAGGTGCTGCGGGTCGTCGGCACCCTTGCCGACATCACCGATGTCAAGGTCGCCGAGGAGCGGTTGCTGCACGACGCCGTCCACGACAATCTGACCAGCCTGCCGAACCGTGCCCTGTTTCTCGATCGGCTCGAGGCCGCGATCGCTTTTGCGCTCGCCGACGAACACATCCGTCCGACCGTCATCATCATCGACCTCGACCGCTTCAAGCAGGTGAACGCCAGCGTCGGCATGGCGGTCGGCGACTCGATCCTCCTGACCATCGCCCGCCGGCTCACCCGTCTTCTGAAGCCGCAGGATACGCTCGCCCGCGTCGCCGGCGACCAGTTCGGCATGATTCTGATGTCGGAGCGCGAGCCCGAGCGCATCACCGCCTTCGCCGACACGATCCGGCGCAGCTTGCGCGCGCCGATCGGATTCGGCACGCGCCAGATCTTCCTCACCGCCTCGATCGGGCTGGTGCTCTATGACGGACAGACCCGCCAGCGCGAGGAGCTTCTAAAAGACGCCGAGCTCGCCATGTATCGCGCCAAGCAGCAGGGCGCCGATCGCATCGAGGTGTTCAAGCCCGCCATGCGGTCGCAGAAGATTGATCAATTGACGCTGGAGTCGGATCTCCGGCGTGCGCTCGAGCGTGAAGAAGTGATGATTTACTATCAGCCGATCGTGCGCCTTGAGGACCGCGCCATCGCCGGTTTCGAGGCGCTGCTGCGCTGGAACCATCCGCGGCTGGGCCGGCTCGGGCCGGCCGAGTTCGTCCCGATCGCCGAGCAGACCGGGCTCATTGCCGATCTCGGCCGTTTCGTGCTGGAGCGCGCGGCCCGCCAGCTGGTGATCTGGCAGCGCCTGTTGCCGAATGCGATGCCGATCTTCGTGAGCGTCAATATCTCCTCGCGCCAGCTTCTGCGTCAGGATCTGATCCAGGACGTCAAGGGAATCCTATCCCGCAATCTGCTCGCCCCCGCCACCCTCAAGCTCGAGCTCACCGAGTCGCTGGTGATGGAAAATCCCGAACTCGCCGCCCAGATGCTGGTCCGCATCCGCGAGCTCGGCGCCGGGCTCTCGCTCGACGATTTCGGCACCGGATATTCCTCGCTCGCTTATCTGCAGCGCTTCCCCTTCGATACCATCAAGATCGACCAGCAATTCGTGCGCGGTTCGGGACGCGGCGCGCGTCCCGTGATCCTGCGATCGATCATCGCGCTCGCGCACGATCTCGGCATGGAGGTCGTCGCCGAGGGCGCCGAATCCGATTCGGACGCGGTCGAGCTCTATCAGCTCGGTTGCGAATATGCGCAAGGCTACGCCTTCGGCGAGCCGATGACGGCGGAGGAAGCCAAGCGCCTGCTGGTGCCGACGGAGCCGGCCGTGCGGCGCGCCCGCGCGAGCTGATGATCTCAGGCGTGTCCGGCGTCGGAAGAAAGCTTGGCCGGATCGATGCCGATCTTGCGCAGCGCCTGCTTGTATTTCCCCTCGATGTCGGTACCGAAGATCAGCTCCGCATCGGCGTCGCAATTGAGCCACCCGTTGGCGTGGATCTCGCTCTCCAGCTGGCCGGGGGCCCAGCCGGAATAACCGAGCGCAAGCACCGCGCTTTCGGGTCCTTGGCCGCGGGCGATCGCCTTCAAGATATCGAGGGTCGCGGTCAGGCAAATGCCGTTGTCGATCGGCAGCGTCGAGTTCTCGATGAAGAAGTCGGCGGAATGCAGCACGAAGCCGCGTCCGGTCTCGACCGGACCGCCCTTGAGCACGCGTACGCCGCCCGCGCGCTGCGGCAACTCGATGGGGTTGGCAGCCGGGATCACTTCGAGCTGCACCAGGAGATCCCTAAAATTGATGTGCGGGGCGGGCTGGTTGACGACGATCCCCATGGCCCCCTCGGCCGAGTGGGCGCAGAGATAGATCACCGAATGGGCGAAGCGGTCGTCCCGTACGGTCGGCATGGCGACCAACAACTGACCGTCGAGATAGCCGGGCCGCCGCGTCGCTTCGATCTTGGTGGGGCCGATCTTCATGGCGAAAGACTAACCCAGCGGGACGACGATGCAAAATTCGACTCATTCGTATGCGGGATCACGCGATCGTGCTTGGGCCGGAAATGGCATGAAGGCTTAAGAGAAATCATGGTTTGCAGACCTCATTTCGCGCCGATCGGGGCATTCCTGGCAGGCATTTTGATGTTCGCCGGGACGTCGTCCGCGATCGAATCACCCTGGGTGGAACTGGGCCAGGCCAAGGTGCGACTTCTCGCCGCCGGTTCGGCGGGGAGCGGCGGCCCGTTGCGCGGCGGCATCGAGATCCAACTCGCGCGCGGATGGCACACCTATTGGCGCTATCCGGGCGATGCCGGCGTGCCGCCGCGGTTCGATTGGTCGGGCTCGGACAATCTCGCCGCGGTCGAGCTCAGCTTTCCGGCGCCCGAGCGCATCGTCGAGGCCAGCGGGCCCAAGGTCATCGGGTACTTGGACAGCGTCGTCTTCCCCCTGCGTATCCGTCCAGCCGATCCGGCGCGGCCGGTGAAACTCCGCCTGCTCTTCGATTTCGCCGTGTGCGAGAAAATCTGCATCCCGGCCGAGGCCCGTTTTGTGCTCGATGTGCCCGCGGGTGGCGGCGCCTCCTTGCCCGCGCTCGATGCCGCCGAGGCGCGCGTGCCGAAGTCCAAGAAGCTCGGCGAAGACAAGGCTCTCAGCGTGCTCGCGGTGCGGCTCGAACGGGGCAAGGAGCCCCGCGCCGTGGTCGAGGTCGCGGTTCCGCCGGGAAAGAAATTCGACCTCTTCGCCGAGGGGCCGAGCGAGGACTGGGCCTTGCCGCTGCCGGAGCGGATCGAAGCGGCCGGCGGCCGCGCCCGTTTCAGCGTTGCGATCGACGGCGCTCCGCCCGGCGCCAAGCCCGGCACCATCCCGGCGAAGCTCAAGTTCACCCTGGTCGCCGGGAGCGATGCGATCGAGGTCGTGGCCCCGCTCGACTAGGCCGCTGGACGCAATAGGATGCGGCCGGCCGGTGTTCCGGCGGGGCAACCAGGGGCAGAACGATGATCAAGGTCGGCGACAAACTTCCCGATGCGACATTCCGCGTGGTGACGGCCGAGGGGCCTGCGCCGCGCACCACCGCCGAAGTCTTCAAAGGCAAGCGGGTCGTGCTCGTCGGCATGCCCGGCGCCTTCACCGCGACCTGCAGCCGCAACCACTTGCCGGGCTTCATCGATAAGGCCGCTGCGATCCGCGCCAAGGGCGTCGATGCGATCGTGGTCACCGCCGTCAACGACCATTGGGTGATGAACGCCTGGGCCAAGGCGAGCGGCGGCGATGGTAAGATTCTCTTTCTTGCCGACGGTAACGGTGAATTCGTCAAGGCGATCGGTCTCGACTATGACGCGACCGAACGCGGCATGGGCGGCACGCGCTCCAAGCGCTATGCCATGCTGGTCGAGGACGGTGTGGTGAAGGCGCTCAATGTCGAGGCGGAGACCGGCAAGGCCGAGGTCACCAGCGCCGACAATCTGATGAAGTCGCTCTGACCCCTTGTCATCCCGGCCGGGATACGCAGGGCCGAGTGCCGGAACGGCGGCACCTGCCGTCACGCGATGATATCGGGGAACAGCTGATCCTCGATCCGGGTGATCTGGTCGCGCAGCTGCAACTTGCGTTTTTTGAGGCGCTGCACCTGGAGCCGGTCGTATCCGGGCACGGCGAGGAGCGCCTCGATCGCGGAGTCGAGGTCGCGGTGCTCCTGCTTCAGCCGTTCGAGCTCGGCACGGAGTTCGCGTTCTTCCTCTGCGTTCATGGCCCGCCGCTGCGCCTCGGCCGTGCCGACCCACCGGTCCCGTGAGTATCGCCCCCGCCCCCGCCGCTCGCAAGCAAACCCCTCCACGGCTCCGGGCCGCTAACCAATCGTCGAGCATCTACAGTGGATTATTGCGTCGCAGCACGTCGCCATCGTCGACTTCGATGGGCCTCCATGGCACACTCATGGGGTCGAACCCCGAACAGGGAGAGATCGCATCCATGTCCATTCAGGCGCAGCTTTCCGAGCTCGAGCAGCAGCACGAGGCGTTGGAGCGTGAGATCAAGGAAGAGCTCGCCCATCTCGGAACCAATACGCTCAAGCTGTCAGAACTGAAGCGGCGCAAGCTGCAAGTGAAGGACGAGATCGAGCGGTTGCGGCACGAAGTCGAGAGCACCGTGCACTGATCCGCCCGACCCGCTACCGAGTTGAAGCCGCCGGTCCGTCGACCGGCGGTTTCGTTTCGGGCCGCTGATCTGGATCGAGGCGCGGGCGCCCGTTCTTTATTTCCCATGGGTGGCGACCTATAAGGCGCCCCGTCTGGGCATTGGCTCGGGAGACAAAGGGTATATGGCCGGTCATTCGCAATACAAGAACATCATGTACCGCAAGGGCCGGCAGGACGCGGCCAAGTCGAAGCTGTTCGGCAAGCTCGCGCGCGAGATCACGGTGTCGGCGAAGCTGGGCCTGCCCGATCCCAATATGAATCCGCGCCTGCGCGCCGCGATGCTTGCCGCGCGGGCGGAAAACATGCCCAAGGACAATATCGAGCGCGCGATCAAGAAGGCGCAGGGCGGCGACGCCGAGAGCTACGACGAGATTCGCTACGAGGGCTACGGGCCGGGCGGGGTCGCCCTCATCGTCGAGGCGCTCACCGACAACCGCAACCGCACCGCTTCCGAGGTGCGCTCCTATTTCAGCAAGAATGGCGGGAGCCTCGCCGAGACCGGCGCGGTCGCCTTCCTGTTCAGCCGGGTCGGCGTGGTCCAGTACGGGGCCGACAAGGCCACCGCCGACGCCGTGCTGGAGGCGGCGATCGAGGCGGGCGCCGAGGATGTCTCCTCATCCGCGAGCGGCCACGAGGTGATCTGCGCGCCCGAGAACCTGAACGAGGTCGCCCGCGCGCTCGAGGCGAAGTTCGGCGAGCCGCGCAAGAACGGGCTCGTATGGCGGCCGCAGAACAGCGTCCCGGTGGACGACGAGGCCGGCGAAAAGCTCTTGAAGCTCATCGAGACGCTCGAGGACAATGACGACGTTCAGAACGTCTATGCCAATTTCGAGATTTCCGACGCCCTCCTCGCCAAGCTGAGCGCGTGAATCATTAGCGTATGATTCCGTCGAACGCGGGCAAGCTCACGAGCGCCGCCGCCGCGACGATCAGGTAGGCGACGCGGCGGTAGAACAGCTCGGACGCGCTGCGGAACCACCAGGCGCCTGCCGTCATGGCGAGGACGAACGACGGGAACAGTAGAAGCGACAGCGCGAGCACGGCCGCGAAGTGCGAGAAATCAGGGAAATCGATCACGAAGGCGGTCTTGATCAAGGCAAATGCATAACGGATGGAGTGGACGCAGGCGATTTGATTGCGACGAAGATAAAAACTTTTTCAATTTTTTTTGTCCGATTCGCTTGCTGAATCGTTCATTGCACTCCAAATTGCATGTAAAGTCTGATAGCTCGGAGCGATTCGCTGCATGAAAGCTGTTCGCATCCTTGGAATTGATCCCGGCCTCCGCCGCACCGGCTGGGGCGTCATCGAAGCGGCCGGCAACACGCTCTCTTTCGTCGCCTGTGGATCGGTCATGAGCGACGAACGCATGGACGCGGCCCGGAGACTGAACACCCTCTACGGAGGTCTCGTGGTCGTGGTCGAGACCTATCGGCCGAACGAGGCCGCGGTCGAGGACATCTATGTCAATGCCGATCCTCGCTCGGCGCTCAGGCTCGGCCAGGCGCGCGGCGTCGCGCTGTTCGTGCCTTCGCAGGCGGGCCTGCTGGTCGCCGAATATGCGCCCACGCTGGTGAAGAAATCGGTGGTCGGGAACGGGCATGGGGAGAAGGGGCAGGTGCGCATGATGATCCGCGTGCTGTTGCCGAGAGCCAAGCCGCAGAGCGAGGACGCCGCCGACGCGCTCGCGGTCGCCATCACTCACGCGCACCACCGCAATGCGCCCGTGCTCCGCCTCGCGGCGGGGGCGAGGATGTGATCGGCAATATTTCCTTTTCCCTCCCCTGAAGGGGAGGCGAGAAAAAGGATGATGGTGCCGGGATGATCGGCAAGCTCAGGGGCATCATTGACTCTTACGGCGAAGGCGCGGTCGTTCTCGACGTCCACGGCGTCGGCTATCTCGTTCATTGCTCGGCGCGCACGTTGCAAGCCTTGCCGGCGGCGGGCGAAGCCGCGACGCTCGCGATCGAGACCTGGGTGCGGGAGGATCAGATCCGTCTCTACGGCTTTGCCACCGACCTCGAGCGCGAATGGTTCCGGCTCTTGACCCAAGTGCAGGGGGTGGGCGCCAAGGTGGCGCTTGCCGTGCTCTCGAGCTTGAAGATCGCGGAGCTTGCGAACGCCATCGCGCTCGGCGACAAGGCCCAGGTTGCGCGCACGCCCGGCGTCGGGCCGAAACTCGCGCAGCGCCTCGTCACCGAGCTCAAGGACAAGGCGCCGGCCTACACCAGCGTCGATCCGGCGGTGGTGCGGCTGCAGGGCGAGATTTCCGAGCGGCGCGCGCCGCAGCCGGTCGCCGACGCGGTCTCGGCCCTCGTCCATCTCGGCTATGGTGAGATTCAAGCGAGTAGCGCGATCGCCGCCGCCGTGCGCGCCGCGGGCGAGGGGGCTGCCACCGAGACGCTGATTCGGCAGGGATTGAAGGAGCTGGCGAGGTGAGAGGGTTATGAGCGCCCGTCTCGTCGCCTCCGAAACCCGCGCAGAAGACGCGGCGGAAGCGAGCCTGCGCCCGCAGCGGCTCGCTGAATTCATCGGCCAGGCCCAGGCCTGCGCCAATCTCAAGGTCTTCATCGAGGCGGCGCGCACGCGCAAAGAGGCGCTCGACCACGTGCTCCTGGTGGGTCCGCCCGGCCTCGGCAAGACCACGCTCGCCCAGATCATCGCGCGCGAGCTCAGCGTGAACTTCCGCGCCACCTCCGGCCCGGTCATCGCCAAGGCCGGCGATCTCGCCGCGCTCCTCACCAATCTCGAGGACCGCGATGTGCTTTTCATCGACGAGATCCATCGGCTCAATCCTGCGATCGAGGAGATCCTCTATCCCGCCATGGAGGACTATCAGCTCGACCTCATCATCGGCGAAGGGCCGGGGGCGCGCTCGGTCAAGATCGACCTCGCCCGTTTCACGCTCGTCGGCGCCACCACCCGCTCGGGCCTCCTCACCACGCCGCTGCGCGAGCGTTTCGGCATTCCGATCCGCCTCGGTTTCTATGCGGTGGAGGAGCTGAAGACGATCGTGACGCGCGCGGCGCGCGTGCTCAACCTCACCCTCAGCGCCGACGGTGCGCACGAGATCGCGCTGCGCGCGCGCGGCACGCCGAGGATCGCCGGACGACTGTTGAAGCGCGTGCGCGATTTCGCGCTGGTCGAGGGCGCCGCCGCGATCGATCGCAAGGCGGCCGACCGTGCGCTCATCCAGCTCGAGGTCGATCCGGCCGGGCTCGACGCCATGGACCGACGTTATCTTCTGGCGATCGCCCAGCACTACGGCGGCGGGCCGGTCGGGATCGAGACGATGTCGGCGGCGCTGTCGGAGCCGCGCGACGCCATCGAGGAGATCATCGAGCCCTTCCTGGTGCAGCAGGGCTTCCTGCAACGCACTCCGCGCGGGCGCATGCTCACGTCGCATGCCTTCAAGCATCTTGGCATCGCCGAGCCCGCGCGCGATCCTTCCCAGATGCCGCTGTTCGACCAGGAGGAGAAGGAGTGAGGGCGAGCGAGGACGAATGGCTTTATCTCTCCGGCAGCATCGTCGAGGGCAGCCATCGGCTGCCGATCCGGATTTATTACGAGGACACGGATTTTTCGGGCGTCGTGTATCACGCGAACTATCTGCGCTTCATGGAGCGCGGGCGCTCCGATTTCATTCGTTTGTTGGGGATCAAACAGGGCGAGTTGTTCGCTGAGACCGCGATCGATGCGCCCGGCTTTCTCTTCGTCGTACGCTCGATGAAGCTCGAATTCTTCAAGCCCGCCCGCATCGACGAGGTGATCGAGGTGGTGACCCGGCCGGGCGAGGTCGCCGGCGCCTCGATTCTCCTGAAGCAGTCCGTGCTACGCGGCGGGGAGACCCTGGTCGATGCCGACGTCAGGATCGCTTTTCTCGCCGGCGGCAAGCCTCAGCGCATCCCGCCCGCCCTGCGCAAGGCCCTGGGCGGGGATTGAACCGGCGCGGCGGCTGGCATCACCCGCCCCGCTAACCCGGTCTTAACGACGAGGGCGCTCTTCTAGACGCGGACGGGCGTCGCTCGCGCCCCAGTTTGGACAGATTTCGTGCCGATCTGGGCCGGTGAAAAGGCGTCGGGATGGGGTCGTCCAAGGCCCGGCCTCGCCGGAGTGATGTCGGTCTGCGGTTGAAATTTCATCGCTCCCCATGCGCGGCACGCCGGTCCCCGATATGGTGACGGTCTTTCGAGGTATTTCCGGATGAATCCTGCCGAAGTCGCTCAGGGCGTGCTTTTGTCGCCGGCCGCCCATGCATCGCTCTGGGCCCTGTTCTGGCAAGCCCATATCGTGGTCAAGGCGGTGATCGTCGGGCTGATCATCGCTTCGGTCTGGGTGTGGGCGATCGTCATCGATAAGACCATTCTCTATGCCCGCATGCGGCGGCAGATGGATCGTTTCGAGCAGGTGTTCTGGTCGGGCGAAAGTCTCGAGGAGCTCTACCGGACACTATCGGCGCGCCCGAACCATTCGATGGCGGCGCTGTTCGTCGCCGCCATGCGCGAATGGAAGCGCACCTATGAGGGCGGCGCCCGCTCGACCGCGGGGCTCACCCAGCGGATCGAGAAGGTGATGGACGTCACCATCGCGCGCGAGGTCGAGCGGCTGGAGCGAAGACTGTTGGTGCTCGCCACCGTCGGCTCCGCCGGGCCCTTCATCGGCCTGTTCGGCACGGTGTGGGGCATCATGACCAGCTTCCAGTCGATTGCGGCCTCGAAAAACACCAGCCTCGCGGTGGTGGCGCCCGGCATCGCCGAGGCTTTGTTCGCCACCGCCATCGGTCTCGTCGCTGCCATACCGGCGACGATTTTCTACAATAAGTTCATAACCGAGGTGAACCGGCAGTCCCAGCGCCTCGAGAGCTTCGCCGACGAATTCTCCGCGATCCTGTCGCGGCAGGTCGACGAGAAAATGTGAGGTCGCACGATGGGTGCGGAGGTTTCGATCAGAGGCAGACGCGGGCGGGGCCGGCGCCGCGCCGTCATGAGCGAGATCAACGTCACGCCCATGGTCGACGTGATGCTGGTGCTCTTGATCATCTTCATGGTGGCGGCGCCGCTACTCACCGTTGGCGTGCCGATCGATCTGCCGGAGACCCAGGCGAAGTCGATGGAGCAGGACCGCGAACCGCTGACCATCTCCGTCAATGACAAGGGGCAGGTTTTTCTGCAGAACACAGAGATCAAACTTGACGAGATCGTGCCGAAGCTGAAGGCGATTGCCAAGAACGGGGTCGATGAGCGCATTTATGTGCGCGGGGATCGCAAGGTCGACTATGGTACGGTGATGCGCGTCATGGGCCGCCTGTCGGCGGCGGGATATCGGCGGGTCGCTCTTGTCACCGAAATCGAGCAAGGAAGCTAAAATGCGCACCGGCCTCGCCATCTCGAGCGTCGGTCATGCCGTGCTGCTCGGTTGGGGGCTGATCACGTTCGCGCCCAACCCGCTGGAGGCGCCGCCGACCGAAGCGATGCCGATCGACATCGTACCGATGAGCGAGATCACGCAAAACCGCGCCGGCAAGCGCAATGCTCCCAAGCTCGAAGATAAGCCCGCCGCCGAGAAGGTGGCCGAGCCGAAGCCGCAGGTGGAACCGGAGAAGAAGACGCCGCCCAAGCCGGAACCGAAGACCGCGGCGGTGCCGCCGCCCCCGCCGCCGCCCCCGCTCGATCCGGAGCTTAAAGGACAGGCGAAGCCCGATCCGATCAAGGAGGCGCTCGCCAAGGACGCGCAGAAAACTCCGCCGCAGCCGCCTCAAAAGCAGCTGCCGAAAGCGGCCGACGCCGCCAAAGCGCATACGCCGAAACAGCGCGACTTCAGTCCGGACAAGATCGCGGCGCTCCTCGACAAGCGCGAACCAGAGCGCCGGCGGGCGGCCGCCGAGACGATCTCGCCCACGGCTTCGCTCGGCACTTCGAGCGGCAATTCGCCTCGGCTTACCCAGAGCGAGATCGATGCCCTGCGCGCCCAGATCCAGGCCTGCTGGAATCCGCCGGTCGGCGCCGAGAATGCGCAGGAACTGATCGTGCGCTTGCGTATCCAGTTCCGGGCCGACGGCACGCTCTCGCGTGAGCCGGAACTCTTGAATCGCGGCGCCAGCACGTATTTCCAGGTGGCGGCCGAGAGCGCCATGCGTGCGGTGCGCCGCTGCCAGCCCTATACTCTGCCGGCCGCCAAATACGACATCTGGAAAGACGTCGAGGTCACCTTCGACCCGCGCGATATGTTCGGCGGCGGTTGAGCCGCGTCGCCTTCTCCCAGACGAATTGTCCGAGACCAGCCATGACGCATATCCTCCGCTGCTCGCCCCTGTTCGACGCTTCGCTCACGCGCCGGCGCGTGCTCGCGGCGGCGGGGACCGTGGCGGCGGCAGCCGTCCTCGTTCGGGCCCGGCCCGCCCATGCGGTGCTTCGCCTCGACATTACCCAGGGCACGATCCAGCCGCTGCCGGTCGCGATTTCCGACTTCGTCGCCGGCACGCCCGCGGACGCGGAGACCGGCCGCAACCTCACCGTCGTGATCACCAACAATCTGAAACGCTCGGGTCTGTTCGCGCCCATTGATCAGACCGCCTTCATCGAAAAGATCCAGAACATCGATGCGGCGCCGCGGTTCCAGGATTGGCGCGTCATCAATGCGCAAGGACTCGTCACCGGCCGCGTCACGCGTCAAGCCGACGGCAGGTTCAAGACCGAGTTCCGGCTGTGGGACGTGTTCGCCGGCCAGCAACTCACCGGCCAGCAATTTTTCACCCAGCCCGAGAACTGGCGCCGCATCGCCCACATCATCTCGGATGCGATCTACGAGCGGCTCACCGGCGAAAAAGGCTATTTCGACACCCGCATCGTATTCGTGGATGAGTCGGGTCCGAAGGAGCGCCGCATCAAGCGCCTCGCCATCATGGACCAGGACGGCGCCAATGTGCGCTATCTCACCCGCGGCGAGGAACTGGTGCTCACGCCGCGCTTCAGCCCCACCAGCCAGGAGGTCACCTACATGTCCTATGGCCGGGGCGAGCCGCGCGTGCTCTTGTTCAACATTGAGACCGGGCAGCGCGAGATCGTCGGCGATTTCCCCGGCATGACCTTCGCTCCGCGCTTCTCGCCCGACGGCCAGCGGGTCGTGTTCAGCCTGCAGCAGGGCAACAACGCCAACATCTTCGTGATGGACCTGCGCTCCAAGCGCACGACCCGCCTTTCCGACACCGCCGCCATCGACACCGCACCCTCCTTCTCGCCGGATGGACGCTACATCGCATTCGAATCCGATCGCGGCGCCTCCCAGCAGATCTATGTGATGGGCGCCGACGGCTCGAATCCGCGACGCATTTCCTTCAGCCAGGGCTCCTATTCGACCCCGGTTTGGTCGCCGCGCGGCGACGTCATCGCCTTCACCAAGCGCGGCGCCGGCAGCTTCTCCATCGGGGTGATGCGCGTTGACGGCGCAGGCGAGCGCATCCT
>JAHFPO010000042.1 GCA_023266695.1 Hyphomicrobiales bacterium | reverse complement strand
GAAGTTGCGCACCGGCGCGCATCTCATCGTCGCCGGAAGCCGTCACGAGCTCCTGATGGAGCGCGAGGTCTTTCGTGCCCAGTTCTGGGCGGCCTTCGACGCCTTCATCCCGGGCTCGCCGATGGTTCCGGGCTCGCCGTACTATCGCTGAGACTCCAGAGTCTGATCAGTTCGAATTGAATCGGCCTGCCCCGCTGACATTTTGATTTTGGGCGTGATCTTATCCGAAAACCGGTTCCCACCCCGGATCAAGTCCGGGGCAGGCTTTTTCGGAATCACGCCCTAGGCCGCGAGCAGACGAAGCGTCTCTGCATGAACGCGGCGATCGCCGGCGGCGAGGATGCGGCCGCCCTTGGCCGCCGGGCCGCCGCTCCAGTCGGTCACGATCCCGCCCGCGCCTTCGATGATCGGAATGAGCGCGACGATGTCGTGCGGCTTCAAGCCTGCTTCGATCACCAAATCGATGTACCCGGCGGCAACCATGCAATAGGCATAGCAATCGCCGCCGTAGCGCGTGAGGCGCGCCGCCCGTTCGACCCTCTGAAATCGGCCACGTTCTTCTTCCGTCATCAAGAGCGGACTGGTGGTGAACAGCGCCGCCTCGCTCAGGTCCTTGCAAGTGCGCGCCAACAGGCGACGCTCTCCGGCCGGCCCGCGATAATGCGCGCTCGCCCCGTCGCCGGTGAAGCGTTCGCCCATGAAGGGCTGGTGCATCATGCCGTAGACCGGCACTCCGTCCTTCATGAGGCCGATCAAAGTGCCCCAGGCGGGCATGCCGGAGATGAAGGACTTGGTGCCGTCGATCGGATCGAGCACCCAGACATAGGGGGCGTCGGCGCGCTCGTCGCCGAATTCCTCGCCGATGATGCCGTGGGCCGGGAAGGTCTTGCGGATGAGCATCCGCATCGCCGTTTCGGCGGCGCGGTCGGCGGCGGTCACCGGGTCGAAGACGCCGGTGTGGCTTTTGTTCTCGACGCCGAGCGCAGTCCGGAAGAACGGACGGATCGCCTCGCCCGAGATGGTCGCGAGCTCGTCGACAAAGGCCGCAAAATCGACCGCCGCCATTCCCGTCCTCCCCGTGCGCGGCTCGTCTTGGCCGCGTCACGATCCTCGGCCGCTATGCGCTCTGTGCATGGCAGGCCTAGTATCGTGGCATGGCTGAAAGATTGCGCATTTTGCGACGCACTGTATATTTGTGCAGTGCGATAACGCGATGGCGTCGCGTTACCGCCGCCCTCCTTGGGCGTTTCCTCCCTAGACTTGGGCCGCTTCGCTCCCGCGAAGCGGCCTCTTTCTTTCGCGGCAGGCAAGAAAAAAGCGGATCGTAGGCCGCTCAAGGATTCGAACCCGATCGTTCCCGGTCGAGGCCGTCACTCCGCGGCGTCGCGCAGCGGTTCGACCCCCTTGGCGGTGACTTCGGCCAGGCGCGCGACCATGCGGCCGAGATCGGACCGCACCGCCTCGAACCGGGCGGACTTCCGGTATTCGTTCTCGTCCATATAGAGCGCCCGGTTGATCTCGATCTGCACGGCATGGAGGCCGGCGGCCGGGTCGCCGTAATGCTCGGTGATGAAGCCGCCGGCATAGGGCTTGTTGCGGAGCACCGCATAGCCGAGATCGCGCAAGCTTTCCTCGATCACATCGGCCACGTCGGGAGCGCAGCTGGTGCCGTAGCGGTCGCCCAGCACCACGTCGGCGCGCGGGCGTTCATCGCGGCCGCTCGCGTTCGAAGGCATGGAGTGACAATCAATCAGAACCGCCAAGCCGAAGCCCTTCTGGGCGTTCACGATCAGGCGGCGAAGCGCGCGATGATAGGGCTTGTAATAAAACTCGATGCGGGCGAGCGCCTCGTCGACCGGCAGCCGGCGGTCGTAGATCTCGCGCGCGTCACCGACCACGCGCGCGATGGTGCCGAGGCCGCCGGCGACCCGGAGCGAGCGCGTATTGGCGAAGGCCGGCAGGCGCCCCTCGAACATGCGCGGGTCGAGCTCGTAGGGCTCGCGATTGACGTCGAGAAACGCACGCGGGAAATGCGCCCGCATCAGCGGCACGCCGTAGGCGACCGAATCGGCGAACAGCTCGTCGACGAAAGTGTCCTCCGAGCGCCTGAGCGTCGGCAGATCGAGCCGGCTCTGGGCGAGAAAGCGGGATGGATAGGCGCGTCCGCTGTGCGGCGAGTTGCAGACCACGGGCCCCGCGAGCGCCGCGGGCTCCACCACCTCATAGGGGGGATCGAGCTCGTCGATGATACGGGCGCCCATGGATAGGTCCGATGTCCGCTCCGGCTGGATCGGGGGGTCGGCCCCCCATGTCCCTTATATCCATTCTGCGCGGGCTTGAGGGCGGTTGTGAAGACCATTCCGGCAATTATCCGCCTTCACCGCACATTTACCCCATGCCTGCTAATGGTGGGGTCCTGATCGTTGGTGGAACTGCCCGGGATGGAGGGGCGGGGCAATGCCGAAAATCCTGCTCGCGGAAGACGACAACGACATGCGCAGCTTTCTCGTGCGGGCACTCACCAACGCCGGCTACGAGGTGGTCTCGTTCGACAACGGCCGCTCGGCCTATGAGCGGCTGCGCGAGGAGCCGTTCGAACTCCTGCTCACCGATATCGTCATGCCGGAGATGGACGGCATCGAACTCGCCCGCCGCGCGACCGAGATCGACCCGGAGCTCAAAGTCATGTTCATCACCGGCTTCGCCGCGGTGGCATTGAACGCCGCCGCCCAAGCGCCGAAGGATGCGAAAGTCCTGTCCAAGCCGTTCCATCTCAAGGACCTCGTCAACGAGGTCGAAAGGCTGCTCGCGGCCTGAGCGGCCTTGCTTGCGCCCCCTTGGATGAGCCGATATAGGAGGCGAAAGCGAGCGGGCGCGTAGCTCAGCGGGAGAGCACTACCTTGACATGGTAGGGGTCACAGGTTCGATCCCTGTCGCGCCCACCATTTGAATCCTACGATCACGAGAAAGCCTGCCATGAAAGTCCGCAATTCGCTTCGCTCGCTGCGCGGCCGCCACCGCAACAACCTCCTGGTGCGGCGCAAGGGGCGCGTCTACATCATCAACAAGACCCAGCGCCGGTTCAAGGCGCGCCAGGGCTGAAGCGGCCGGCGCGGGCTCGGGTCGCGCCTCTGGAACTGCCTCAATTCCGCTCTTTGCGACGGGCGTCACGCGGATTAATCTTGATTCATGCGGGCGCGCCGATTCTCTTCCATGCTGATGGCGGCGGCCGTCGCGCTTTGCGCAGCGGCGACGGGCCACGCCTTTGCCCAGTCTTCGTCCTCCCGTGAGGCGGCGCCCGAGATCAAGGCGGATGGCAAGCGCCCGGCGCGGCCCGCCAAGCTCGATCGCGCCAAGCGGCTCGATGCGCTGTTCGAAGCCCTCAAGCATGCGCCCAATGCCGAAGTCGCGAAAATCATCGAGGATCGGATCGAGTCGGTCATGCTCCAATCGGGGAGCGCCACGGCCAATCTATTGATCGAGCGGGCGCGCACCGTGATCGAGGCGAAGGACTACGATCTTTCGCTCACGCTCCTCGACGCGGTGATCGAACTCGCGCCCGGATTTACCGAAGCCTACGCTCAGCGCGCCACGGTCCATTATCTGAAGAAGAATCTCGTTCGCTCGCTTTCGGATCTCCGCATCGTGGTCGCGCGCGAACCGCGCCATTTCGGCGCGCTCACCGGCCTCGGCGTGATCCTGCAGGACATCGGCGAGGACAAGCGCGCGCTCGAAGCGTTCCGCCGCGCGATCGCGATCCATCCTCACCTCAAGGCGATCCCGGAGCTGATGAGGAAGCTCGAGGTGAAGGTCGAGGGCCGCGAAATCTGAATTTTAATCGGCCCCGACGTCGTCCGCGCCGACGAAGGCGATCCGCACCATGTTGGTGGCGCCGGGTGTGCCGAGCGGGACGCCGGCGACGATGATCACCCGTTGGCCGGGCTTGGCGAAGCCCTCGCGGAAGGCGATGCGGCAGGCGCGGGCGACCATGGCGTCGAGATCGCTCGCCTCTTCGGTGACGACGCAATGCACGCCCCAAGCGAGCGCAAGTCTGCGGGCTGTGGCGAGATTGGGCGATAGGGCCACGATCGGCGGCCTCGGCCGCTCGCGCGCGACACGCAAGCCGGTCGCCCCCGAACTGGTGAGACACAGAATCGCCGCGAGATCGAGCGTCTCGGCGATCTGGCGGGCGGCGGCGGAAATGGCGTCGGCACCGGTCGCTTCGGGCTTCGGGTGCTGGGACTTGATCTCGGCAAGATAATCGCGAGCGCGTTCGACCTCCTCGGCGATGCGATTCATGGTCTCGACCGCTTCGACCGGGTATTGCCCGGCGGCGGATTCGGCCGACAGCATGACGGCATCGGCGCCCTCGTAGATGGCGGTGGCGACGTCGGAGACTTCGGCGCGGGTCGGCACCGGCGCGGCGATCATCGACTCGAGCATCTGGGTCGCGACCACGACCGGCTTGCCGGAGCGGCGGGCGTCGCGAATGATCTGTTTCTGCAGCCCGGGCACCTGCTCGAGCGGCATCTCGACGCCGAGGTCGCCACGCGCGACCATCAGCGCGTCGCACTGCTCCAGAATCTCGCCGAGCCGCTTCACCGCCTGCGGCTTCTCGATCTTGGCGAGCAGCGCGGCGCGGCCGCGCGTCAACTTCTTCACCTCGGAGACGTCCTCGGGCCGTTGGATGAAGGAAAGCCCGATCCAGTCGATGCCGGCATCGAGCGCGGCCTCGAGGTCGGAGCGGTCCTTCGGCGTGAGCGCCGCCAGCGCGACCGTAGTGTCGGGCAGGCTCACGCCCTTGCGGTCCGAAACGCGGCCGGCGACCTCGACCCGGGTCACCGTGCGCTGCCGCGTCGCCTCCGTCACCACCAGCTGTACCTTGCCGTCATCGATCAAGAGCCGATGACCCGGCTCGAGGGCCGCGAGAATCTCGGGATGAGGCAGATGGACGCGGGTCTGATCGCCGGGTTTGGGATCGGAATCGAGCACGAAGCTCGCGCCGGCGGCGAGCTCCGCGCCGCCGTCCTTGAACCTATCCAGCCGAAGCTTCGGCCCCTGCAGATCGACGAGAATGCCGATCGGGCGTCCATGGCGCTGCTCGATCGCGCGGATCGCCGCGGTGTAGGCCCGCAAGGCTTCGTGCGGGGTGTGGCTCATGTTGATGCGGAAGACGTCGGCGCCGGCGACGAACAGACGCTCGATCGACGCCTGATCGGAGGAGGCCGGTCCCAAAGTCGCGACGATCTTGGTCCGGCGCAGCCGTCTCATTTACTGGGCGTCCCTGATTTGGTCTGGCTGGTCGGCGGCGAGGCGGGCGCGGATTGGCCCTGCTCGGTGAGCTGGACCGTCCAGTTCTTCTGCTCGCCGGTATCGACCTCGAAGTAGCCGGTGCGGTTATAGCCGCGGGCAAGGCAGTCCCCGATGCCGCGGATGGTGAACTCCTTGTCGCGCGAGCACATGAAGGCCTTGCCGGCCCATTCGCCGCCCTGATCGTAATCGATGGCGTAGAGATAATAGAAACGCGCGACCAGCGGCCCGCGCATCAGCGTCTCGCAGTTGTTGGCTGCCACATTCCACCAGCCCTCGGTGGTCCAGCCGTCGGCGTCCTTGTAGCCGACGGCGACGCCGACCCGGCTGCCGGTGCGGTTGCAGAGGCGGAAATCGGCGAAAGCGGTCGCCGGCACGACGATGGCCACGGCGAGAAGAGCGAGCCGGGCGAGGCGTAGCGATCGCGGGCGCGAGACTCTCTTCATCGGCAACGCACCGTCACCCTTGAGCGGCGAGGATCACACGCCATTTCCCTCGACCGCCGGTCAGGTGTCAACGAGGACCGCGCGCAAATCGTTGACATTGGTGCAGGTCGGTCCGGGGGAGACGAGGTCGCCGAGCCGCTCGAAAAAACCGGTGGAGTCGTTGTCGGCGAGGAAACGGGCAGGATCGAGGCCGAGCTTGCGGGCGCGGGACAGCGTCGTCTCGTCGATGAAGGCGCCGGCCGGGTCGTCGGGATTGCCCGCTCCGCCGTCGGTGCCGTCGGTATCGCCGGCGATGGCCGCGATACCCCTTGCTTCGGCAAGCGCCAGTGCCAGCGCAAGAGCGTATTCCTGATTCGGCCCGCCGCGGCCCTTTCCCCTGATCGTCACCGTGAGCTCACCGCCGGAGATGAGCATCGCGCGTCTGCGGTCCGCGGCGAATTTTCGCGCGCGGGCGGCATGTTCCACGGCCACCTCGCGCGCCTCGCCTTCGAGATCGGCGCCGGCGAGGATTGGCTCGATGCCGGCATCTTTCGCGATCCTGGCCGCGGCGTCGAGCGCATCGGCGGGGCGGGCGACGATCCTGAATTCCGTGCGGGCGAAGGCGGCGGCACCGGGTTTCGGGGTTTCGTTCCTGGGATCGGACAACGCAGCCGCGATGGCGGCGGGTGGTGTGATGCCGCGCCGGGTGAGGATTGCGCGCGCGTCGGCGAGCGTCGAGGAATCGGGCACCGTGGGGCCGGAGCCTATGACGGAAGGGTCGTCGCCCGGTACGTCGGAAATCGCGAGAGTCAGAATCCGGGCCGGGGCGGCGACAGCGGCGAGCCTGCCGCCCTTGATGCGCGACAAGTGCTTCCGCACGGTATTGATCTC
Source organism: Hyphomicrobiales bacterium (assembly GCA_023266695.1). Classification (GTDB taxonomy): domain Bacteria; phylum Pseudomonadota; class Alphaproteobacteria; order Rhizobiales; family Xanthobacteraceae; genus JAUSIF01. The sequence goes on along the minus strand of JAHFPO010000042.1, from coordinate 8,592 downwards.
GCCGATGGTGGCGCCGGAGGCAAGCAGGTCGCGGGTGAGCGTGCGCTTGTCGCCGAGCGAAATTCCGGCGGCGGGCGCGATCCAATTCGCCGAAGCGCCGCCCGAAAAAAGCACCAACACGAGATCGTCCGCCGTTGCCCGATCGGCGAGCGCAAGCACGCGCTCGGTGGCGGCAAGGCCGGCGGCATCGGGCACCGGATGGCCGGCTTCGACCATCTCGATCACCCGGGTCGGCCGGCCATAGCCGTGGCGCGTGACCGCGAGCCCGCCGAGGCGATCGCGGGCGAGCTTCTGCCGGTCGAGATAATGTTTCTCCGCGGCCTCCGCCATGGCGCCCGCCGCCTTGCCGGCCGCGAGCACGAGGATGCGTCCGCGTACGGGCGGCGGCGGGAGCGCCGGCGGCAGACAAGTCGAAGGATGCGCCGCCGCGACCGCGGCTTCGAACAGACGGCGGAGCAGGTCTCTTGCCTCCAGGGGGTGCATCACGACGGTCTTTCAAGCCTGCAAGGGTTCTTGCGAATGCCTATATTGCTATAGAACGCTTTTCCCGATGAGGACCATGACCATGAAAATGGATGATCGCACCCGCACCGAGCTCGAAGCGGCGGTCTATCGCCGTCTGGTGGAGCATCTCAAGAGCCGCGCCGACGTGCAGAACATCGACATGATGAATCTCGCGGGCTTCTGCCGCAACTGCCTCTCCAACTGGATGAAGGACGCGGCCGATGCCAAGGGCGTGCCGATGACCAAGGACGAGAGCCGCGAGATCGTCTACGGCATGTCCTACGAGGAATGGCGCAAGCGTTTTCAGAAAGAGGCGAGCGGCGAGCAGAAGGCCGCCTTCGAGAAATCGCGCCCCGGGCATTGATTCGGCCTGGGGGCGGTCGCCGTCGCCTCAATTCGTCCGCGACGCGAGCGTGCCGGTGACGATGCCGACGCCGCGGTCGAAGGCGAGCGTCTGCAGCGCCACCACGGCGGGACCGCTGAAGCGAGCGGTCGCCGGCGCCGCGATGGGGTCGCTAGCGAACTGCACGCGAAGCGCGGCACGCACCGGCTCGACCAGGCCCCTGAAGGTCATGAGATCGGGATGGCGCATCTCGGGGGCGAACTCGATCGTGGTTCGGCTGAGAAGCGTCGGCGGCGCCTTGGCCGCATCGGCGGAAGCTGCGACGGGCCGCGCCGGCTCGGGCCGCGGTTCAGGCTCGAGGTGGCGGGCGATCTGCGTATGGGCGGCCGGCAGCGGGCCGAATTTCGGTCCCTTGTTTTCCGCCGCATAGGCGAGCGCTTCGTTTTGCGTTCTCTCCGGCGGCAACGACGCCGTGACTTCGCCGATGTCGGCGGGCCGCGGTCGCGGCAAAGGCGTCGCCGCAGCCGATGGGCCGGCGGGAATCCCGGCCGGCCCCGTCGTCCATTGCAGCTGTGGCCCTTGCGGCTGGGGCGTCGGCGCGAGCGCGGCGACCATGGTCGATTTCGCCGGCGCGGCGGTCTTGCCATTTGCGGGAGCGACCGGCGTGCTGGTGACGACCGTCGCCGTCGGCAGGCGTGTGCGGTTGGAGCGTACCCCCGCCTCTTCCTCGTCGGCTTCCTCGTCGTTGCGGCCGAAGATCGAAGCGAACACGCGCTTGAGGCGGCCATCCTCGCCCCCCGCCGTCGCCTCGCCGCGGGCGGCGAGCGCGGTCGGCCCCAACGTCCCGCCGCGCGCCTCGATCTCGGCGAGCGCCAGCGCGTAGCCCGGCATCGGTTTTCCATCGGAGGGGATGTGAACGGTCTTGCCGTCGGGGAAGATGTGCGCGAGCTGCTCGCGCGTCACACGCGGCCAGTGGCGCACGCCGCTGCTGTCGACATGGACGAAGGGCGAGCCGGAGGTCGGGTAGAAGCCGACGCCGCCGCGCTGCAGACGCAAGCCGATCTCACGCAGGGCCGACAGTTCGACTCCGGGAATGTAGAAGTCGATCGCCTTGCCGATCATGTGCTGGCTGAACTTGGCGACGCCGCGTCCGCGGGCGCGCAACATGGCGTTGGTCTGCGGCGAGCGGTAGGCGGAGATGATGGTGACGGGTCCTTCTGCCTTGAGCTCGCGGTGGATCTCCCACAAGAGATCGAACAGATGGGGGTCCATCGTGGTCGATTCATCGCGGCGCCAGTCGCGCAGGAACCAGTTCAGCTTCTTGACCGCCGCCTCGTCATAATGCCCGTCGCGCTTGAAGGTGACGGTGGTCGCTTCGCCCGTGTGCATATGGTGGAACGAGAGCGTGCGCGTGTCGCCGTTGGCGACCGCGTTCTGCAGGGCGTCGGTCGAGAAGGAGACGAGGAGAATTGTGAGGACGACCGCCGTCAGCGGGCGCAGCGCGCCCGAACTCCGTACCAGACCTGCAATGCTGGAAATCGCCAAATCCGGACCCGTGTTGCGTCGATGGAAAATCGCGCGGACTTCGGTGCCGCGCGGTTCATAGTGAACGCAGTCTTATCGGGTTCGGTTAACGGCCGATCACCGCAACGTCCCCAATACGTCCCTAGTCGGGGATCGTGGCGAAATGGTGCCTCCGCCGGGGTCCGCAGGCATGGTTAATCTCTGCTGTCCGGGATTTCCGTGCCCCGGACAAGGAGATGGAAGGGCGATGAGGCCGGGCAGCTAGCGGGAGAATCGTCCGAAGAAGCCGGCGAATGGATTCGAATAGCGTCCCGGCATGCGCAGCGCATCGCGGCTGACCGGGCTGCTGCCCTCGCGCCGATCGATCGGAATGTCCGCGATCCGCCGTTCCTCGCCCCGGAGCGCGGCGATGATGCGGGCGTCGCGGCCGTAGACATCCTCGCGAATCACCAGCTTGCCGGAGTCATCGACAAAGGCGGTCTGGTAGGTGAGATGGACCGGGATCGGCGTGGGGAAGCGGATGTCTTGCTCGGCGCTGCCGAACATCCTGCGCAGCCGCTCCTGGCTGTAGCCTTCCTTCGGCAGCGCGATCGAGAGCAGCACTTCGCCGTACTTGATCGGATCCTGCACGCGCATGCAGCCGTGGCTATAGGCGCGCTTGTCATGCGCGAACAGGTGCTTGTCCGGGGTGTCGTGCTGGTAGACCAGGAACTTGTTGGGGAAGTTGAACCGGATGCGGCCGAGCGCGTTGCGCTCGCCGGGCGGCTGATAGATGCGAATGGTGCCGTCGCGGTTCTCTTCTACCCTGAGACCGATGCGCGTGAGGGCCTGGGGGTCCTCCCTCAGGGCCGGTAGATATTCGTTCGCGATGATCGAGGGCGGCACGTTCCAGGTCGGATTGACGGTGATGTATTGCATCGCCGCGCTGACGATCGGCGTCGCCAGGTTCGGCTTGCCGACCACGATTCTCGTGCTCCAGACCAGGGCGCCGTCACGGACCACCTTCAGCGTGTAGTCCGGGATATTGACCATCACATAGACTTTGCCGAGGTCGCGCGGCATCCAGCGCCAGCGCTCCAGATTGGCGATGATGACGTCGGCAGAATGTTCACGCTTGGGGCCGCCATTGAGAGCCCGCGTCGTGCCCGCGCCCACCAGTCCGTCGGGCGCAATGTCCGCGCCTTGCTGGAATTTCTTGACCGCTTCGACGAGATGACTGTCGTAGCGGAAATCGTTCGGATCGCCCGCGACATCGAGGCGTTTGCGCAGGATCGGGACGCGGGAGTCCTCCATGGCGGGCTTGAGCGTCGGACCGTCCGGAACGCGCGCAATTTCCGGCTCCGCAGTCTGACCGCGGGCTGCGGCGAGCTTCGCCCGCAGCGCCTTGTATCCTGCCTGCGGCGGATTATAGCCGGCGAGCGCTTCACCCACATTCGTGGCAGCGGCCATATTGGCGAGGATTTCGGCGGGTTCGGGGAACTCCAAACTGTACGAGATATCCCCGCTGATGCGCGAGTAATGGACCCGCCCCGTTTGCGCATGGCGGGCATAGGTCAGGATCACGCCCGTGAATCTCAGCTCCGCTTCCGCGAGCGCATTGGCGTCGGCGGCCGCCTTGAAATCCGGCGTCGGATAATCGGCCGGATAGAGACCGTCGGCTTCGACGCCTTTGAGATGCGCGGTCGCGGCGGTCACGCGCGCGTTGCCCGCGCCTTTTTCGATCCACAGCGGCGCAAAGCCGCGATCGCGGTAAAACGCCTCGACCGCCGCACGCTCGTTCTTGCGGCTGAACAAGCGATCAGACCGGTTGGCGAGGAGATCGCGCAGCCTCTCGGCGACCGGCATGTCGGCCGATGCGAGCGTGGTCGCAAGCGGCGCCTTGACCAGATCCTTTCCGGTCAAACTCTGAATGTTCAGCGTCTCGGGCTGCGGAGAGGACTCGGGTTGCGTGGTCTCGGCGGGAGCGCTCGCAATCACGGGTGCAGGCGCGGGCTCCGCGGCGGGTTGGCTCGCCGGCTCCGGCACGGGCACCCGCGCCTCGGTGGAATCGGGACGCTCCGCCTTCGGTTCGCGCTCGAGATCGGCGCGACTCGGGGGAGGAACATTGGCAGGTTCCGGAACCGGGACCAGATTCTCGATACGGGCGGTCTCGCTTTGCGTCGCAGCCGGTTCCGCGACGGCGGCCGGCGCGATCGGCGCGCGGGCGGAAAGCTCGGATGAGGGCGCGGGATTCTGCGCCAGGATGACACGAACCGGGTTGGCGGTACTGGTTTCGGCCCGCTTCGCGCTTTCGGCGGAGGACCTTTGCGAAAGCGCCGGCCCATAGGCGTAACCCACCATGATGAGGGCGACGACCCCGGTGCCGGCGGCGAGCTTCAGCACGATCCGCTGGTCCAGCGCGGTGGGATAACGCGAGCGCAGCCGTTCGAACACGGCGCGTGCGCTGCCGATCCTGCTACGGAAAGAAGCGGCAATAGCAGTGCGGACACCCGCAAGGGCGGTGATTTTTGCGGTGATTCCAGCGGCCACTGCCAGTAATCCCGACCGCAGGCGATCCATCGCTACCTCCCGAGCCTCCATGCCGGCCCGTATCCACTATGATTAGCATGGATTTGTGGCAGAGCGGCGTTCTTCGAACAAGTCACAAGCCCGCGGGAATCGCGGTTCGGCGGGAAGTGTCACCCCCGTGCCACGCCTGGATCGGCGGCTACTTCTTCCCCTTCCTCCGCTCCGGCGTCGAGCCCGAGGTCCTTGAGCTTGCGATAGAGCGTGGAGCGGCCGATGCGGAGCCGGCGAGCCACCTCGGTCATGCGGCCGCGATAGCGGTCGATGGCGAAACGAATTGCCTCGGCCTCGAGGGTCTCCATGGCCCGCACGTGACCGTCGTCGCCGAGGAGCGGAAGAACATCGCGGGTTGCGGCGGGCTCGGGAGCCGTTGCCGGCGCATCGTCAAGGAGAACGAGCGGCTCGGCGGAGGGTTCCGTCGCGGCCGTCCTTGTCGAGGGCGTCGCCGGCACGGCGAAGGCTTCGAAGCCCGGCACCTGGGCCGCCACTTGGGGGAATTCGGCGACTCCGATCTCGTCGCTCTCGGTGAGCACCACGGCGCGAAAAACCGCATTCTCGAGCTGGCGCACATTGCCCGGCCAGCGGTAGGCGGCGAGCAGCCGCATCGCCTCGCCGCTGACCGCACGGACGCGCTTTCCTTCCTCGGCGGCGAAGCGGGCGATGAAGTTGCGTACGAGATTCGGCACGTCCTCCATGCGGTCGCGCAAGGGCGGCACGGTGATCGGAAAGATGTGCAAGCGATAGAATAGGTCCTCGCGGAAGCGCTCGGCACGCACCAGTTCCAAAAGATCGCGATTGGTCGCCGAGATCAGGCGGAAGTCGACCTTCACTGGCTTGCGCGCGCCCACCGGGTCGACCTCACCGTCCTGCAACGCGCGCAGGAGCTTCACCTGCGTCTCGGCCGGCAGCTCGCCCACCTCGTCGAGGAAGAGCGTACCGCCATTGGCCTCGACGAATTTGCCGGGCTGGCGTTCATTGGCGCCGGTGAAGGAGCCCTTCTCGTGGCCGAACAGGATCGACTCGACGAGATTGGCCGGGATCGCTCCGCAATTGACGGCGACGAAGGGTTTGGACCGGCGTGCTCCGGCGCCGCGGATGGCGCGGGCGATCAGCTCCTTGCCCACGCCCGATTCGCCTTCCATCAGCACCGGGATGTCGGAGGCGGCCGCTTTTTCGGCGAGCCGCAAGGCAGCTTGCATGCGCGGGCTCGCGGTCGAAAGATCCTTGAGTTCGAGAGTGCCGGCGGCGGAGCGATGCATGCGGCGCACCTCGCCGGCTAGCGCGGCCTGAGCGAGCGCGTTGCGCAGGGATACCTGCATGCGCTCGGCGCCCACGGGCTTCACCACGAAATCGATCGCCCCCGCGCGCATGGCCGAGACCACGGTGTCGATCGAACCCTGGGCGGTCTGCACGATCACCGGCAGGTCGATGCCGCGCTCGCGCAGCCGGCCGAGCAAGCCGAGCCCGTCGAGGTCGGGCATGACGAGGTCGAGGACCATGCAGCCGATGCCGGAGCGATTTGGTCCCTCGAGCAGGCGAAGCGCCGCTTCGCCGCCGTCGGCGAGCACGGGTTCATAGTCGGAACGCCGGAGCATGGCATCCAACAGCCGCCGCTGGACCGGATCGTCGTCGACGACGAGTACGCGCGTGGTCATGGCCCCTCCCGCCGGCCGTGGCCGGAATCTGTGCCGTTCCGGGGCACTTTCGGCGAGGGGCGTTAACGGAAGCTGAAGGCGGCGATCCGCCTCCCGGGCGGGGATGGGCTCAAGCTGCCGATTGATCCAACCGGCCAAGCACGTGATATGTGAAGTCAGGAGTGCGCCGCCCCATGCATCCGAGCTTTCCACCCGCATCCACTGCCGCAGCCGCACGCCCGGGCGATCAGCTCGGGAACCTGCCGGAATGGAACCTCGCCGACCTTTATCCCGGCATCGACGCGCCCGAGGTCGTCGCCGATCTCGCCCGCGCCGAGGCCGAATGCTTCGCCTTCGAGGAGAGCTACAAGGGCAAGCTCGCCGACATCGCGAGCCTGGACATGGCGGGCGCCGGACTGCATGCGGCGGTCGCCCGCTTCGAGGCGATCGAGGAGCTCCTGGGCCGGCTCCTCTCCTTCGCCGGGCTGCTCTATACGGGCAACACCACCGATCCGAAGCGCGCCAAGTTCTACGGTGACGTGCAGGAGCGCGTCACCGGCGCCTCCTCGCATCTCCTGTTCTTCCCGCTCGAGCTCAACCGCGTCGACGATCAGCTGATCGAGAAAGCGCTCGCGCACCCGGAGTTTGGCCGCTACCGGCCGTGGATCGAGGATATCCGCAGGGAGAAGCCCTATCAGCTCGAGGATCGGGTCGAGCAACTGTTCCATGAGAAGTCGGTCACCGGCCGCTCGGCCTGGAACCGGCTGTTCGACGAGACCGTCTCCTCGCTCCGCTTCCCGGTCGAGGGCGAGGAGCTCGCGCTCGAGCCGACGCTCAATCTGATGCAGGACCCGAAGGAGGAACGGCGGCGCGCGGCGGCCGATGCGCTCGCCAGGGTATTCAAGGAGAATCTGCGGCTGTTCACGCTCATCACCAACACGCTCGCCAAGGACAAGGAGATCTCCGACCGCTGGCGCGGCTTCAAGGACATCGCGGATTCGCGCCATCTCGCCAACCGCGTCGAGCGCGAGGTGGTGGAGGCTTTGGTTTCCGCGGTGCGCGAAGCTTTCCCGCGGCTGTCGCACCGCTATTACGCGCTGAAGGCGAAATGGTTCGGCAAGGACAGGCTCGAGCACTGGGACCGCAACGCGCCCTTGCCCAAGGTCGAGACCCGCCCGATCGCCTGGGAGGAGGCGCGCCAGACGGTGCTTTCCGCCTATGGCGCCTTCTCGCCGCAGATGGCGGGGATCGCGCGCGATTTCTTCGATAAGCGTTGGATCGACGCGCCGGTGCGCCCGGGCAAGGCGCCCGGCGCCTTCGCGCATCCGACCGTGCCGTCGGTGCATCCCTATGTGCATCTCAACTATCAGGGCAAGCCGCGCGACGTGATGACGCTCGCCCACGAGCTCGGCCACGGCGTGCACCAGGTGCTAGCGGCGCCGAACGGCGCGCTGATGGCGGGAACGCCCTTGACGCTGGCCGAGACCGCCTCGGTGTTCGGCGAGATGCTGACTTTCCGTGCGCTCTTGGCCAAGACCGGCAAGGCCGAGAGGAAAGCGATGCTCGCCCAGAAGGTCGAGGACATGCTCAATACGGTGGTGCGCCAGATCGCGTTCTATATTTTCGAACGCAAGGTGCACAGCGAGCGCAAGACGGGTGAACTCACCGCCGATCGCTTGTGCGAGCTATGGCTGGAGGTGCAAGGCGAGAGTCTCGGCCCCGCCATCCGGCTGGGGCCGGGCTATGAAACTTTCTGGGCCTATATCGGTCATTTCCTGCACGCCCCGTTCTATGTCTATGCCTATGCCTTCGGCGACTGCCTGGTGAACTCGCTCTATGCGGTCTATGAGCGCGCCGAGGCGGGCTTCGCCGAGCGCTATCTCGCCATGCTCGCCGCCGGCGGCACCCAGCATCATGCCGAGCTGCTCGCCCCGTTCGGGCTCGACGCCAGCGATCCCAAATTCTGGCAGACCGGGCTGGGCTTGATCGACCGCATGATCACAGAGATCGAGGCGCTGGATC
>JAHFPO010000145.1 GCA_023266695.1 Hyphomicrobiales bacterium | reverse complement strand
TTCGGCGCGAGCACCGCGGAAGCCACCTATCCGAGCCGGCTCGAGGCGGAATTGCGCGCGCGTTTTCCGGGCGTGTCGATCACGATGCTGAACCGCGGCGTCGGCGGCGAGGATGCCCGTGAGATGCTCGCGCGCATGGATCGCGACGTCCACGACCTGCGCCCCGATCTCGTGCTCTGGCAGGTCGGCACCAATGCGGTCCTCAGGAACAACGGGATCGCACACCAGGCGCCGGTGATCCAGGAGGGGCTGAAGCGCTTGCTGAAAACCGGCGCCGATATCGTGTTGATCGACCCGCAATACGCCCCCAAGGTGTTGCGCGACCCCGATACCGGGCCGATGCTCGCGCTGATCGAGGCGATCGCCAAGGAGGAAGGCGTTCCGGTGTTTCATCGCTTCGAACTGATGCGTTATTGGCATGAGAATCGCGCCATCCCGTTCGAGACGTTTCTTTCGCCCGATCTCCTGCACATGAACGACTGGAGCTACGGCTGCTGGGCGACGACCCTTGCGGCGGCCATCGCCCGGGCTTTACCGCCCGCGAAGGGTGACGCCGGCGCGGTGGCGTCGGCGAACGGCGTCGCGCCGATCAAGCTCGGCAATCCGACGCGCTGAAGCGCGGGCCGCCTAGAACCATCACGGGCGGAACACCGGCGGGGGCTTGCGCGTTTGACCGTGGGCCCGTGACCTCCTCCCTGGCGCGGCCGCCCTGTAGCAGAGCGGAGTCCTTGGATGGAGTGCCTTATGGGGCCATTCATCTTCCGTTCAGACGAGTTCTGGCATAATCACACTTCGGACAAATTCGACGCGGCCTATTTTGCCCAAGTCGAAGGATAACCGATTTGACGACCAATCACGCGCTCGGTTCTCCAGCCGACCGCAAATCCGAGGAGACTCCCCAATGAAGAAATTCCTCATCGCTCTCGCCACCGCCGCGACGGTCGCCGCCGCGACAGTCGCCGTACCGGACACGGCGGACGCCCGCTGCCGTGCCTGGCCTTGTGGCGCGGCCATCGGCGCCGGCGCCGTCCTGCTCGGCGGGGCACTGCTTGCCCCGCGCTATCGGCCCTATGCGGTGGTCGAGGGCGAGAGTTGGGCGCCCTATGCCTATGCCGGTGCCTATCCGGTGGACTGCCCGGGCGGCTACTGGGCACGCCGCTGCGTCGCGACCGATGGCTGGGGCAATTGCGTCGGCTACAGCCGGGCGCGCTTCTTCTGCCCGGCTTACTGACCGGAAGCCAACGTCAAACCGGCCGGGCGGAACTGATCCGCCGGCCGAAGCCTGAAACGGGACCCGGCGGGCGCGCGAGCGCCGCCGGGTTTTCGTTTGACCGGGGGACGAGCGGCCTCAATTCTTCCCGGCCTTGCCCCGCATGTGACCGAGCACGGCCGCGGTCGGCCAGCAGTCGAGCTTCAAGCCGTTCGTCTTCTGATAGTTCCCGAGCGCCGCGCGCGTGAGCATCCCGGCCCTGCCGTCGATCCTGTCGCGGTAGAGACCGCGGGCCGCGAGCACGCGTTGCATCACCTCGACCTCGGCCGTCTGCAATTGCGTGACCTTGTCCCACGGCCGCTCGAACGGGCGCGGGCCGGCGATGCGGTCGCTCAAGTGGCCGACGAACAGCACATAGAGATCGGAGACGTTGTATTCCTTCAGCACGAAATAATTCTTCGGCGTGAGGAAGGCCGGGCCGTAGGTGCCGGCGGGCATCAGCAGCGAGGCCTCCTCGATCAACTCCTCACGTGCGAACTTGCGGCCGTGGGCGGGCGCGAAACCGCGCTTCAGCCATTCGCCGATCGCCATGCGGACGCCGGGCTCGGCGATGGCGCAATCCACATCCCTGGGCGCGCGCACCTCGTGGGCCCAGCGCTTGCCCGGCTGCCAGCCCTTGTCGAGGAGCTGCTTCGCAGCCGAGGCGAGCGCGTCCGGCACCGAGGCCCAGATGTCGCGGCGGCCGTCGCCGTCGAAATCGACCGCGTATTTGTAGAAGTCCGAGGGCAGGAATTGCGTGTGCCCCATGGCGCCCGCCCACGAGCTTTTCATGTCGGCGAGCTTGACGTGGCCTTCCTCGATCATTTTTAGCGCAAGCAGGAATTCCTGCCGGAATTGATCCTTGCGGCGGCCAAGATAGCCCTGGGTGGCGAGCACGCGGACGGCGTTGTGGGGGAGCCTGTAGGTGCCATAAGCGGTCTCGCGGCCCCAGATCGCGATGATGACGTTTCCCGGCACGCCATATTGCCGCTCGATCGCGGCGAGGGCGGCGCGGTGCTCTTGGGCGAGCTTCTGCCCCTGGGCGGCGAGGCGCGCGATCGTGGTGTCGGAGAGATATTCCGCCGGCGAGCGGATGAACTCGGCCTGTTCGGGCGCTTTTGGCTTACCGGGAATCTCGAGATCGGGGAGCGAAAGATCGGGTTCGAGCCCGCGCGTTGCCAGGTCGAAGGTGCTGCGCGAGACGCCCATGCTTTGCGCCGCCGGCCACTGCTCGGCGAGCCATTTCTGGAACGCCGCGTCGGCGGCGCGCGCCGGCGACGACGCGATCGGCAGAAAGAGTATGAACGCCAGAGCGGCTGCGATTCGAATCTGCATGGTCCAGTCGATCATGCCAAAAGCTGTAAACGTCAACTCGTCATTGCCGGGCTTGACCCGGCAATCCATACAAATGTTCAACGAACATCCGCCGCCGCATGGATGCCATCCGAACTCGGTTATTGCCGAGTTCGGATACCTTCAATTGGCGAGCCGGGTCTAACCGGCTCGCTGTCAAGCCCGGGCATGACGGCGATATTAAGTCTCATCGGCTGAACTTCTTATACTTAATCCTATGCGGAATCTCGGCGCCGACGCCGAGGCGGCGGCGCTTGTCGTCCTCGTAGTCCTGGAAATTGCCCTCGAACCATTCGACGTGAGAGTCGCCCTCGAACGCCAGGATATGGGTCGCGATGCGGTCGAGAAAGAAGCGGTCGTGGCTGATGAGGACGGCGCAGCCGGCGAAATCCTCGAGCCCCTCCTCGAGCGCGCGCAGGGTGTCGACGTCGAGATCGTTGGTGGGCTCATCGAGCAGCAGCACGTTCGCCCCCGACTTCAGCATCTTGGCGAGATGCACCCGGTTCCTCTCGCCGCCCGAGAGCGCCGCCACCTTCTTCTGCTGGTCGCCGCCCTTGAAGTTGAACGCCGCCACATAGGCGCGGCTCGGCACCTCGCGCTTGCCGAGCATGACCACGTCGGCGCCGCCGGAAATTTCCTCCCACACCGATTTCTTGCCGTCGAGGGAATCGCGGCTCTGGTCGACGTAAGCGAGCTTCGCGGTCTCGCCGATCTTGATCGTGCCCTGGTCGGGCTTCTCCTGGCCGGTGATGAGACGGAACAGCGTGGTCTTGCCCGCCCCGTTCGGCCCGATCACGCCGACGATGCCGCCGGGCGGCAGCTTGAACGACAGTTTTTCGAACAGCAGCAGATCGCCATAGGCCTTGCCGAGCCCTTCGGCATCGATCACGTTGTGGCCGAGCCGCGCCCCCGACGGTATGACGATCTGCGCGGTGGTGGGTGCCTTGTCGGCGCTCTTCGCCAGCAATTCCTCGTAGCGCGCGAGCCGCGCCTTGCCCTTGGCCTGGCGCGCCTTCTGCGAGGTGCCGATCCATTCGCGCTCGCGCTCGACGGCCCGCTTTCGCGCCTCCTCCTCGCGGCCCTCCTGTTCCAGCCGCTTCTGCTTCTGCGTGAGCCACGACGAGTAATTCCCCTCATAGGGAATGCCGCGGCCGCGATCGAGCTCGAGGATCCAGCCGGTGACATGGTCGAGGAAATAGCGGTCGTGGGTGACGATGAGCACGGCGCCCGGATATTGCTTCAGGTGCCCTTCGAGCCAGGCCACCGTCTCGGCGTCGAGATGGTTGGTGGGCTCGTCGAGAAGAAGGAGATCGGGCTGTTCGAGCAGGAGCCGGCAGAGCGCCACCCGCCGCTTCTCGCCGCCCGAGAGCGTCTCGACCTTGGCCTGGTCGGGCGGACAGCGCAGCGCGTCCATCGCCTGGTCGATCTTGGAATCGAGGTCCCACAGGCCCTTGGCCTCGATCTGGTCCTGCAATTTCGCCATCTCGTCGGCGGTATCGTCGGAATAGTTCGCCGCCAGCTCGTTGTAGCGATCCAAGATCGCGCGCTTGTCGGCGACGCCCTCCATCACGTTCTCACGCACGTTCTTCACGGGATCGAGCTGCGGCTCCTGCGGCAGATAGCCGACGCGCGCGCCATCGGCGGCCAGCGCCTCGCCGCTGAATTCGGTGTCGAGCCCGGCCATGATGCGCATGAGCGTCGACTTGCCGGCGCCGTTCACGCCGAGCACGCCGATCTTGGCGGTAGGGAAGAACGAGAGATGGATGTTCTCCAACACCTTCCGGCCGCCCGGATAGGCCTTGGAGAGCCCGTTCATGTGATAGACATATTGCCAGGACGCCACGGCGCCGCGCTCCGCTCATCCGCTCGGGGAAAATCGGGAAGTCGGGCGCGTATGTAGCGGTGTGCGACGACGACGGCAAGTCCGCCGACGCGTTTCTTGGCCATCCATCGACGGGATGAATGCATGAAGATCGCTTCCGTTGCCGACTTCCGTCCGCGCGCCAAGCGGCGCCTGCCGAAATTCGCGTTCGACTATCTCGACGGCGCCGCCGGTCATGAGCTTGGCGTCGAGCGCAATGAGCGGGCCTTCGACGATCTCGCGCTCAAGCCCCGCATGCTCGTCAATGTCGAGCACCGCGATCTTTCGACCATCTTGTTCGGGAAGAAATGGGCGGCGCCCTTCGGCACCGCGCCGATCGGCATGGGCAACCTGATCTGGCCGCGCGCCGAGGAAGCGATCGCGCGGGCCGCCGTCGCCGCCGGCATTCCCTACACGCTGTCGACGCCGGCGACGACCTCGCTCGAACGCATGGCCGAGGTCGCGGGCGAAAACGCCTGGTTCCAGCTCTACGTCGGCCGCTCCGAGGAAATGGTGGTCGATCTCGTCGCCCGCGCCGAGCGCGCCGGCTATCAAGTGATGCTGGTCACCGTCGACGTGCCGGTGGCGCCGCGCCGGCTGCGCGACATCAAGAACGATTTCTCGATGAAATTCCGTTTCACGCCGCGCGTGATCTACGAGCTCATGATCCATCCGCGGTGGTCGCTGCAAACGCTCGCCGCCGGCCTGCCGCGCTCGGTGAACATGGAGCGCTACGCCCCTGCCGCCGGCGCGCTCCCGGTTGCGCGCTACGTGTCATCCCAGATCACCGGACGCTTCGACTGGGACGATCTCAAGCGGCTG
>JAHFPO010000144.1:1502-5321 GCA_023266695.1 Hyphomicrobiales bacterium | reverse complement strand
TTTCTCGTCGGAGAGCACGAACTCGAGCAAGATGGTGCCGGCATCCGGCGCCGCCGACACCTTGGCCGTTTGACCGCCGCCGATGCGCGCGGTCGCGCCCGCCGTCTGCGCGCTCTTCGATTGGGCGGAAGCGGCCGCGACCGCTCCCGCGAGCAGCAATCCGGCCGCCAGCGCCTTCCACTTCCGCATGCTTCCCTCCGCCGGTTTACGCATTCTTTCCCAGTAAAATCAACGTCTTAACCGAAGTCGTCGGCGCCTGGGCGTTGCGCCGATTGTGGACGGCGCTATTATCGGCTATCGTCGATTGCCGATCAAGCCATGGCCACGCACAACCGCGGTCCAAGTTCCGAGACGCTGGCGAGCCGCCTGCGCGCGCTCGCCCATCCCGCGCGCCTCAAGATCCTCGCCGCGCTCGCCGCCAGTGATACCTGTCATTGCGGCGAGATCGTGCAAAACCTGCCGCTCGCCCAGTCGACCGTATCCGAGCATTTGCGGATTCTGCGCGCGGCCGGGTTGGTGCGCGGCGAGACGGCGGGCGCGCGCTCGTGCTACTGCCTCGACCGGGCGGCGGTGCGCAAGCTCGCCGCGGATTTCGACCGCTTGCTCGCCGCAATCGGCCGGCATGAATCTGCGGGCGGCAAGGCGCGGCGCGCGTGAAGGCGGAAAGGATTAGAGATGCGCGGTATGGGTGAGCCCGGCGCGGCCAGCGCGGCCGGTGTATCCGGCGGGACGCTCGTCTCGACGCTCAAGGGTCTGTGGCCTCACATGTGGCCGGCGACCCGCGCCGACTTGAAGCTCCGCGTCGTCATGGCCTTCGTGCTCTTGATCGGCGCCAAGCTCGTCACCATCGTCCTGCCCTTCACCTACAAATGGGCGACCGACGCGCTCATCGCCGTCTCCGACGGCCGCGCGCCCGCCACCGGCGCCACGGTCGCCATCCTCTCCGCCCCGGTCGCGCTCGTCGTCCTCTATGGTGTCTTGCGCGTCGCCATGGCGCTGCTCACGCAACTCCGCGACGGCTTGTTCGCCAAGGTGGCGCTCCACGCCGTGCGCCGGCTCGCGCTCACCACCTTCGAGCACATGCACGCGCTGGCGCTGCGCTTCCATCTCGAACGCAAGACCGGCGGTCTCACCCGCGTGCTCGAGCGCGGTCGCAACGGCATCGAGGAACTCGTCCGCCTCGTGATCCTGCAGATGGTGCCGACCATCTTCGAGCTCGTGCTCGTGTTCGGCGTGCTGTTGTTCGTGTTCGACTGGCGATACGCGCTCGTGGTGCTCGTCACCATCGCGATCTACATGATCTTCACCTATCGCGCGACCGAATGGCGGATTTCCATCCGCAGGCGCATGAACGAATCCGACACCGAGGCGAATGCCAAGGCGGTCGACTCGCTCCTGAATTACGAGACGGTGAAATATTTCGGCGCCGAGGGATGGGAGACCGCGCGCTACGACCGCTCGATGGCGCGCTACGAGGCGGCCTCGGTCTCGACCTATACCTCGCTCGCGGTATTGAACGCCGGCCAGGCCGTGATCTTCACGCTCGGCCTCACCGCCACTATGGCGCTCGCCGCCCTCGACGTTAGCGCGGGCCACCGCACCGTCGGCGATTTCGTCATGGTCAATGCCATGCTGATCCAGCTCTATATTCCCTTGAATTTCATGGGGATGCTCTATCGCGAGATCAAGCAGGCGATCACCGACATCGAGATCATGTTCGCGATCCTCGCCCGCCATCCCGAGATCGGGGACAAGCCGGGCGCGAAGTCCCTGGTGGCGACCGAAGGAAACATCCGCTTCGAGGACGTGCGCTTCACTTACGAAGCCGGCCGCGAAATCCTCAAGGGCGTCTCCTTCGAGGTGCCGGCGGGCAAGACCGTTGCCATCGTCGGGCCTTCGGGCGCGGGCAAGTCGACGATCTCGCGGCTGCTCTTCCGCTTCTACGAAGTCAGCCGCGGACGTATCCTGATCGACGGCCAGGACATCCGCGATGTCACGCAGGCGAGCCTGCGCGCGGCGATCGGCGTGGTACCGCAGGACACCGTGCTGTTCAACGACACCATCCGCTACAACATCCAATACGGCCGCCCGGACGCGACCGCGGCCGAGATCGAGGAGGCGGCGCGCCAGGCCCAGATCGACGACTTCATCCGCTCGGCACCCAGGGGCTACGACACCGAGGTCGGCGAGCGCGGACTGAAGCTTTCGGGCGGCGAGAAGCAGCGCGTCGCCATCGCCCGCACCATTCTCAAGGGTCCGCCGATCCTGCTCCTGGACGAGGCGACCTCGGCGCTCGATTCCTATACGGAAAGGGAGATTCAGGACGCGCTTGAGCGCGCCGCGCGCGGCCGCACCACGCTGGTCATCGCCCATCGTTTGTCGACCGTGGTGGCGGCCGACCAGATTCTGGTGCTCGACGAGGGCAAGATCGTCGAGCGCGGAACGCACGCGGAACTGCTCGCCCGCGGCGGTCTCTATGCCGGCATGTGGAACCGTCAGCGCGAGGCCGAGGCTGCGCGCGAGAAGCTGCGCGAGGTGGGCGAGGACGCGGAGATCCCGGCCGCGCCCAACCGCAATCCGCCCCCGCTCAACGAACCGCTGGTCGCGCCCGCCGCCGTGGTGAAAGAAATCGTCCCGTCGAATTGACGCTGATTGCGGCACCGACTAAGCGTCGGAGCGCAAACGAGGTCGCCATGTCCGTCATCGACTCGATCAAGCGCCAGCTCGCACCGATCCATCCCGACGGGCTTCCATTCGTCGGCGCCTTCGCGCTCGCGGCCCTCGTCCTCTTTTGGATGTGGACGCCGTTCGGCTGGCTCGGCGTCGTCGCCACCGCTTGGTGCGCCTATTTCTTCCGCGATCCCGCGCGCGTGACGCCGGTGCGCGACGGCCTCGTGGTCTCGCCCGCCGACGGCCGCATCTCCCAGGTCGTGAGCGCCGCCCCTCCGCCGGAGCTGGAGCTCGGAGCCGCTTCCCTCCCGCGCATCTCGATTTTCATGAGCGTGTTCGACGTCCATGTGAATCGCAGTCCGGCCTCGGGCGAGATCGAGAAGATCGCCTACCGGCCCGGCAAGTTCATCAATGCCGAGCTCGACAAGGCGAGCGAGGACAACGAGAGGAACGGTCTCGTCGTCCGCACCCCCGCCGGGCGGATCGGCATCGTGCAGATCGCGGGGCTATTGGCCCGCCGCATCGTCTGTTTCGTCAAACAAGGCGATGCCGTCGCCGCCGGCGACCGCATCGGCTTGATCCGTTTCGGCTCCCGGGTCGACGTCTATCTGCCCGAGGGCGCCAAGCCCGCCGTCTCCGAAGGCCAGCTTTCCATCGCCGGCGAGACCGTGCTCGCCGATCTCGCCGGCGGGGCAGGTACTTCCGCCTTTCGGTCCAATTGACACCCCTTCCGTAAGGGGGCGAAGAGGCTTATTTTAGGAACATGTCCAATCTGTTCGCATCCTTCGAGCCCGAAGGCGACGAGCCGCGCCGGCGGCGATTCAAGCCAATCCCGTTCCGCGTGCTCTTGCCGAACCTGATCACGCTGTTGTCGCTCTGCCTGGGGCTCACCGCGATCCGCATGGCGATCGAGGGCCGGCTCGAATACGCCATCGCCGCGATCGTGCTGGCGGCGATCCTCGACGGCCTCGACGGCCGCATCGCGCGGATGTTGCAGAGCACCTCGCGCTTTGGCGCCGAGCTCGACTCGCTCGCCGATTTCGTGAACTTCGGGGTGGCGCCCGGCTTCGTGCTGTTTATCTGGGGCCTCAAGGATCTGCGAGGGTTTGGCTGGATCGTTGCGATGGTGTTTGCGATTTGCGCCGCGCT
>JAHFPO010000144.1:0-1402 GCA_023266695.1 Hyphomicrobiales bacterium | reverse complement strand
CTGCACGCAGGGACGGCGCTGACGCGACGAGCAAGTCCTAGCGCGCGATCAGCAAAAGCGGGTACCGGTTTTGCGTCGCAATCAAGCTTGCGCAGATTGCGTATACTTATCTGCGGCTCGCGCGCTAACTTATTCATCTGGCGCATGATCTTACCGGCGAACCGATTCCACTTCGCCGGATCATGCGCTAGATGCGCGCACCATGGAGAACCGGCCATGATCGAAATGCTCGACGCCAAGTCTTTCACTGTGCTCGTGACCGGGGCGACTTCCGGCTTCGGCGCCGCCACCGCACGCCGCTTTCATGCGGCCGGCAGCCGCGTGATCGCGACCGGAAGGCGGGCCGACCGGCTCGCGGCGCTGAAGAAGGAGCTCGGCGATCGCTGTCACACGGTGAAGTTCGACGTCACCGACCGCGCGGCGCACGAAAAGATGGTGAAAGAGCTTCCGACAGCGTTCGCGAAAATCAACGTGGTCATCGCCAATGCCGGCGGCGCGCTCGGGCTGCAGCCCGCTCATCGGGCCAATCTCGACGATTGGGATCAGATGATCCGCACCAATATCAACGGCCTCGTCTACACCGTGCGCGCGACGCTGCCGGGCATGGTCGAGCGCGACGAAGGCCATGTGGTGGTGCTCGGCTCGGTGGCGAGCGACTTTCCCTATCCCGGCGGCAATGTGTACGGCGGCACCAAGGCGTTCGTGACGCAATTCGCGCTCAATCTGCGCGCCGATCTCCTCGGCGCCAATGTGCGCGTGACCTCGATCGAGCCTGGTCTTGCCGAGACCGAGTTCGCTTTGGTGCGCTTCAAGGGCGACAAGGCCAGGGCCGATGCGAACTATATCGGCGTGAAGCCCATGACCGCCGACGACATTGCCGAGCAGATTTTCTGGGTCTCAACCTTGCCGCGCCACGTCAACATCAACCGCCTGCAATCGATGGCGACCATGCAGGCGTTCGGCCCGTTCGCGGTCAAGCGGAAGACCTGAACTCCCGTCATCCCGGACGCGCTCCGAAGGAGCGCGATCCGGGACCGTCATCAGTTGGGTCCCAGACTGTCGTAGAGGTCTCCCAGTGAAGAAGCGCTTCACATACGAATCTCTTGCGGTCCCGGGTCTCGGACTTCATCCTCGCCCGGGACGACGACTTATGCGGGAATTGGGTGGCCCGGCATCAGATCGTAGGGATGCGCCCAGCCCGGCAGCGCCTTGATGCGCTCGCGCCAGGCGCCGATCGCCGGATAATCAACGCCGAAGTCGAAACCGAACTCCTCCGGCGGATAAAACAAATATCCCGCGAGCGAAATGTCGGCGATCGTCGGCCGCGCGCCGATGAGGAACGGCGCGCGCGCGAGCCGCTTGTCGACGATCGCGAGCGTATTGGTGAAGCGGCCCTGCAGGA
>JAHFPO010000041.1 GCA_023266695.1 Hyphomicrobiales bacterium | reverse complement strand
GATCGCCAGTTAGCTGGCCGGATCGAAACTCGTTGCCGTGAAATCGGCTTGCCATGCCTATCCGTGCTGGGGCCTGTGCTTGCGTTATTCCAAAGTTATCTCGGTGCCGAAACGACCCCGCGCATAGGCGGGCAACATACTCTTAACGCCGAATATTTCCGGCGCATCGATGCGCTCAATTTCACCCTGCTTCACGATGACGGCCAGCTCGTCGAGGATCTTGAACGGGCCGATGTCGTACTCGTCGGCGTATCGCGGACGTCGAAGACCCCAACCAGCATCTATCTCGCCAATCGCGGGATCAAGACCGCGAACGTCCCCCTGGTGCCGGACGTTGCGTTGCCGCTGCAACTTGAAAAACTCACCCATCCACTCGTCGTCGGCCTTTACGCCAGCGCCGAGCGTGTCATCCAAGTTCGCCAGAACCGGCTGCTCGCTCTCAATGCCGCGGGTCCTGATACAAACTATGTCGACCGCCATGCGGTTTCGGAGGAGATCGCGCTTTCAAAAAAACTTTGCGCCAAGCACGGTTGGCCGGTCATCGACGTGACCCGCCGCTCGATCGAGGAGACGGCGGCGGCTGTCATCGCCCTGTTGCAGGAGCGCCGCCGCGAGGCAGCGGCCGCCTCGTGAGTCTATGGCGCGGTGGCCCCCTGGTCCTTGCCTCGAAAAGTGCAGTGCGCCGTCGCATCTTGGAGGCGGCGGGGGTTCCGGTCGTCGTCGATCCCGCTGATCTGGATGAACGTTCGGTCGAAGCCGCGCGCGCAAAAGACGGTACCGGTCCCGAAATGGTCGCGCTCTGGCTCGCTCGCGAGAAAGCTCTTGCCGTTGCTTGCCGCCGGCCGGGGTTCGTGCTTGGCGCCGATCAGACCCTTGCCCTCGGCTCCCGCCGGTTTTCGAAACCCGCATCGCCGGCCGCCGCGCGCGAGCAGCTTTCCTCGCTCGCTGGCAACACCCACGCGCTCCATTCGGCTGTTGCCGTGGCGGAAGGCCAGCAGATCGTTTTCGAGACCGTGGAATCCGCCCGGCTCACCATGCGTCCGCTGTCGAAGGATTTTCTCGACTCCTATCTCGCCGGCGTTGGCGAACACGTGAGCACGAGCGTAGGTGCCTATCAGCTCGAAGGCTTGGGCGTCCATCTGTTCGAACGCATCGAAGGCGACTATTCCACCATTCTGGGGTTGCCGCTGCTGCCGCTCCTCGCCTTCTTCCGCAAAGCCGGGCTCGTCCGATCGTGAGCTTCCGTCGCGCTTGCATCATCGGCCATCCGGTCGCCCATTCGCGCTCGCCCATGATCCATCGCCATTGGCTCGCCGAGCTGAAACTCGAGGGCGATTATATCCGCGAAGATGTTCCGCCCGGTAAGATCGCTTCTTTCCTGGCGGGCTTTGCCGCGAGCGGCTATGTGGGTGCCAATGTCACTGTGCCGCACAAGGAAGCGGCCTTTCGCGCCGTTGTCCGCGCCGAACCCGTTGCCGCCGCGCTCAAGGCGGTGAACACGCTCTGGCTTGAAGAAGGCCGGCTCGCCGGCACCAATACCGATGTCTATGGCTTCCTCGCCCATCTCGACGAATCCTTGCCGGATTGGACCGCGCGCACCAAGATGGCCGTGGTCCTCGGCGCTGGCGGGGCGGCGCGCGCCGTGGTCTATGGATTGATCGAGCGCGACGTCGGCCGTATCGTCGTCATCAACCGGACACGAACACGCGCCGAGATGCTCGCTGCCGAGATCGACGCGCGCGTCACGCCCGCGGGGTTTGCCGAACTGCCGCAGCGGCTGAGGGAAACCGACCTCCTCGTCAATGCGACATCGCTCGGCATGACCGGACAGCCGCCGCTCGACATCGACCTCGGCCCGCTGAAACCAAGCGCCGCGGTCTATGACATCGTCTATGCGCCCCTGGAAACACCGTTACTCGCCGCCGCCCGCGCGCGCGGTCATCTGGCGGTCGATGGTCTCGGCATGCTCTTGCACCAGGCGGTGCCGGGCTTCGAGCGCTGGTTCGGAGTCCGTCCGAAGGTGACGCCCACGTTGCGTTCGCTGGTCGCAGCCGATCTCGGCGCGCGGGAGCGCGCCCGATGATCGTCCTCGGCCTCACCGGGTCCGTCGGCATGGGCAAGTCGACGACAGCGAACATGTTCGCCGCAGAAAGTGTGCCGGTGTTCGATGCCGATGCCGAAGTCCATCGCCTCTATGACGGCGAGGCGGTGCCGCTGATCGAGACAGCGTTCCCCGGCACGACGGCCGGCGACCGCGTCGTGCGCGAGCGTCTCGCCGCGCGGGTCTTCGCCGATCCACAGGCCTTGGCGCGGCTCGAATCGATCGTGCACCCGCTCGTCCGCGCCGCCGAGAAGACCTTTCTCGCCGATGCCGCGGCGAAGGGGGCAAACGTCGCGGTGCTCAATATCCCGCTCCTGTTCGAGACCGGCGCCGACCAGCGGGTCGACGCAATCCTGGTCGTCACGGCTCCCGCGGATGTGCAAAAGGCGCGGATATTCGCGCGGCCGAACATGACAGAGGAAAAATTCAAGGCCATGCTGTCGCGCCAATTGGCTGATTCGGAAAAACGCCGGCGCGCCGATTTTCTGATCGACACCAGCCACGGCCCCGAGCGGGCGCGCGCCGAGGTGCGGGCGGTTCTCAAGCAGCTCGCTGAAAAAGGCTGCCCGGCGCGGCGGAAGTAAGGGAGAAGGCGATGCGCGAAATCGTGCTCGACACCGAGACCACCGGTCTCGATCCGTTTCAGGGCCATCGCGTGGTCGAGATCGGCTGCGTCGAACTCGTCAACCGCATCCCGTCCGGCGCGACCTTTCACACCTATCTCAATCCCGAGCGCGAGATGCCGTCCGAGGCTGAGGCAATCCACGGACTTTCGTCCGCGTTCCTCGCCGGCAAGCCGTTGTTCGCCGAGATGGCCGATGAACTTCTCGCTTTCCTCGGCGAGGCTTCGCTTGTCATCCATAATGCAAGTTTCGATCTGGCCTTCCTCAATGCCGAGCTGGACCGTATCAAGCGCCCGATGCTCGGCCGCGAGCGCATCGTCGACACGCTCGTGCTTGCCCGCCGCCGGCATCCCGCCGGCCCGAACCGGCTCGATGATCTGTGCGCTCGCTACGGCATCGACAACAGCCGTCGCACCAGGCACGGCGCTTCGCTCGACGCCGAGCTTCTCGCCGAGGTCTATGCCGAACTCGTCGGCGGCCGTCAGGCCCGCCTGGGTCTCGGGGAAGAAACCGTCACGACCAAAAAGATCGGGCTCACGGTCGCGCGCACGAGGTCCGCTCCATTCGGCTCGCTGCTCACCACCGAGGAACGCGCTGCTCATCTCGCCTTGGTTGCGACTTTGGGCACCGACGCGATCTGGCGCGATTATCTACCGGTGGCGGAAGACGACGCGACCGGTACGCGCTGATCGATTCTTCGGTCGTCGATTATTGCGTGGTTTTCGGGGTCATTTGGGCGGCGCGCTGCCGGTATAGCGCCGCAAAATCCACGGGATCGAGCATCAATGGCGGGAAGCCGCCTTCACGGACCGTGTCGGCGATGATCTGACGCGCGAACGGAAACAAGAGTCGTGGACATTCGATCAGCACGAGTGGATGCACGTTTTCCTTCGCCACATTCTGGATGCGGAACACTCCCGCATAGACGAGATCGATGCCGAACAGCACGGTTTGCGCATGCTCGGCTCTGCCCTCGATCATGATTTCGACCTCGAATTCCGTGTCGGAGAGCGGCTTTGCGTTCACATTGATCTGAACTTTGAGCGCAGGCGGTTGATCGGTACGCGTCGTGAAATTGGGCGCGCTCGGGTTCTCGAACGAGAGGTCCTTGACGTATTGGGCGAGCACATGAAACGACGGAGCATTGCCGTCACTGGGCCCATCGTTCGGGGCGCTCATGATGGTCTCCGCACGTTAGTTACCGGGAAGAAAAAGCCGCTGAGATCAGCGGCGGGCCACCAGCCGCCGT
Source organism: Hyphomicrobiales bacterium (assembly GCA_023266695.1). Lineage (GTDB taxonomy): Bacteria > Pseudomonadota > Alphaproteobacteria > Rhizobiales > Xanthobacteraceae > JAUSIF01. The sequence continues at coordinate 11,430 of JAHFPO010000041.1, read as the reverse complement.
CGCTACCATGGTTCCGAAGGGGGTACAAGAATAGGAGCCAGCACGGTTTAGGCCCGATTCTGGAGGCCTCAGTTGGCGTGCCGGGCCGGATCGTCTAGCTTGGAGCCGAGTGCACGGCCGGCGAGGCTTGGATCGCGGACGTGCGACACCATATCATTACCTAAGCACCCGCGGCGGCTGGCCGTCCGTCGGGGGGCGCCATGTCGCAGACCGGCCGAGCGATGAACACCGTGTTCGATATCTATACGATCATATTTCTCGCGCTCGCCGTGTTTATTTTCGCGCGGTTGCGCAGCGTTCTCGGTCAGCGCACCGGGCGCGAACGCCCGCCCTATGATCCCTATTCGGCGCGGGATAGCGCAAAGCCCGCGCCCGGTCATGACAAGGTCGTTTCTCTTCCCGGCCGCGGCGGTGAGCAGCCCGCCAAACACGATCTCGAAGTCGAGACTCCTCCGGCCGAGCGCTGGACTGGCATCGCCGAGTCGGGCTCGCCGGTGGCGGCGGGTCTCGACGTCGTCGCCGAAGCGGAGCCCGATTTCGATGTCGGACAGTTCGTCTCCGGCGCCAAGAGCGCCTATGAAATGATCGTCACCGCTTTCGCCGAAGGCGACAGAAAGACGCTCAAGAACCTTCTGGCCAAGGACGTGTTCGATGGATTTGCCGCGGCCATCGCCGAGCGCGAAAGCCGCGACGAAACCATGGAGTCGCGCTTTGTCGCAATCGACAAGGCGGACATCACCGCGGTCGAGAGCAAGGAACGGATCGCGCACATCACGGTTCGGTTCGTCTCGCAACTCGTTACCGTCACCCGCAATCGCGAAGGCGAAGTCATCGAAGGCAGTCCCGAGCGCGTGACCGACGTCACCGATATATGGACCTTCGCGCGCGAACTGGGTGCCCGCGACCCGAACTGGAAGCTCGTCGCGACCGAGGCCGCCTGAAGCTGGAGCGCGGGATGCAGATCGGACGCACGATTGCGATGTGCGTTGCCGCCTCCGTTCTCGTCGCGGCGCCGATCGCTTCCGCAAGTCCATTGCGCATCCCTGACACCGAGCTTGAGCCGCTCGCATTCAGCGATCTCGATGGCTGGACGGGTGACGATCACGCGGCCGCTTTTACCGTGTTTCGCGCGAGCTGCCGGGTGATCGTGAAACGCACCGAATCAGTCCGTTCCAAAAAACCGGCTCAGCCCGTCGAGGATGCGCTGCGCGAAATTTGCCCGCGCGCGCTCAAGCTGGAACATCCAGTCGATGCGGCGGCGGCGCGCAACTTCTTTGAGGAAAATTTCCGACCGGCGCGCATTTCGAGACTCGGCGAGCGCGAAGGCTTCCTCACCGGCTATTACGAACCAGAGGTCGAGGGCAGCAAGACGCCGGCTGAAGGCTTCGCGGTCCCGATCTATCGCAGGCCGGGCGAACTCGTCGTCAAAGTTGCGAGGGCCTCGAAGATCAAACGAATCGCCCGCTCGGTTGTTCCGAACAAGCGCAAGGTCGGAATGCGGATGGGGCATCGCATGATTTCTTACCACGACCGCGCCGCTATCGAAGACGGAGCGCTCGCTGGCCGCGGTCTCGAAATCTGCTGGCTCAAGGATCCGATCGACGCCTTCTTCATTCATATCCAGGGCTCGGCCCGCATCCGGCTCACGGACGGCAAGCTTCTGCGCCTCAATTACGAGGCCCAAAATGGCCATCCTTATTTCGCGGTCGGGCGCGTGCTGATCGACCGCGGGATCGTGCCGGCGGAAGAAATGTCGATGGATGTCATCCGTGCTTTCATCGCAGAAAATCCGCAAGAAGGCCGCGAGTTGATGCGCATGAACCGCTCCTACATCTTCTTCCGTGAGGTGGCGGAACTCGCGCCCGACGCGGAGCCATCCGGCGCGCAAGGCGTTCCGCTCACTCGCGGGCGCTCGATTGCGGTCGACAAGGCGATCCATATCTATGGCACGCCGTTCTGGATCGAGGCCGAGCTGCCGATCGAGCGCGAAAAAGCGGCGACGCGATTCCGCCACCTGATGGTGGCACAGGACACCGGCGGCGCGATCGTGGGGCCGGCGCGCGCCGACATATATTTCGGCGCCGGCATCGATGCCGGCACGGTCGCCGGGCGGCTGCGGCATCCGGGTAGATTTTTCATCCTGGTGCCGCGCGCGGCCGATCCCGCGCGCCACGTCGAGAACGTGCCGCTGCCGAGGCCGAAGCCATGAACGGTGATCGGCAGCGACGGCGCGGTCTCAAGGCGGAAGACCGCGCGCTCTGGGACGAAGTCAAGAAAACGATCGATCCGCTACGAGCTCGGTCCGATCAAGTCCCGCCGGAACAACCGGCGGCGGAGAAATTGACCGCACCGAAGAAGCCGGCAAAGCCGCGGCCAGCGCCCATCGCGCCAGCGGTCAAAGGCCCGCCGCCGCTCGCTCCAATCGATCGCCGGCTGCGCCAGAGGCTAGTCCGCGGCCATGTCACGATCGACGCACGCCTTGATTTGCATGGTCTCAAGCAAGCCGAAGCCCGCGCTCGGCTCGGCGCCTTTCTCGCAGCGGCGCAGGCGCGTGGCGCGAGCCTCGTCCTCGTTATCACCGGCAAGGGCGAGGGCGCGCCGGCCGACCGCTACGGGGGCGAGCGCGGGGTACTGCGCCGCCAGGTGCCGATGTGGTTGGCGCTGCCCGAGTTGCGCTCGCTGGTGATCGGCTTCGAGGAGGCGTCCCCATCGCACGGCGGCGCCGGCGCGCTCTATGTGCGCATCCGCCGCCGGCGCGTGTAGAGCGTTTTCCGGCGAAGTGAATTCCGGTTCGCCGTAGAAAACGCGTCAGTTCAGTAGAGCGTTTTCCGGCGAAGTGGATTCCGGTTCGCCGTAGAAAACGCGTCAGTTGAGTAGATTAGAGCGGACTCGGTTCCGAAGGAACCGGAACTGCTCTAGAGAATATAGCGCGACAGGTCCGTGTTCTTGGCGAGATCGGCCACCTCGGCACGCACATAGGCGCCATCGATCACGACGCGCTCGCCCGAGCGGTCGGGCGCCGCGAAACTGATGTCGTCGAGCACGCGCTCGATCACCGTCTGCAGCCGCCGCGCGCCGATGTTCTCGAGCTTCGTGTTGACCTCGACCGCCACATCCGCGATCGCGTCGACCGCGTCCTCGGTGAAGACGAGATCGACGTTCTCGGTCGCCATCAACGCCACCGACTGCTTGACGAGACTCGCCTCGGTCTCGTTGAGGATGCGGCGGAAATCGTCGCGGGTGAGCGTCTGCAGCTCGACTCGGATCGGCAGCCGTCCCTGCAGCTCGGGCAACAGATCGGAGGGCTTGGCCACATGGAAGGCGCCCGAGGCGATGAACAGCACATGGTCGGTCCTGACCGGCCCGTATTTGGTCGCGACCGTGGTGCCCTCGAGGAGCGGCAACAGATCGCGCTGCACGCCCTCGCGGCTCACATCGCCGCCGATGCGCGTGCCGTCGCGGGCGCAAATCTTGTCGATCTCGTCGAGGAAAACGATACCGTTGTTCTCGACCATCCGGATCGCCTCCTGCACCAGCGTATCCTGATCCAGGAGCTTGTCGGATTCCTCCGCCAGCAGCAGCGGATGAGCCTCGCGCACGCTGACGCGGCGGGTACGCGGACGCCCCCCGAACGCCTTACCCAGCATCTCGCCGATCGAGACCGCGCCGAGCTGGGCGCCGGGAACGCCCGGGATCTCGAACATCGGAAGACTCGCGGCACCTCCCTGCAGTTCGATCTCGATCTCCTTGTCGTCGATCTCGCCCGCGCGCAGCTTGCGCCGAAAGCTGTCCCGCGTCGCCGGACTGGCGCCCGGGCCCACCAGCGCAGAGAGCACCCGATCTTCCGCCGCGACATGGGCCTTGGCTTCCACGCCGCGGCGTTTGCTCGCGCGCGTGAGCGCGATGCCGATCTCGACCAGATCACGCACGATCGAATCGACGTCGCGGCCGACGTAGCCGACCTCGGTGAACTTGGTCGCCTCCACCTTCAGGAACGGTGAACCCACGAGCTTGGCGAGCCGGCGCGAAATCTCGGTCTTGCCGACCCCGGTCGGCCCGATCATGAGGATGTTCTTCGGCAGCACCTCCTCACGCAGCTTGTCGTCGAGCTGGAGTCGGCGCCAGCGATTGCGCAACGCGATCGCGACCGCGCGCTTGGCGTCCTTCTGGCCGACGATGTAACGGTCGAGCTCGGAGACGATCTCGCGGGGTGAAAAATTGTTCATGCTCACTTGCCGATCGTCTCCACGACGAGATTGCGGTTGGTGTAGATGCAGATGTCGGCGGCGATTTCGAGGCTCTTCTTCACGATCGTCTCGGCGTCGAGCTTGCCGTCCATGAGCGCATGCGCGGCAGCGAGCGCATAAGGGCCGCCCGAGCCGATGCCGGCAAGCCCGTTCTCGGGCTCCAGCACGTCGCCGGTGCCGGCGAGCAGCAGCGTCACGTCCTTGTCGGCCACGATCATCATGGCGTCGAGCCGGCGCAGATAACGGTCCATGCGCCAGTCCTTGGCGAGTTCGACACAGGCGCGCGCGAGTTGGCCGCGATGCTGCTCGAGCTTCTGCTCAAGCCGGTCGAACAGGGTGAGCGCATCGGCGGTCGCCCCGGCGAAGCCCCCGATCACCTCGCCGGTGCTGAGTCTGCGCACCTTCTTCGCATTGGCCTTGACCACCGTCTGCCCGAACGTGACCTGGCCGTCGCCGCCGATGGCGACCACCCCGCCCTTGCGGACGGAGAGAATGGTGGTGCCGTGGAAGGCCTCGGTCGGGTTGGCGGTCATGGGCGGCTCCGGCTGGTTCCATTATCTAGGCACTCGCACGCTATCTGCAAACCATATCCCGTTCCGGCCCCGCTGCTTGTGGCGCCGCGCGGCACTTGCTGGTAGAACCCGCGCCGTCCCAGGAGGATTCGATGCGGACGGGCAAGGTCACCCGCGTCACCAAGGAAACCGAGGTCACCATGACGGTGAACCTCGATGGGTCGGGCCGTGCCGAAATCGCCACCGGCATCGGCTTCCTCGATCATATGCTCGAACTGCTCGCCCGCCACTCGCGCATCGACATCACCGTCAAGGCCAAGGGCGATCTGCACGTCGATCAGCATCACACCACCGAGGATATCGGCATCGTGTTCGGTCAGGCGGTGAAGCAGGCGCTCGGCGACATGCGCGGCATCACCCGCTATGCCGACGTGCACATGCCGATGGACGAGACGCTCTCGCGCGTCGCGCTCGACATTTCGGGAAGGCCCGTGCTCGTCTTCCGGGTCGCGTTTCCGCGCGACAAGATCGGCGAGTTCGACGTCGATCTGGTACGCGAATTCTTCCAGGCGTTCGCGACCAATGCGGGCGTGACGCTCCATGTCGAGACGCTCTATGGCGACAATTCGCATCATGTCGCGGAGTCCTGCTTCAAGGGGCTTGCCCGGAGCTTGCGTGCCGCGGTCGCGCTCGATCCGGCGGCGAAGGGCGAGATTCCCTCGACCAAGGGCAGCCTCGGCTGAACGGAGGCGGCAGTGAGGACCTATCTCGTGTTCGAGCCGGCCGCAGGCGGACGCAGCCTAGAGGCGGCCGATCGCATCCTGTTCGTGCGGGAGAAATTCTCCTGGACGGCGCTGATTTTTGCTCCGCTCTGGCTCCTGTGGCACCGGCTATGGCTCGGTCTCCTCGGCTGGGTCGTGGTGGAAATAATCATTGGCCTCGTTGCCTGGGTGTTGATGCTCGATCAAACCATCGCCAGCATCGCCGGTTTCATCCCCTCGCTCGTCGTCGCCCTCGAGGGCACGGAGCTCAGGCGGATGAAGCTCCTGCGCCGCGGCTTCCGTGATGCCGGCGTGATCGTCGCCGAGGATCTGGAAGATGCCGAGCGGCGATTCTTTACGCGTTGGGTCGCGCGCGGGAAAATGGCAACGCCACCGGCGCCGCCTGCTTCGCTGCCGCCCCTGGCTGAAACCCGGGTGATCGGCCTCTTTCCGGAGCCCGGAGCGACGCGATGACCGTCGCCGTCGTCGACTACGGCTCCGGCAATCTGCACTCGGCGGCGAAGGCCTTGGAGCGCGCGGCGCGCGAAGGCGGCGGCAACGAGCCGATCGTCGTCACCAGCGATCCCGATGCCGTCAGCCGGGCCGACCGCATCGTGCTTCCCGGCGTCGGCGCCTTCGCCGATTGCAATCGCGGCCTCGATGCGGTGCCGGGGCTGGTCGATGCCATGACCGAAGCCGTGCGCAAGCGCGGGCGGCCCTTTCTCGGCATCTGCGTCGGCATGCAGCTGTTGGCCGAGCGCGGGCTCGAACATGGCACGACCGAAGGACTGGGTTGGATCGAAGGCGAGGTCGACCGCATCGCGCCTGCCGATCGCGCGCTCAAGATTCCCCACATGGGCTGGAACACGCTGATCGGGCGTAACGAGCACCCCTTGTTCGACGGAATCTCGCTCGGGCCGCGGGGGCTGCACGCCTATTTCGTGCATTCCTATCAGCTCGCGCCCGCGGACAAGGCCGATCTCGTGGCGGACGCCGATTATGGTGGCCCGGTCACCGCCGCGGTCGCGCGCGGCAATGTAGCGGGAACGCAATTCCATCCCGAGAAGAGCCAGCGGCTCGGCCTTGCGCTGTTGGCGAATTTCCTGCGCTGGCAGCCGTGATCCTCTTTCCCGCCATCGACTTGAAGAACGGCGAAGCGGTTCGGCTCGAACAGGGCGACATGCGCCGCGCGACCGTCTTCAACCGCGATCCGGCGGCGCAGGCGCGCGCCTTCGCGGGCGCGGGCTTCGATTGGCTGCATCTCGTTGATCTCGACGGCGCCTTCGCCGGCAAGCCGGTGAACGCGCTCGCGGTCGCGGCGATCCTGAAGGCGGTGAAGATCCCCGTGCAACTCGGCGGCGGCATCCGGAATCTCAAGACCGTCGAGGCTTGGCTCGGCGAGGGGATCGCGCGCGTCATCATCGGCACCGCCGCGGTGCGCGATCCCGCTTTCGTCAGGCAGGCGGCGAAAAAATTTCCCGGTAAGATCGCCGTCGGCATCGACTCCCGCGGAGGCAAGGCCACGGTTTCGGGTTGGGTGGAAGAAACCCAGCTCGAGGTGGTGGAACTCGCCCGCTTGTTCGAGGACGCGGGCGTCGCGCTCATCGTCCATACCGACGTGGAGCGCGACGGCATGATGCAGGGCCTCAATCTCGATGCTTCCATCGCGCTCGCCGAAGCCGTGTCGATCCCGGTAGTCGCCTCCGGCGGTCTCGCCTCGCTCGACGATGTGCGGGCGCTTCTGCAGCCGCGCGCAAAGAAACTCGCGGGCGCGATCGCCGGCCGCGCGCTCTATGACGGCCGGCTCGATGCCAAAGCGGCGCTCGCGCTGATCAAAGCGGCAAAAGCGGCCTGACCATGTTCAAGGTCCGCGTCATCCCCTGCCTCGACGTGAAGGACGGACGCGTCGTCAAGGGCGTGAAATTCGTCAATCTGCGCGACGCCGGCGATCCGGTGGAGGCCGCCAAGGCCTATGACGCCGCCGGCGCCGACGAGCTTTGCTTCCTCGACATCACCGCAAGCCACGAGAAACGCGCGATCTTGCTCGATGTCGTCACCCGCACCGCCGAGGCCTGCTTCATGCCGCTCACCGTCGGCGGCGGGGTGCGCACTATCGAGGACGTGCGCACGTTGCTCGCGTCGGGCGCCGACAAGGTCTCGATCAATACCGCGGCGGTGGAGAGGCGCGCCTTGGTCAAGGAAGCAGCCGAGAAGTTCGGCGAGCAGTGCATCGTGGTCGCGATCGACGCCAAGAAAGTCGGGAAGCCCGGCGAGCGCGAGCGCTGGGAGATTTTCACCCATGGCGGGCGCAATCCGACCGGCCTTGACGCCGTCGCCTATGCCCGCGAGGTGGTCGCCCTCGGCGCCGGAGAGATCCTCCTCACCTCCATGGATCGCGACGGCACCAAGCAGGGCTATGACTTGGCGCTCACCCGCGCCATTGCCGATGCCGTGCCGGTGCCGGTGATAGCCTCGGGCGGGGTCGGCACCCTCGATCATCTGGTCGAGGGCATCCGCGCGGGCGGGGCCACCGCCGTACTCGCCGCCTCGATCTTCCATTTCGGCGAATTCACCATCGGCGAGGCCAAGCGCCACATGGCCAAGGCGGGCTTGCCGGTGCGGCTCGATCCCTGATAGGGCCGCGGGCGAGGAACCCATGGCCTTCACCCTCGAATCGCTTGCCGCGATCATCGCCGAGCGCGCCCGCGCCGGCGGCGAGCGCTCCTATACAAGGCAGCTTCTCGACGAGGGCGCCAAGAAATGCGCGAAGAAGCTCGGCGAGGAAGCGATGGAGGCGGCGCTCGCCGCCGTCTCGGGCGACAACAAGGCCTTGGTCGCGGAATCGGCCGATCTCCTCTACCATCTCCTCGTCGTCCTCGAATCGCGCGGGGTCGCGCTCGCGGACGTCTATGCCGAGCTCGAGCGGCGCACCGCGCGCTCGGGCCTCGATGAAAAAGCATCGCGGCGCAAGGACTGAACCCGGTCCGGGAAAGCGAAATCCATGGAACAACGCGTCGACGACGGGCTCTCGCCTTATCGCGTGTTCCCGCGGGCCGAATGGGCGGCCCGGCGCGAAGACACGCCGATGACGTTGACGCGTGAAGAGGTCAACGAACTGCAGGCCTTCAACGACCGGCTCTCCATGGGCGAGGTGGAGGAGATCTATCTTCCGCTCTCGCGGCTGTTGTCGCTCTATGTGGCGGCGACCCAGCGGCTGTTCCGCGCCATGCAGCGCTTCCTCGGCACCGAGGACGCCAAGGTGCCCTATATCATCGGCATCGGCGGCTCGGTCGCGGTCGGCAAGTCGACGACTGCGCGCGTCCTGCAGGCGCTGCTCGCGCGCTGGCCGAACACGCCCAAGGTTGATCTCATCACCACCGACGGATTTTTGCTGCCGAACGCGGTGCTCGAGCGCGAAGGCCTGATGGAGAAGAAGGGCTTTCCCGAGAGCTATGACATCGCCGCGCTGTTGCATTTTCTCACCGACGTGAAAGCCGGCCGCCGGCCTGCGCGCGCGCCGGTCTATAGCCACCTCGTCTATGACGTGATGCCGGGCGAGGCCATCGAAATCGACCGCCCCGACATCCTGATCGTCGAGGGATTGAACGTCTTGCAGCCGAACCGGCCGCCCAAGGAGGGCAAGGCGATTCCGTTCGTGTCCGACTTCTTCGACTTCTCGGTCTATATCGATGCCGAGGAAGAAGTGCTGGAGCGCTGGTATGTGGAGCGGTTCCTGCTCCTGCGCGAGACCGCCTTCCGCGATCCCAAATCCTATTTCCACCGCTATTCGAAAACGAGCGAGAAGGAAGCAGCCGAAACCGCCATCTCGATCTGGACGCGGATCAATCTCGTGAACTTGCGCGAAAACATCCTGCCGACGCGGCAGCGCGCGAGCCTGATTCTAAGCAAAGGCGCCGATCATCAGATCGAGACGGTGGCTCTCCGCAGGCTCTAGAGAAACGAATCGATACGGAAGATCAGGCGGCGTAGCCATACTGGCTTGTCGCCCGCGCGGCCCGCGCGGTCGCCATCGCCTCTTCGAGCCGGTCGCGATCGACCGGCTTCACCACGAAAGCATCCATGCCGGCGTCGCGGCAGGCCTCGCGGTCTTCGGCGTAGGCGTTCGCCGTGAGCGCCACGATCGGAATGCGACCGCCCTCGGCCCCGAGCGCACGAATGCGCCGCGTCGCCTCGAAGCCGTCCATACCCGGCAGATGCAGGTCCATGAGCACGAGATCATAGGGCGCGCCCACGGCGTGAGCGGTCGCCACCGACGTTACGGCCGAAATGCCGTTGGCGACGACATTCGGAATATGCCCGAGTTTGCCGAGCATGGCCTGGATCAAGAGCGCATTGATGTCGTTGTCCTCGACCACGAGGACGGCAAGAGCGCGGCGTCCCGGCGCCTGATCACGGTCGGCTTCGCCGTCGAGATCGGGAACGAGCGGTGGCGCTACGTCGGGCGCGGCGAAGCGCGCCGCGAGCGACGCCGACCGCACCGGCTTCACCAGATAGCTCTCGAAACCTGTCGCCCGCAGGTCGGAAAGCTCATTACGTTCGGCGGGCGCGAGCAGGATGTGTCGATAGCGGGCGAAGCGCGCGCCGAGCTGGGCGAGCTTGATCGAGGATTCGGTACCGAGCGCCCGGTCGACGAGGAGATGAGCCCAAGTCCGCTCGGGCAGCAGCATCTCGGCGACCTCGGCAGAGGACGCAAGCGCGACCCGTGCGCCCCAGGCCAAAAGCCGGCGCTCGATCAGGGGTCCCACCACCGGGGAAGGCGAGACCACGAGAACATCCGCCCCGGCGAGGTCGGGCACCGATGCGGCCGGGGTGGATTCGGGAACTTCCGGCAGCTCGATCGTGAAGCTGAAGCGCGAGCCCATGTTCTTGGCGCTGTCGAGCGCGATTTCTCCGCCCATGCGCTCGACGATGCGCGCGGCGATGGCGAGACCGAGCCCGGTTCCGCCGTGACGGCGAGCAGGCGTCCCATCGCCCTGTTCGAATTCGCGGAAGATGCGCGCACGCGCCTCGGAGCCGATGCCGGGTCCGGTGTCGTTCACCTCGAAGCGAATTCCTCCGTCCTTCATGCGTTCGACCAGAACGGATACGCCGCCCTGATCGGTGAACTTGACCGCGTTGCCGGCGAGGTTGAGCAGCACCTGGCGCAACCGCGCGGCGTCGCCGACCACTCGCCGCGGCACGCAATCGTCGAGATCGACCGCGATCTCGATGCCCTTGGCCTGCGCGCGGGGTGCGATCAGCTCCACGACCTCGGTCACCAGACCCGCGGGATCGAAGGGGACCGAATCGAGATCGAGCCGGCCCGCCTCGATCTTGGAGAAATCGAGAATTTCCTCGATCAAGGCGAGGAGCGCCTCGCCGGAAGTCTTCACCGCCCGGGCGTAGGTCTGCTGCTCGGGGGAAAGCGAAGTGTCGAGCAGGAGATCGGCCATGCCGAGGATGCCGTTCAAGGGCGTGCGCACCTCGTGGCTGACGACGGCGAGGAAGCGCGATTTCGCCCGGCTGGCGGCTTCCGCTTTCTCGCGCGCCTCGGCGAGCGCACGTTCGGCGGCGACCCGCGCGGTCACGTCGCGACCGACGCGTTGCGTCTCGACGATCAGGCCCTGGTCGTCGCGCACCGATGCTTGCTTCCAGGCGATCCAGCGGATGCCTTCGAGGGTCGTAATCTCCTGATCGAAGGTGAGCGAACCATCGGGAAGCGTCGCGCGAGCGCCTTCGTTCCGCACCTCGAGAGTGACGGCATGACCGACAATCTCGTCGAGCTTTTTGCCGAGGAGGGCACAAACGGCGGCGCTCGCGTGGGTCACGCGGCCCTTCTCGTCCTCGCGCACGACGAGGTCGCCCTGAGCGTCGATCAGCTCGGTTACCCGCGCCAGGCGCTCCTCGAGC
>JAHFPO010000040.1 GCA_023266695.1 Hyphomicrobiales bacterium | reverse complement strand
CTGGTCGATACCAGAAGCGTATGGCCGTCGGGGGGAGCGGTGGCGACCGCCGTGGCCGCCAGCATGAGAGACGCGCCCGGCTTGTTTTCGATGATCACCGGTTTGCCGAGGCTTTGTGTCAACTTATCGGCATACATGCGCGCAACAGCGTCCATTCCGGTGCCGGCCGCGAGCGGCACGACGATCGTAACGGCGCGCGACGGATAGGCCTGGCCCAATGCGGGCGACTGGTGCAGCGCGACCAGCGCGAGCGCGGTCAACGTGTATCGTGCAAGTGACCCGAACATTCCCCCCATCTCCCTTCGTTTGTCGCTGACGTCAGTTATCGAAATCGAAGAATTTTCATAGCATAGGTCTGGCCTGCGCCCCGGACAAGCGCCCGGCGTTGCTTGGAACATTGATTTCTGCTCGAACGACAAGGAAAAGTCGGGCAGAATGCCCGAAACATCATGCAGGATACGAAGAAAAGGGCTGCGCTCCTCTCGATTTTCGCCTCGGCCGGGCTGACCGCGGCGAAGGGAATCGTGGGTCTTTATTCGGGTTCGCTCGCGATCTTGTCAGAGGCCGGCCATTCGCTCATCGATCTCGTCGCGACCGTGATTACCTATTTCGCCGTGCGTCTGTCGGGCAAGCCGGCAGACGAGGAGCATCATTACGGGCACGGCAAGGTCGAGAGCGTGGCGGCCCTGATCGCGACCGCACTTTTGTTCCTGCTGTCGGCCATCGTGATCTGGGAGGCGGGGCGCCGGCTTTTCGGCGAAGAAGGCCACAGGGTCGAAGCGACCATATGGGCATTCGCGGTGATCGCGGTCTCGATTGTGGTGGATTATTTTCGCGCGCGCGCGCTCTATCGCGTGGCGGGCGAAACCTCGAGCGAGGCGCTCGAAGCGGACGCGCTCCATTTCGGCTCCGACATGTGGTCGTCGCTCGCCGTATTCATTGGATTGGGCGGCGTCGCGCTCGGCTTCGGGTGGGCGGATTCCGTGGCCGCGCTCGTGGTCGCCGTGTTCGTGTGCATCGCCGGCTGGCGGCTCGGGCGGCGTACCATCGACACCTTGACGGACACCGCCCCTGCGGGCGCCGCGCAACGAATTAGCGGGATCGTGCGGCGCGTAAAGGACGTAGTCGCAGTCGAACGGGTGCGGGTGCGAGCGGTCGGCGGGAAACTGTTCGTGGAACTCTCTGTCGCCGTCAGCCGTACCTTGCCGCTCGACCGTGTTTCTGCGGTCGAGGCCGAGATCCGCAAGGCGATCCGCTCGGCGATGCCGGAAACGGAGGTGACGATCACGACCAGGCCGCGCGCGCTCGACGACGAAACCGTGATGGAGCGGGTGATGGTGATCGCGCGCAATCGCGCCCTCGCCGTGCATCACGTGACGGTGCAACATCTCGAGGACCGGCTGGCGGTGAGCCTCGACCTCGAGGTCGACGGTTCGCTCCCGCTCGGCAAAGCCCATGAGATCGCGGATGCGCTCGAAGACGCGATCCGCGACGAGTTCGGCGGCGAAGTCGAGGTCGAGACCCATATCGAACCGCTGCAGAGCGACGGCGTTTCCGGCCGCGATGCGTCGCTCGAACAGCAGGCGGCGATCGCGGCGACGCTGCGCGAACTGGCATCGAGCGACGGCCCGATCCGCGACGTCCACGCCGTGCGCGTGCGGGAGACCCCGCGCGGCCTGGTGGTCAATTTCCACTGCCGCGCCGATCCGGCGCTGAGCGTGGAAGAGGTCCATGCGGCGGTCGACGCGCTGGAGCGCCGCCTGCGTCAGATTCGCCGTCAAATCCATCGCGTGATCGGCCACGCCGAGCCCGCCGGCGCTACGGAACGAGAAACGCGGCGCCCGTAAGCCTCCCTCCCCGCGGATTGGACGCGGCTGATTTGGTCTGGATGGGCCGCTCGAGGTCTTTCCCGGAAGTCCTTCGGTGCAAACATTTTTTTGCGCCGGACTCTGGACAAATCGCCGCGACTTCGATTCTTATGAAGCTGATTCGGAGAGATGCGGCAGTCCCTCCGGACGCACGTGATGGGGCTTTCCGAGGAGGCCGGCGATGGCGCGTGTCCACGCTGCCAACGCGTCCTTGCGCGTTCAGAACGTTCGCGGACTCGCCCGCTCGCTCACCCGTCCCGCCTATCAGCGCCTGCTCGACGCCGAACCCTTCCTGCGCCGCATCGTACCGCTGTTGATCGTCGCCTTCCTCGCGGCGGTCGCCGTCGGCGCCGCCGTGCAGATCGCCGATCACCGGCGCGAAGTGCTCGCCGACACCGAGAAACATCTCGCCCTGCTCGCGCTCGCGGTGGGCGAACAGGTCTCGCAACGGGTCGCGGGCGACGCCAATCCGGCCAAGGTGCGCGCTGCGCTCACGGAGTCCTTGCCGCCGGAGGTCGCGGCCGCCGGACGCCGCTTCCTGGTGACCGACGCGTCCGGAGGCATCATCGCGGAAGCGCCCGCGCGGGAGCCGGCGCGCGCGGACGGCAAGCTCGCGGACATATTGGGCCCGGCCCAGCCGATCGCGGCACCCTCCGAACGCGCGGGTGTGATCGAGCTCACGTTTGCCGACGGCACGGGCGCGTTTGCAATCGTGCGCAATCTGAAGAAGCCCCTCGGCCAGTTCGCCGTCGTGCAATCGAAAGCCGACGCGCTCGACCGCTGGCGCGCCGATTCCGCGCTCACCATCACGCTGGTGACCACGACCTGTCTGGTGCTCTTGATCCTCGGCTTTGCCTTCCATTGGCAGGCGATGCGCGCACGAGAGGCCGACGCGATCTACGAGATGGTGCGCGCACGCATGGATACCGCTCTCAATCGCGGGCGCTGCGGCCTATGGGATTGGGATCTCGCCCGCGGCCTCATCTATTGGTCGGATTCGATGTTCGAGATCGTCGGCTTCGAGCCGCGCGATGATTTGCTCTCGTTCGGGGAAGTCGACACGTTGGTCCATCCGGAGGACGGCAGCCTCTACGACATCGCGGCGCAACTGGCGGAGACTTCCGACGGAACCATCGACAGCGCCTTCCGCATGCGCCATGCCAGCGGTGAGTGGGTATGGCTGCGCGCCCGCGCCGAGCTCGTCCGGAACGACGGCAATGGCGCGCATATCGTCGGTATCGCCGTCGACATCACCGAGGAAAAACGGCTGGCCGAGCGCACGGCGACCGCCGACATGCGCCTGCGCGACGCGGTGGAGACGATCTCGGAGGCTTTCGTGCTGTGGGACTCCGAGGACCGCCTGGTGCTGTGCAATTCCAAGTTCCAGCAGCTGCATAGTTTACCGGAATCCGCGACCGAGCCGGGCACGCCCTATGAGGAAGTGATCGCCGCCGGCCGCCAGCCGGTGATCCGCACCCCGCTCAAGTCCGAGGATCGCGCCGAGGAGGGCTCGCGCTCGTTCGAGGCGCAAATCGGCGACGGCGGCTGGCTCAAGATCAGCGAGCGCCGCACCAAGGACGGCGGTTTCGTCTCGGTCGGCACCGACATCACCACGCTCAAGCGTCACGAGGAGCGGCTGATGGAAAGCGAGCGGAGCAAGATGGCGACGATCACGGAATTGCTTTATTCACAGCAAGCGCTGGCGGAGCTCGCGCAGAAATATTCCGAGGAGAAGACCCGCGCCGAGAGCGCCAACCGGGCGAAGTCGGAATTTCTCGCCAGCATGAGCCATGAGCTGAGAACGCCCTTGAATGCCATCATCGGCTTCTCCGAGATCATGGAGTCTGGCATGTTCGGCGCGCTCGGCGCCGAGAAGTATCATGAATACTGCCGCGACATTCAGGAGAGCGGGCGCTATCTCCTGGACGTCATCAACGACATTCTCGACATGTCGAAGATCGAGGCCGGCCGCTTGCGGCTCGACCTCGAGGACGTGCATCTCGACGCGCTCGTCGCCGAGGCGATGCGCGTGATGTCGATCAAGTCTGAGGAAAAACACCTGCAAGTCGAATCCGAGATCGCTCCCGGTCTTTCCATGCGCGGCGACCGGCGGGCGCTCAAACAGATCCTGCTCAATCTGTTGTCGAACTCGATCAAATTCACGCCCGAGGGTGGGCGCGTGGCGGTGCGTGCGAAGCTCTCGCGCAGCCATGCCATCCTGCTGATCGAGGATTCCGGCATCGGCATTTCCAAGGCGGCGCTGAAGAAGCTCGGCCGGCCGTTCGAGCAGGTCGAGAGCCAGTTCACCAAGACCCACCAGGGCTCGGGCCTCGGGCTCGCCATCGCCAAGTCGCTCACCGAGCTGCACGGCGGCAACATGCGTATCCGCTCGATCGAGAACGTCGGCACCACCGTCATCATCCGGCTGCCGATCGCGGGACGAGGCTTGGTCGCGCATGATGCCGCCGCCTGATCGGCATCGAATGAATTAACTCTTATATTTCAATTGGTTACTCGGATAATGCGGTCGAAGCAGCGCCGCACCCTCACCTGCGTGTCGATGAGGTGTGCCGTGAGCGTGGCGAAGTCGGGAAGTCCGCCCGCGCGCGCCAACAGCGCGAGCAATCCGGGAGCCGCCTTCGCCGGATCGAATTTCGTGGCAAGACAGAGTCGCAAGATTTGAGTGAGGTCGTGATAGAGCGTGAAAGCGGCGCGGAGCGTTTCGCCGTCCGCCGTATCGAGCACGCCGAGTGTCTGGGCCGCCTCCAGCACCCGGCCGGTATGGGTGTCGAGGATGGCGGACTTTCGCGCGGCATGGACGAGTTCCAGATACTGGGCGATGAACTCGATATCGATGAGGCCGCCGGCGGCGTATTTCAGGTCCCAGCGTTCGTCCTCGCCCTTCTCGGCCGCAATGGCGCGGCGCATCTCGACGACGTCGCGCGCCATCGCCGCGGGATCGCGGCGCACGCACAGCGGCTTCTTGATCTCCGCCTCGACGCGGGCACGGAAGACGGGCGAGGCCGAAACTACGCGCGCGCGCGTCAACGCCATGTACTCCCAGGTCCAGGCCTCCTCGCGCTGATAGATGGCAAAACTCGTAATCGAGGTCGCAAGCGGCCCCGAACGCCCGGAAGGGCGCAGGCGCATATCCACGTCGTAAAGCTTTCCCCAATTGGTCGGCGTGGTGAGCGCGCTCACTAGGCGCTGGGTGAGCCGCGCGTAATATTGCGTGGCATGGAGCGGCCGATTGCCGTCGGATTCCGGATGGCGCTGATCGAAGTCGTAGAGCAGGATGAGATCGAGGTCGGAGCCCGCCGTCATCTCGCGTCCGCCGAGCTTGCCGAGCGCGACGACGGCGCTTTCGGAGCTTTTCAGGCGGCCGTGGACTTTCGCAAAGCGCGCTTCGACCTCACGGTGGAGCGCGCGGATCAGCACGTCGGCGAGCGTGGCGAAGGATTCCCCCGCCCGGTTCGCCGTGAGCGCGCCTGAAAGCACGCGCACGCCGATCAGCACCATCTGTTCGCGGCCGAAACGACGGGCGCGGTCGAAGAAATCCTCCGCGTCCGCAGTGTCCTTCAGTATCTCGGCAAGACGTTTGGTGAGGAACGCCTCGTCCGGCGGCGGCCCGAAAAAGGCCGGATCGAGCAGGCCGTCGAGGAGCGATGGAGAGTGCGAAACGATCTCGCTCAGGCGGGGCGCGGTGCCGAGGATGGTGGCGAGCAGCTGGATGAGATCGGGATGGGTGCGGAGCGCCGCGAGCAGCCGCACGCCGCCCGGCAATGTGGCGAAGAAACGATCGCAAGCGACCACCGCCGCATCGGCGTTTCCGGTGCGCGCGAGCGCGACCACGAGGGCGGGCGCGAGGGTGGCGAGATCGGCGCGAGCGGCCTCGGCCTTGAGCGACCGGTGCGTCCCCTTGAGCCAGCCTCGCACCATCGCGCTTGCCGCCAGCGGCTCGCGGAAGCCGAGACGCGCAAGGGTCTCCAACGTCTCGCGGTCGTCGCCATCGGGCGGGAAGACGAGCTTGCCTTCAACGGCGGCGAGCGACGGGGCATCCTCGAACAGGCGCGCATAATGCGCCTGCACCCGCATAAGATGGCCGGTGAGCTCGGCCGCGAACTCGTCGCGACCGCGCGCGCCAAAAAATTTCGCGAAGCGATCGAGCGCCTCGACATCCTCGGGCAAGCTGTGGGTCTGTTGGTCGGCGACCATCTGCAGGCGGTGCTCGACGCGGCGCAGATAGAGATAGGCCGCCGCAAGTTCGTCACGGGCCTTGCCGTCGATCCAGCCCTCGTCCGCGAGCGCGTGGAGCGCGGCGATGGTTTCGCGCCCGCGCAAGCTCGCTGAACGGCCGCCGGCGATCAGCTGCTGGGTCTGAACGAAGAACTCGATCTCGCGGATGCCGCCGCGGCCAAGCTTCATGTTGTGGCCCTCGACCGCGACTTCCTCGTGACCGCGGTAGGCCTGGATCTGCCGCTTCATGTCGTGCACGTCGGCGATTGCGGCATGGTCGAAATAACGCCGCCACACGAAGGGCGAGAGTTCCTGGAGAAAGGCTTCGCCGGCGGCGCGGTCGCCGGCGCATGCGCGCGCCTTGATGAAGGCGGCGCGTTCCCAGGTCTGGCCGACCCGCTCGTAATAGGCGAGCGCCGCGTCGGTCGCGACCGCGATCTGGGTCGAGCCCGGATCGGGGCGGAGCCTCAAGTCGACGCGGAAGACATAGCCGTCGGGCGTGCGGTCTTGCAGCAGGCGCACCAGATTTTGCGTGAGCCGCACGAAGAAGGGGGTGGGATCGAGGCCGCGTTCGAGCGGGGCGGCCGGGTCATGGAGCACGATCAGATCGATGTCGCTCGAATAATTGAGCTCGCCCGCACCGAGCTTGCCCATGCCGAGCACGAAGTAACCGGAACCCGCTCCCGGCCGCGCCGGATCGGGCAGGCGAATCTTGCCGTCGGCGTGGGCGCCTGCGAGCAGATGGTCGACGGCGGCGGCGAGCGCGCGATCCGCGACCGCGGTCAAGGCGCGCGTGACTTCGGCGAGCGACCAGACGCCGCCGAGATCGGCAAGCGCCACCAGGAGCGCCGCCTCCCGTTTCATGACGCGCAATCCACGCATCAGTTCGGCCTCGTCGTGGACCGCGCGAGCCGAGGGCGGAGCCTGTTCGATGATCTCTCCGAGGCGCGCTTCCGGCTGGGCCTCGAGCAGCGCGAGCAGTCGCGCGGGATCGGCGCGCGCGAGCTCCCACAGGAAAGGCGAACCGTCGGCGATACCCTCGATGAGGCGCCTCGCCTCGGGATATTGGGTGAGAAGCGCTTTAAGCCGTGTCGCGACCTTCCGATCCGCACTTTTCACGAGATCGGCGACGAGAGATTTCGCCCGTTTCGGCTCAGCGAGACGCAGGCTCTCGCGAATGCGAACGACCAAGGAAAGCGAGGCAGATTTCGTGCTCTTCTTCAGCCGTGCCATTCCCTTGAGCCCGCTCAAAGCGCCACGCGGCTGATTTCCTAGCCTGCCCGGGCCGAAAGCGCGAGGGTTACCCGCAATCCCGGTGCATGGTCCTCGAGGCGGAGTTCGCCTCCATGCAGGCGGGCGACGGCGGCGGCGAGCGACAGTCCCAAGCCCGCACCCGGCTGCGAGCGGCTCGATTCGAGTCGCACGAAGCGCTCGATCACGCGAGCGCGATCCCTCTCCGCAATGCCGGGGCCGCGGTCCGAAACCATGAGCAAGGTGCGCTCCCCGTCGCGCCGGGCCGCGACCTCGATCTCGCCGGTCGCGCCGGACGCGGCCGGCGCGCCATGCTTGATCGCATTATCGACCAGATTGGCGAGCGCCTGGCCGATGAGCTCGCGGCTGGCGTGAACCGGCAGCGGGCCATCGGCTTTGACCACGAGCCGCAAGCCCTTCTCTTCGGCCAGCGGCTCATAGAGTTCGGCGACGCTTTTCGCCACCTCGGCGGCGTCGAAATCCGTCATGTTCGCGCGCGTCTCGCCGGCCTCGGCACGGGCGATCATCAGAAGGGCGTCGAAGGTGCGGATGAGGCCGTCGGATTCCTCGATCGTCGCCTCAAGCGCGGCGCGGTATTCGGCTTCGCTTTTTGCCTTGCGCAGCGCTTCCTCAGCGTGGTTGCGCAAACGGGTGAGCGGGGTCTTGAGGTCGTGGGCGATATTGTCGGAGACATGTTTCAGTCCGGCCATCAGGCCCTCGATGCGCTCGAGCATGGCATTGAGGCTGCTGGCGAGGCGATCGAACTCGTCCCCGGTTCCATCGACGGCGAGGCGGCCGCCGAGATCGCCCGTCATGATGCGTTCGCTGGTGGCGGTCATTGCTTCGATGCGCTTCAGCACGCGGCGCGCGACGAAGACGCCGCCGGCGACGCCCATGACGACGAGGAGCACGACCGCCCAGCGCGCCGGCTGCGCCAGGATCTGCCGCAAACGTTCGCGTTCCTCGAAATCGCGGCCGACGAGGAGACGAAATCCACCCGATACTAGAAGCACCCGCACGATGGCACGGCTCTCGCGCGCGGCGTCGCCCTCTTCCGAGCGCCGGTAGGAGATCTCCGACCAGCCGGGCTTGTCGAGCGCTCCCGTCGGCACGTCGACATTGCCGACGATCGCCGCGCCGGCAAATGTCGTCACCAGATAGAGATTCGAGCCCGGCTGCGCCGCCCGCGTCTCGACCACGGAGACGAGACGATTGATGCCGCCTACGCGGTACTGCTCCTCGAGGCCACGGATCTCCGCTTCGACGGTCTCGGTGATCTGGGCGACGACGAGTTGCTGGGTGTGGCGGGCGAGATAGACGATCACTGCCGCCGCGAACAGGGCGAACACCAGGAGGTAGACGGCGACGATCTTGAAGGCCGTCGTGCGGACAAGCTTACCGAGTGCCGTCACGGATCATGTATCCCGCGCCGCGCACGGTGTGGAGGAGCGGCTTGCCGAAGCTCTTGTCAATCTTCGCGCGCAACCGCGACACATGCACATCGATCACGTTGGTCTGCGGGTCGAAATGATAATCCCACACGTTCTCCAGGAGCATGGTGCGGGTGACGACCTGGCCGGCATGGCGCATCAGATACTCGAGCAGGCGGAATTCGCGCGGCTGCAGCGGGATTTCCTCGCCCGCGCGCACGACGCGATGGGACAGGCGATCGAGCTCGAGATCGCCGACGTGATAGACGGTGTCGGCGGCTTGCGGGGTGGCGCGGCGGGCGAGCGCCTCGATGCGCGCCAGGAGTTCGGAGAAGGAATACGGCTTGGCGAGATAATCGTCGCCGCCCGCACGCAAGCCGGTGACGCGATCGTCAACCTGGCCGAGCGCCGAGAGAATCAGCACCGGCGTCGCAATGCCCCGCCCGCGCAACTCGGCGACCAGCGAAAGCCCGTCACGCTTCGGCAACATGCGATCGACCACCAGCACGTCGAATTCGCCGTCGATGGCGAGCGCGAGCCCCGCCTCCCCCTCATGCACCACCTCGGCGACATGGCCCGCCTCGCGCAACGCTTTGCGCAGGTATTCGGCCGCTTCGCGGTCGTCCTCGACGACGAGCAGACGCATGCGGGCTTGCTCCAGGCGCTGAGGAATCGTTCTCGCAACAGCGTGCAACATAAACCCTCGCGCGGGGATCGGGAAAATATCGGGCGGGAGGTGTTGAAACCTCCCGCCAATACCGATTTTGAGATCGTCGGGTCGCAGGGCGCGACCCGATGAGCCGCAAAATCGGTATCCCTATAAATGTTGTGCCGACTTGCAGGCATCACGGCCGGAGGCCGCTAAACTCTGCAAGTCGGCACGGGGATACCGGCAACGGCAGGGGGCGACGGGGGCCGCCGCCGGTCCCTAGCTCAGCCGCGTCCGACCGGAAGGGTAACGAAGCGGGTGCCGCGTTCTCCCTTCAGGCGCAGAAGCACGACGTTCTTGTTCTCCTTGCGGGCGTCGCCGAGCGCGTCGCGCACCTCGGCGGGGGTGGAAACCGCCTTGCCGCCGACCTCGAGGATCACGTCGCCGGCCTTCACGCCGCGCTCGGCGGCGGGGCTGGCAGGATCGACATCGGTGACGACCACGCCGTCATGTCCCGCGCCGGCGACCGATTTCGCCGGAGCGATCGAGAGCCCGAGCCGCGGCAGATCGCTGCCGCTCTCTTCCTTCGGCGAGACACGCTTGGCCTGTTTTTCGTCGGGGAGCTTGGCGAGCGTGACTTCGACCGTGCGCTCCTTGCCCTCGCGCGAGAGCGTGAGCTTGATGGTCGCACCGGGCTTCTGCGCGGCGGTGCGGCGCGACAGATCGCGGGCGTCCTTCAGGCTTTGGCCGTCGACGGCGAGAATCACATCGCCGGACTTGATGCCGGCCTTGGCAGCGGGCGTATCGGGCTGAACCTCGGCGACGAGCGCGCCCTGCGGTTCCTTGAGCCCGAGGCTGTCGGCGATTTCCTTGGTCACCGGCTGAATCTGCACGCCGATATAACCGCGCGTGACCGTGCCGGTCTCCTTGAGCGAGGCGATGACACGGCTGACGTTCTCGGCCGGGATCGCGAAAGCAATGCCGACGTTGCCGCCGGAAGGCGACACGATCGCGGTGTTGACGCCGATCACCTCGCCCGCGAGGTTGAAGGTCGGCCCACCCGAATTGCCGCGGTTGACGGCGGCGTCGATCTGGATGAAATCGTCATAAGGGTTGGCGCCGATGTCGCGGCCGCGCGCCGAGACGATTCCGGCCGTGACCGTGCCGCCTAGCCCGAAGGGATTGCCCACCGCGAGCACCCAGTCGCCGACACGCGGCGCTTTGGTCTCGAACTTCACCCACGGGAAGTCGGAGCGGCCTTCGATCTTCAACAGCGCGATATCGGTGCGCGGATCGGTGCCGACCACCTTGGCGGTATAGATCTTGCCGTCGTCGGTGGTGATCTCGACCTCGGACGACTTGTCGACCACGTGGTTGTTGGTGACCAGATAACCGTCAGCGGAGATGAAGAAGCCGGAGCCCTGGCCGGTGACGCGCCGGTTGCGCGGCATCATGTTCATGCCCGGCCGATCGCCGAAGAAGCGGCGGAAGAAACGTTCGACGTTCGGGGGCAACTCTTCGCTGCCGGACCCATCGCCGTCGAAGTACGTGGTCTGGGGCTCGTCGCGCTTGACCTTGACGCTGACGACGGCAGGACGCACGCGATCGACCACGTCGGCGAAGGAATACTGGCCGGCCGGGCGGTCGGTACTGATCTGGGCGATGGCTTGAGTGGAGGCTGGGGGGAGAAGGGCTTGTCCGGCGGCGAAGCCAAGGACGGCAATGCCGAATGCGCCGGCAAGCAGGAGGGAACGGCGGCGCTTGAAGAGGCCACCGGTCTCGGGAGTGAAATTGTCGGGGGAAAACATCATTCTGTCTCCGCGGGTGAACCCAGTTCCTGCCGAGATGGCAGGTTCGCGGAGACATATAGGAGGCCGCGCCTTACGGCGCTCTCACCGGATAATTACAATTTCGTAAGGTCGCGTTCGATCACGAATTCTTGTTCTCGCGGATCGGCGAGGTAAGGCGCCGTTCTAATTGGCCTGGCGGGGAAATCGGACACGAGCGCGGCGTTCAATCAGGCTCTGGCGGCGCGCTCGACGCCGTGAATGGCGGCCTCGGCCGCGTTGGCGAGCAGCTCGGCATAGCGTTGGCCGAAGATCTTGCCCGAGAAACGCAGCGCGGCGTCGAACTGAGAGAGCCGGAATGAATGGTCCTGGCCGTTGGCCCGGCGCACGCCTTCGAGCAGTATCGGGGCGGCTTTGTCGAGATCGCCTTCGAGCTCGCAGGCGAGCCGCGCAGTCGCCTCATGGAGCGCGATCTCGCCGGCATGGATGCGGCAGGCGGAGAAGAGGTCGAGGGTGGCTTCGACTTCGGCGACCTCGCCGGAATCGAGCCCGGCGGGGGCATGCGCGTTCATCGGGCGCGGCTGCAACAGCCGAAGGACACGGCCCGGCAACCCGTCGATCTCGGAGCGGAGCATTGCCGCTGTCTCGGCGCGCAGTTGCTCGAGCCGGCGCCTCCAGCGTGTGTCCGCCGCGCCATCGACCACGGAGTTCAATCCGCGCGCCAGATCGTGGAACTTCTTGATTTCGGCGCAGACATCGGGGATGCGCCGCCCGCGCAGCCCGCTTTCGATGCGGTTGGCGGCTCGCGCCAGTTCGTCGATGACCAGATCGATCGCGAAGGCATAGGGCGACGAGGCGATCGGCTCCGTCGGATGGGTGTCGGCGGGGGCGGTGACGAGACGCAGGAGCTGGACCGGAATCGCAAGGCGCGTGAACAGCAACACCAACGCATAGGGAAGCGCTTCCGGCCGGCGGTGTAGCGGTTGATCGAGCAGCGACCGGAGTTCGGAGAGATCGAGATCGGTCAGGTTCTTGATCGCTACCGGCAAACGGACGGCAAGGCGCGCGAGCGTCTCGCGCACCCGCAAGACCGCAGCGATGTCGGCGAGGTCGTCGAGGACCCGCTCTCGCCCCAGATGCGCGATCAGCTGCTGGCGCGCCTGGGGATCGTTCGCGGCGGCGCGAAGCGCCAGATCGATGGCGGCAACGGCGCGGTCCTGGAATTCGCGGGTGATGCGATCGGCCGCGGCCGGGTCTTCGCCGACCAGCGCGGCAACCACATCGCGGCAATGGGCCTCGCTCTCGGCCGGTAGCAGCTCGCCGCAAAGCCAGTTCCAGATCCGGGGCAGAGAGGAGCGAGCGACGCGGCCCGGCAGCTTGCCGGGGATTTCCTCGTCGACCAGAAAGGGTTCGAGCGGAGAGAAGAAGCGCCGGTCGGGACCGTCGAGCCGGTCGGCCACGTGGCCCGAGCCGCGCTGTTGCGAGCGCAGCTCCGCGAGGACGAGGTCGAGGCCGGCAATCCGCTCGCCGAAGAGCGCGCCACGTTCGATCTCGCGCAACAGCATGGCGCGGGCCGACGGGGTGAGTTCCCCGAGATAGGTCCGCAGTCTGTCAACGGGCAACGAACCGCTCGTCATGCCCTGTTCCTTCCGCAGAAAATCCGGTCACGCCCTGCAACATAGGGGGCGCGGCCTTAAGAGAACCTTGCGACGGAAGAAATCCTTGAATCGCGGCGAACCTCGCCTCCGGACGGAGGCGAGGATGTGCAGATTCGATCTACAGGAATTAGCTGATCGGGTTCCAGCTGCCGTCCGGATTGCGGCAGGCGACGCCGCGGGCGGTCTGCGGCCGGCCCTGGACATAAATGGTGTGGGTATATTCGCGGCAGCGCTCGTATTGGCCGCGCGCGTAAGGCGGGCCCGCGACGATCGTGCCATAGGCGCCGCGCTCGCCGCGCCAGCTCACCGGCGTGCCGGGGCCGCCATATTCGAGCGCCTGGATCTCGGCGCCATAGGCGCGCCGGCGATCCTCTTCGTCGAGGGTATTGCCGATGGCGCCGCCCACCAGGCCGCCAATGAGAGCACCGGCTAATACCGCACCGGGACCCCGGCCCGCGCCATAGCCGATGAGCCCGCCCGCCAGGGCGCCGGTCGCAGCGCCAGCACCGGTCTTGGGTCCGTATTCTCCAGTACAGCCCGCAAAAGTCAGGGCGATGAAACCGATTGCGACCGTCTTTCTCATTGCGATGGCTTGCATGGAGCGCCTCTGTTCGTCGAATTCATTCACCGAGCTTCGGGAAAACGCCCAAAACAAAGCCTCCGGGCGCCGTAATATACCCAAACTGGGCCGACGAATGGGGCGAAATTAGGCTGGCGCCGCGGGCAGTACCAGTTCGGCGCGCAAGCCGCCGATCGGCGAGGTGCCGAGCTCGAGCCGGCCGCCATAAAGGACGGCGAGATCGACCACGATCGAGAGCCCGAGGCCCGAGCCTGGTTTGCTCTCGTCGAGCCGCCGGCCACGGTGACCGCGGGACAAGACTTCCTGGCGCGCGTCGGGACTAAGACCGGGTCCGTCGTCGTCGATCAGGACGTGGAAGAAGACGCGCTCCGTGGTCCGCTCCGGACGCTCGACGAAGGCCTCGACGTCGACGCGCGAGGTCGCCCATTTGCAGGCATTATCGACAAGATTGCCCAACATCTCCTCGAGATCCTGCCGCTCGCCGTGGAACTTGACCTCGTCCACGATGCGCGTGTCGATCGCAAGTCCGCGCTCGCGGTGAATCTTGGCCATGGTCCGCACCACCGCGGTGACGACGGGCGTAACATCGATGACGGTGCCGATGACGGCGGCGCGCGCCGCCAGTCGCGCCCGTTCGAGATGATGCTGAACCTGTTCACGCATGGCCTCGACTTGTTCGCGTACCTTGTCGGCGATCGTATCGTCGCGGCCGGATGCTTCGTTGAGCAGAACCGAGAGCGGAGTCTTCAACGCGTGCGCGAGATTGCCGACATGGGTGCGGGCACGATCGACGACCTCCCGATTCGACTCCATCAGTGCGTTCACCTCGCGCGCGAGCGGTGCGATCTCCTCCGGGAACTTGCCTTCGAGGCGTTCGCTACGGCCGGAACGGATGGCGGCGAGCGCATCGGAGATGCGCGTGAGAGGTCGCAAGCCGAAGCGGACCTGGAACCATGCGGTTGCGACAAAAGCGACGCCGAGCGTGCCGAAGGTGAGGAGGAGTGCGTCGTTGAAATCTTCGCTCTCGTCGTCGATCTCGTTGGCATTGCCGGCCACGGTAACGAGATAGCGATCGCTCTCGCCGAGATCGACCATGCGTTCGACCACGCGCAGGCTCTGATTCTCGGGTCCCGAGACATACCCTTCGCGCAAACCGCCGGTGCGCAGCACCGAGCTGGAATCCTCGAGCATCGGCAGCCCCGTAGCCGGGACCGAGCGGGAGTGCCTCGCTTCCTGCTTGTCTCCGCCGATATGGGTGATTTGCCAGTACCAGCCCGATTGCGACATCTCGAACAGCGGCTCGCCCAGTGCCGCGGGCTCGGGAAGCGAACCGGAGGGGGAGCTGGCGACGTCGGCGACGATGGTCTTGAGATACACATTGAGGCGGCGATCGAAGGCGCGCTCGACCGATGCGCGGTAGAGCGAAGACAAGATGAATCCGCTCACGAGCAACACGACGACGCTGACCGCCGTCGCCGTCAGGAACAGCCGTCGCGCGAGCGAGCTAGCGCGCATCGGCCGGCGGGTTGAGGCGATAACCCAGGCCGCGGACGGTCTGAATTACATCGATACCGAGTTTCTTGCGCAGCCGGCCGACGAACACCTCGATGGTGTTGGAATCGCGGTCGAAGTCCTGATCGTAGAGATGCTCGACGAGTTCGGTGCGGGAAACGACCCGCCCGGAATGGTGCATCAAATAGGCGAGCAGCCGGTATTCATGCGAGGTGAGGCGGATGGGATTGCCGTCGACGGAAACGCGGCCGGAGCGAGTGTCGAGCCGGACCGGCCCGCAGGTGAGCTCGCTGGTGGCATGGCCGCTGGCACGGCGTAAGAGCGCGCGGATGCGGGCGAGCACTTCCTCCATGTGGAAGGGCTTCGCCACATAGTCGTCGGCGCCGACGTCGAAACCCTGGACCTTGTCCGACCAGCGGTCGCGGGCGGTGAGGATGAGGACCGGCACGGACTTGCCGGAGCGGCGCCAGGATTCGAGCACCGAGATGCCGTCCATCTTGGGCAGGCCGAGATCGAGCACGACGGCGTCATAGGGCTCGTTCTCGCCGAGATAATGGCCTTCCTCGCCGTCGAAGGCGCGATCGACGGCATAGCCCGCGTCGGCGAGCGCGGCGCAAATCTGGCGATTGAGATCGGGATCGTCTTCGACGACGAGCAGGCGCATGGGGCGACTCAAGCTCCGCAATTCGGGCGGGAGTGTGCCACCGGCGC
>JAHFPO010000039.1 GCA_023266695.1 Hyphomicrobiales bacterium | reverse complement strand
CAATCGCCAGGCCGCCCGCCGCGTACCAGAACATCTGATTCTGATGGGTCGTAAATCCGAGATGCGGACCGATCAGGATCGGATCGGCCGTAGGTCTGATAAGGACGACGGTGGTGGTAGTGTTAGTCTCGGTAGTAGGAATCGGTAAGTTGCCGCGACCTTTCTCGCGCGGGAAATCATAGCGCACCTCGAAGCAGCCCACGAAAGTGCTACCGGGTCGCTGCCAGCAATAGCCGCCCTCGACGCTGCCCAGCCAGCCATTATGCCTGATCGAGGTCGATGCGACGGGGCCAGTGGCTGAGTTGAATGTGTAATTCGTCCTTCCCCAGCTGTAGCCGGTATTGCCCCCGACATACCAACCGGTCCAGTTGAACAGAGGAAGCGCCTTCACAGGTATCTCGGCAGCTGGAGCGGGCGCAGGCACACCCGACAGCGCAAACAGCGCGACGCCCGCGACGATATACTTTTTCATTGAAGCCCCCGTGAAACCCGGATTCTTATCGTTGGAACAAGATTATGCCGCCGGGAGCCGATTCAACAAAGGGATTCAAGGTGTGGATTAATTTTCCCGGCCACTGTGACAATTTCGGCACACACAAGAAAGCATTGATCCGGCAATGGCTTAACCTGCCCCGCTGGAGCCAGGATCAAACCACTTGCAGCCGCCCACAGAAAAACCCCGGGCCGCGGGCCCGGGGTTTTGAATTTCCAGCGATTTGAAATGGCAATACTGCCGCTGCACCTTCGCCATTCAATCCAATGAGCTGGCGGCTCAGGCCGCCGCTTCCGCCGCCTCGCCCTTGGGCTTGGTCGCCTCGTGGCGGGCGCGGTCTTCCTTGCCCTTCGCCTCCACGTCGCGGTCCACGAGCTCGATCACCGCCACCGGCGCCATGTCGCCGTGGCGGAAACCGGCCTTGACGATGCGCGCATAGCCGCCGTTCCGCCCCTTGTAGCGCGGGCCGATCACCGCGAACAGCTTCTTCACCGCGTCGAGATCCTTGATCTCGGCGATCGCGCGCCGGCGCGCATGCAGGCTACCCTTCTTGGCGAGCGTGATCATCTTCTCCACGATCGGGCGCAATTCCTTCGCCTTGGGAAGCGTGGTGACCACCTGCTCGTGCACGATCAGGGACGCCACCATGTTGGCGAACATCGCCTTGCGGTGCTCGTGGGTGCGGTTGAGCTTGCGGTGGACCTTGGCGTGACGCATGACGCGCTTCCTTCGTTGACCGCATCATCCTTCGAGGCTCGCCCTTCGGGCTCGCACCTCAGGATGACGCGGGAATTCCAAACCCGTCATCCTGAGGTGCCCGCGCGTGAGCCGCGGGCCTCGAAGGATGACGGCCGCAAATCAATAATGGTCCTCGAAGCGCTTGGCGAGCTCCTCGATGTTCTCGGGCGGCCAGCCGGTAATCTCCATGCCGAGATGGAGGCCCATGGTGGCGAGCACTTCCTTGATCTCGTTCAAGGACTTGCGGCCGAAGTTCGGAGTGCGCAGCATTTCCGCTTCCGACTTCTGAATGAGATCGCCGATATAGACGATGTTGTCGTTCTTCAAGCAATTGGCCGAGCGCACCGACAGCTCCAGCTCGTCCACCTTCTTGAGCAGCGCCGGATTGAACGGCAGCTCCTGGATCGCCGGCGCCTCGATCTCGCGCCGCGGCTCCTCGAAATTGACGAAGATATTGAGCTGGTCCTGCAGGATGCGGGCGGCGAAGGCGAGCGCGTCCTCGGGCGAGACCGAGCCGTTGGTCTCGATCGAGAGCGTGAGCTTGTCGTAGTCGAGGATCTGGCCCTCGCGGGTGTTCTCGACGCGATAGGAGACCTTGCGCACCGGCGAATACAAGCTGTCGACCGGGATCAGGCCGATCGGCGAATCCTCGGAGCGGTTGCGATCGGCCGGCACATAGCCCTTGCCGGTATTGACGGTGAACTCCATGCGCATCTCGGCGCCCTCGTCGAGCGTGCACAGCACCAGATCGGGATTGAGGATTTGGATGTCGCCGACGGTCTCGATGTCGCCGGCGGTGACCTGACCGGGGCCCTGCTTCTTCACCGCCATGCGCTTCGGGCCCTCGCCGTGCATTTTGAGGGCGATGTCCTTGATGTTGAGCACGATGTCGGTCACGTCCTCGCGCACGCCGGGGATCGAAGAGAATTCATGCAGCACGCCGTCGATATGGACGGAGGTGACCGCGGCGCCTTGCAGCGAGGAGAGCAGAATCCGCCGCAGCGAATTGCCGAGCGTGAGCCCGAAGCCGCGATCGAGCGGCTCGGCGACGACGGTGGCGAACCGTTTCGGATCGGGGCCGGTCGCCACCTGAAGCTTCTCGGGCTTGATCAGCTCCTGCCAGTTCTTCGGGTTGACGGTAGTGTTCACGGAATCATCCTTCGCGATGTCTGCGCGAGCCTGTCGCCTCGCGTCCCCGCTTGGCGCGCGGGAGGAAAATTGCCCGGCAATCGCCGGAATGAAACTCAAACGCGCCGGCGCTTGCGTGGCCGGCACCCATTGTGCGGGATCGGCGTCACGTCGCGGATCGACGTGATGGTGAACCCCGCGGCTTGTAACGCGCGCAACGCCGACTCGCGGCCCGAGCCCGGCCCGGCGACCTCGACTTCGAGCGTGCGCATGCCGTGTTCCTGCGCCTTGCGCGCGACGTCCTCGCCGGCGACCTGGGCCGCATAGGGCGTCGATTTACGCGAGCCCTTGAAGCCGAGCGAGCCGGCCGACGACCACGCGATGGTGTTGCCCTGGGCGTCGGTGATGGTGATCTTGGTGTTGTTGAAGCTCGCGGCCACGTGCGCCACGCCCGACGCGATGTTCTTGCGTTCGCGCCGTTTGACACGCGTGCCTTGGGGTTGGGCGGCAGGTGCTTCTTTACTCATTCATCGTCCTTCTCGCCGGCCGGTGCACCGGCCTCATGTACGTGAGCGGGCGCTCAGGTCTTCGCCACCGCCGGCTTCTTGCCGGCGATCGGCCGCGACCTGCCCTTGCGGGTGCGCGCATTGGTATGGGTGCGCTGACCGCGCACCGGCAGATTTTTCCGGTGCCGCAGCCCGCGATAGCAACCGAGGTCCATCAGCCGCTTGATATTGAGTTGCACCTCGCGGCGAAGATCGCCCTCGACCAGATAGTCGCGGTCGATCACCTCGCGGATCTGCAGCACTTCCTGGTCGGTGAGCTGGCTCACCCGGCGCTCGGGCGGGATATGGACCTTGTCCATGATCTCCTGCGCCCGCTTCTCCCCGATGCCGTGGATATATTGCAGCCCCACCACCACGCGCTTGGCCGTAGGGATGTTCACGCCAGCAATTCGGGCCACGATGATCTCTCCGTATTGCGCAAGCGGGCCGCGCCCCCGCTCCTGCCTACTACCTGCCGGGGGCACCGATAGGTAAAAACGACGCCCCCCTTCCGGCGAAGGTCCGGCATCGCTTTGAAATTACCGACTGAATGCCGCTGTATGTAGGCAAACCCCGCCATCTCGTCAACCTCCGGGCCTAGCGCCGCCGCCGGGCCGGCTTGCGCCGCGCCCGCGGAGCCCGCTTGCCCCGGTTTTTCCCGTATTTGCGCGACGCCCGGCCCGCCCGGGAGCGGATATGGCGCTTGGCTTGCCGGGCCCTGGGCCTCGCCCGCCGGGACCGGGGTCTCGCCTTGGCCGCTTTGCCGCGCTTGGCCGCCGCCTTCTCCCGGCCCTTCCCCGCCGAGCCGGGGCCGAGCAGGCGGTTGATCGCCGCCGCCACCTCCCCGATCGGCGGCATGCCGTCGACCGTCCGGAGCAGACCCTTGCGGCGATAATGATCGATTAGCGGCGCCGTCTGCGCCCGATAGGCCGAAAGGCGGCTCTTTAGCGTTTCCGGATTGTCGTCGGCGCGCACCGGCTCGCCGCGCGCCCTCATCTCGTCGATCCGGCGCTCGATTCGCTGCATCAGAATCGCCTCGTTGACCTTGAACTCGATCACCGCATCGAGCTTGAGGCCGCGGGCGGCCAACAGACGCTCCAAGGATTCGGCTTGCCTGACCGTGCGCGGGAAGCCGTCGAGGATGAAGCCGCGGGCGGCGGCGGGCGCCCGCATCCGTTCGGCGATGAGCGCGATCACCACCTCGTCGGGTACCAGTTCGCCGCGCGCCATGATGTCCCGCGCCTGCAGGCCCACCGGGGTGCCGGCGGCGACCGCGGCGCGCAGCATGTCGCCGGTGGACAATCGGGCGATGCGGTGGCTCGCCGCCAGCCGTTCGGCCTGGGTGCCCTTGCCTGCGCCCGGCGGCCCGAGCAGCACGAGCCTCATCGGCGCGCTCCTCTGAGCTTCGCCTTCTTGATCAGCCCTTCGTACTGGTGGGCGAGGAGATAGCCCTGCACCTGGGCCACAGTATCCATGGTCACGCTGACCACGATCAGGAGCGAGGTGCCGCCGAAATAGAACGGCACCGCGGCATAGGAGACCAGGAGCTCGGGCAACAGGCACACCAGCGCGAGATAGGCCGCCCCCACCACGGTGATGCGGGTGAGCACATAGTCGATGAATTCGGCGGTGCGCTCGCCCGGCCGGATGCCCGGAATGAATCCGCCGTGTTTCTTCAGGTTGTCGGCGGTCTCGGTCGGATTGAACACGATCGCCGTATAGAAGAACGTGAAGAACACGATCAGCCCCACATAGAGCGCCATATAGGCCGGGCGGCCGTGGCCGAGATAGGTGGTCATGATGGTGATCCATTCCGGCCCCCGGCCGGAGGAGAAGCTCGCGACCGTGGTCGGCACCAGGAGCAGCGAGGACGCGAAGATCGGCGGGATGACGCCGGAGGTATTGAGCTTCAAGGGCAGATGCGAGGTCTGGCCCTCGAACATCTGGTTGCCGATCTGCCGTTTCGGGTACTGGATCAGGAGCCGGCGCTGGGCGCGCTCCATGAACACGATGAACGCGATCACCGCGGTCGCCATGATGAGCACGACGAGGATCAGGCCGGTCGACAAGGCGCCCTGGCGTCCGAGTTCGAGGGTGCCGGCGATCGCCGAGGGAATCCCCGCCACGATGCCGGCCATGATGATGAGCGAGATGCCGTTGCCGATGCCGCGCGAGGTGATCTGTTCGCCCAGCCACATCAGGAACATGGTCCCGCCGGTGAGCGTGATCACGGTCGAGATGCGGAAGAACCAGCCGGGGTCGCTCACCACGGTGCCCGCTCCTTCCAGGCCGATGGCGATGCCATAGGCCTGGAACGCCGACAGCACCGCGGTGAGATAGCGGGTGTACTGGTTGATGACCTTGCGGCCCTGCTCGCCTTCCTTCTTCAGCTGCTCCAGCGTCGGCGAGACCGTGGTGAGAAGCTGCAGGATGATCGAAGCCGAGATATAGGGCATGATGTTGAGTGCGAAGATCGCCATGCGCTCGACGGCGCCGCCCGAGAACATGTTGAAGAGCCCGAGGATGCCCTGGCTCGCGTCCTTGAAGGCGGTGGCGAAGGCCTCGGGATTGATGCCGGGCAGCGGAATATAGGTGCCGATGCGATAGACGATGAGCGCACCGAGCGTGAACCAGATGCGCTTCTTCAGATCCTCGGCCTTGGCGAGGGCTCCGAAATTGAGATTGGCCGCAAGTTGTTCCGCTGCCGAGACCATGTCCGCTCCGCTGAAAGACCCGCCCGCTTGCCCCGCCCTATGTAGGGATCAGCTTTTGGTTTCGCCCGCCTCGCCCTTGGGCGCCGGCGTCTTGCCTTCGGGCTGTTTCGGTTTGCCCTCCTTGGACTTTTCTTGGGACTTTTCCTGCTTCGGCCTTTCTTCCTTGGACTTCGCCTCTTTCGCCTCGGGCACCTGACTGCCCTTGGCGACGGGTTTTTCTTTCGCCTTCCGCTCCGGCTTCGGCGGCGCCAATACCTTGATCGTACCGCCGAGTTTTTCGACCGCGGCGGCCGCCGATTTCGAGGCGCCGTGGACCTCGAAGGCGAGCTTGCCCTTGATCTCGCCCTTACCGAGGAGCCGCACGCCATCCATCGCCCGTTTGAGCACGCCCGCCTTCACCAGCGCTCCCACATTGATGGGTTCGCCCACCTTGAGCTCGCCCTTGTCGATCGCGGTCTGGACGCGCCCGAGATTCACCTCGTTCAGTTCGATGGCGAAGATATTGGCGAAGCCGCGCTTGGGCAGACGCCGGTGCAGCGGCATCTGGCCGCCCTCGAAGCCCTTGATGGCGACGCCGGTGCGCGACTTCTGGCCCTTGATGCCGCGCCCGCCGGTCTTGCCCTTGCCCGAGCCGATGCCGCGCCCGACCCGCATACGGTTCTGGCGCGAACCTGCTCTTCCGGCAAGCTGATTGAGCTTCATCGGATTCCCTCTACTTCTTCTTCTCTTCGACCACGCGGACGAGATGGCTGACTTTGGCGATCATGCCGCGCACGGCCGGAGTGTCGTTGAGCGTGCGGCGGCGGCCGAGCTTGTTCAGCCCGAGCCCGATCAGATTCGCCTCCTGATCCGGCGGACGGCGGATCGGACTTGCGATCTGCTCGACCGTCACGGTCTTGGTGCTGCTCGCCATCGGCCCCTCGCTTTATTCACTCGCCGCGTCGGCGTCGACGTCGCGGCGGCGCGACTGCAGCGTCGAGACCTTGAGGCCGCGCCGGGCCGCCACCGAGCGCGGCGCGTCCTGATGCTTCAGCGCATCGAAGGTCGCGCGCACCATGTTGTAGGGATTGGACGAACCGAACGACTTCGCCACCACGTCCGCCATGCCGAGCGTCTCGAACACGGCGCGCATCGGCCCGCCGGCGATGATGCCGGTGCCGGTGGGCGCCGCGCGCAAGATCACGTGGCCCGCGCCGTGATGACCGATGACGTCGTGGTGGAGCGTGCGCCCCTCGCGCAGCGGCACGCGCACCATCGCGCGCTTGGCGGCTTCCGTCGCCTTGCGGATCGCTTCCGGCACCTCGCGCGCTTTGCCGTGGCCGTAACCGACGCGGCCCTTCTGGTCGCCGACCACCACCAGCGCCGCGAAGCTGAAGCGCCGGCCGCCCTTCACCACCTTGGCGACGCGGTTGATGTGGACGAGCTTGTCCACCATCCCGCCTTCGCGCTCCTCGCGCTCGCCTTTGCGTTCCCGTTCTCGCGCCATGTTCACCCGTCCTTCAGAACTTCAATCCACCCTCGCGGGCGGCATCGGCGAGCGCCTTGACCCGCCCGTGATAGAGATAGCTGCCGCGGTCGAACACCACCTGTTTCACGCCCTTGGCCTGCGCGCGCTCGGCGAGCTTCCTGCCCACCGCCTTTGCCGCCTCGACATTGGCGCCGGTCTTGACGCTCCCGCGCACATCCTTCTCGATGCTCGAAGCGGCGACGAGCGTCTCGCCCTTGGCATCGTCGATCACCTGCGCATAGATGTGCTTCGAGGAGCGGAATACCGACAGCCGCGGCCGCCGGGAACCTCCGGCGCGCAGCGCCCGGCGCACCCGCGCGGTACGGCGATTGATCCGGTCCGTGATCCTACCCATGGCTCATCGTCACTTCTTCTTGCCTTCCTTGCGGAAGATGTATTCGCCCGCGTATTTCACGCCCTTGCCCTTGTAGGGCTCGGGCGGGCGGAATTTGCGGATCTCGGCCGCGACCTGGCCGACCTTCTGCCGGTCGATGCCGGAGATCACGATCTCGGTCGGCTTCGGGGTCGCGATCGTGATCCCGTCCGGGATCGGATAGAGCACCTCGTGGCTGTAGCCGAGCGCGAGCTGCAGATTCTTGCCCGCGACCGCGGCGCGATAGCCGACGCCGGTGATATCGAGCCGCCGCTCGTAACCCTTGGTGACGCCGGTGACAAGATTGGCGATCATGGCGCGGGTGAGACCCCACATCGCCCGGTGGTGCCTGTTCTCGCCGCGGCTCGCCACCGAGATCGCGTTGTTCTCGATCTTGGCCGCGACCTCCGCGCCGAGCGCGAGCGAGAGCTCGCCCTTGGGGCCCTTGAGCTTGATCCTCTCGCCCTCGAGCGCGGCGCTGACGCCGGCGGGGATGGCGATGGCTTTCTTGCCGATCTTGGACATTGCGCCCTCTCCTCCCCTCAGAACACCGTGCAGAGAATTTCGCCGCCGACGTTCTGCTCACGCGCGTCGTGGTCGGCCATGACGCCTTTTGGCGTCGACAGGATCGCGACGCCGAGCCCGTTGTTGATGCGCGGCAGCGCCTTCACCGAGGCATAGACGCGCCGCCCCGGCTTCGACACCCGGGAAATCTCGCGGATCACCGGCTCACCGTCGAAATATTTCAGCTCGATCTCGAATTCGGTGCGGCCGTTCTCGTATTCGGTGGAGGAATAGCCGCGGATGTAACCCTCGCTTTTCAGCACATCGAGGACACGCGCGCGGAAGCCGGAGCCCGGCGTCGAGACGCGGTCCTTGTTGCGCATCTGCGCGTTGCGGATGCGGGAAAGCATGTCGCCGAGCGGATCGTTCGTTGCCATCTCGAATGCCTCCTTACCAGCTCGACTTCACGAGACCCGGGATCAGACCCTGCGATCCCAGCTCGCGCAGCGCGATGCGCGAGATCTTGAGCTTGCGGTAATATCCGCGCGGCCGGCCGGTGAGCTCGCAACGGTTGCGGATGCGGCTTCTCGCCGAGTTGCGCGGCAATTGCGCGAGCTTCAAGACCGCCGCGAAGCGGTCCTCGATCGGCAGTTTCTTGTCATGAACGATCGCCCGGAGCCGCACCCGCTTGCCGGAGAATTTCTTCACCAGCCGGCGCCGCCGCGCGTTGTTCTCGATCGCACTCTTCTTCGCCATCTCTTGCTCCTTCGTCTCCGCGTTTGAGGAAATTCCTCACTGCCGGAATGGAAAGTTGAAGGCGGCAAGCAACGCCTGCGCCTCTTCGTCGGTCCTCGCGGTCGTGCACACCACGATGTCCATGCCCCAGACGTCGGCCACCTTGTCGAAGTCGATCTCCGGGAAAATGATGTGCTCCTTGATGCCGATGGTGTAATTGCCGCGCCCGTCGAAACTCTTCGGGTTGAGGCCGCGAAAATCGCGCACCCGCGGCAGCGCGACGTTCACCAGCCGGTCGACGAACTCGTACATGCGCACGTTGCGCAGCGTGACCTTGGCGCCGATCGGCAAATTCTCGCGCAGCTTGAAGTTCGAGATCGCCTTCCTCGACTTGGTCACCACCGCCTTTTGGCCGGCGATCAGCGTGAGGTCGGCCGCCGCCGAGGTGACCTTCTTCTGGTCGCTGACGCCCTCGCCGATCCCCATGTTGAGGACGACCTTGTCGAGCACCGGCACCGCGAACCGGTTGCTGTAGCCGAACTCTTGCATGAGCTTCGGCATGATCACCTTCTCGTACTCGGTCTTGAGGCGGGGTTGGTAGCCGTTCTCAGCCATCGATCTGCTCTCCCGAGCGGCGCGCGATCCTCACCTTGCGCCCGTCCTTCAACAGCTTGAATCCGACCCGGGTCGGCTTGCCGTCCTTGGGATCGGAGATCGCGAGATTGGAAAGGTGCACCGTCGATTCCTTGGCGATGATGCCGCCCTGCTCGCGCGCAGTCTGGCGCTGGTGGCGGCGGACCATGTTGACGCCGCGCACCAGCGCGCGGCTCTCGCGCGGGCGCACCTCGATCACCTCGCCGGTGCGACCCTTGTCGCGGCCGGTGAGCACCACCACCTTGTCGCCCTTGCGGATCTTGGCGGCCATCTAGAGCACCTCCGGGGCGAGCGACATGATCTTCATATGGTTCTTGGCGCGCAGCTCGCGCGGAACCGGGCCGAAAATGCGGGTGCCGATCGGCTCGTTCTGGGCGCTGATCAGCACCGCCGCGTTGCGGTCGAAGCGGATGATCGAGCCATCGGGGCGGCGGATGTCCTTGGCGATGCGCACTACCACCGCCTTCAGCACTTCGCCCTTCTTCACGCGTCCGCGCGGGATCGCCTCCTTCACCGAGACGACGATGACGTCGCCGACGGTGGCGTATTTGCGCTTCGAGCCGCCGAGCACCTTGATGCACATGACGCGGCGCGCGCCGGAATTGTCCGCCACGTCGAGATTGGTCTGCATCTGAATCATGACGCATTACCTTCCATTCTGCCGCCGGCGCGCCGGCGTTTTCCACTTCAACCGCCGGGTCACTTCCCGGCTTTCTTGCCGCCCTCGATCACGATCCAGCGCTTCAGCTTCGAGATCGGCTTGTGTTCCTCGATCCGCACCTGATCGCCGACCTTGCAGGCGTTCGATTCGTCGTGGGCGTGAAATTTCTTCGAACGCCGCACCGTCTTCTTCAACAGCGGATGGGTGTAGCGGCGCTCGACCCGCACCACCACCGTCTTGTCCTGCTTGTCGCTGACGACGACGCCCGTGAGCACGCGCTTCGGCATGGAGCTACCTCACCTGCCCTTGGCCGCATCGGCGGCGCGTTTCTGGTGCGCGATGGTCCGCATGCGCGCGATGTCCCGGCGTACCGCGCGCACGCGCGCGGTATTCTCGAGCTGGCCCGTCGCCTTCTGGAAGCGCAGGTTGAACTGCTCCTTCTTGAGCTTCAGCACCTCGTCGTCGAGCTGATCGACGGTCATGGCGCGCACATCCCCGGCCTTCATCTCACGCTCTCCATTCAGATGATGCGCGCGACGAAGCGCGTCTTGATCGGCAGCTTGGCCGCCGCCAGCCGCATCGCCTCGCGCGCGGTTTCCTCGTCGACGCCGTCGACCTCGAACATGATGCGCCCGGGCTTCACCCGCGCCGCCCAGAATTCGGGCATGCCCTTGCCCTTGCCCATGCGCACCTCGGTCGGCTTCTTCGAGATCGGCACGTCGGGAAAGATGTTCACCCACACCCGCCCCGAACGCTTCATGTGGCGGGTGATGGCGCGTCGCGCCGCCTCGATCTGGCGCGCGGTCACGCGCTCGGGCTCGGTTGCCTTCAAGCCGTACTGGCCGAAGGCGAGATCGTTCCCGCTGGTCGCACGCCCGCGGATGCGGCCCTTGAATTGCTTGCGGAACTTGGAGCGGCTCGGTTGCAGCATGGTTGGTTCTCGTTTCGATTCCCGATCAGGCCGCGTCGCGCCGCGGCCGGCCGCTGGAAGCTTCGCTCTCGGCCAGACGCTTGTCCTGCGCCATCGGGTCGTGCTCGAGGATCTCGCCCTTGAAGATCC
Organism: Hyphomicrobiales bacterium; assembly: GCA_023266695.1. Classification (GTDB taxonomy): domain Bacteria; phylum Pseudomonadota; class Alphaproteobacteria; order Rhizobiales; family Xanthobacteraceae; genus JAUSIF01. The sequence continues at coordinate 4,577 of JAHFPO010000039.1, read as the reverse complement.
ACACCTTGACCCCGCAGGTGCCGTAGGTGGTGAAGGCGGTGGCAGTGCCGTAATCGACGTCGGCGCGCAAGGTATGCAACGGCACGCGCCCCTCGCGGTACCATTCCATGCGCGCGATCTCGTTGCCGCCGAGCCGGCCCGAACAATTGATGCGGATGCCGCCGGCGCCCAGCCGCATCGCCGATTGCACCGCGCGCTTCATGGCGCGGCGGAAGGCGACGCGGCGCTCGAGCTGCTGGCCGATCGATTCGGCGACGAGATGGGAATCGAGCTCGGGCTTCCGGATCTCGACGATGTTGATGATGACCTCGCTGTCGGTCATCTTGGCGACGGCTTTGCGCAGCTTGTCGATGTCGGCCCCCTTCTTGCCGATGACGACTCCGGGCCGCGCCGAATGGATGGTGACCCGGCATTTCTTGTGCGGCCGTTCGATCACGATCTTGGACACCGCCGCCTGCTTCAGCTGCTTCATCAGCCAGCCGCGGATTTTGATGTCCTCATGCAGGAGGCGCGAGTATTCGCCCTTGCGGGCGAACCAGCGCGAATCCCAGGTACGGTTGATGCCGAGCCGGAGCCCGACCGGATTGACCTTCTGACCCATCAGGCTTTCCCCTCCACCTCACGCACCACGATGGTGAGGTTCGAAAATGGTCTCATGATCTGCGCGACACGGCCGCGTCCGCGCGGATTGAAGCGCTTGATCACCAGGGCCTTGCCGACATAGGCCTCGGCGACCAAGAGATCGTCGACATCAAGGTCGTGATTGTTCTCGGCATTGGCGATCGCGGATTCCAGGCACTTCCTCACGTCCTTGGCGATGCGCTTCTTCGAGAACTGCAGATCGGCGAGCGCGGACGCCACCTTCTTGCCGCGGATGAGCGTGGCGAGGAGGCCGAGCTTCTGGGGCGACACGCGCAGCATGCGTGCGACCGCCTTGGCCTCGGTATCCTTGAGCACTCGTGCCCGTGCCGGCTTGCCCATCGCGTTCTCTCTCAGCTCTTCTTGCCGGCCGCGGGTGCGGCGGCGGGGGCGGCACCGGGGGCGCCGGGTGCCCCCCCCGCGGACTCCGCCTCGGCCCGCTGCTTGGCGGTGCGGATGCCGGAATGGCCATGGAAGGAGCGGGTCGGCGAGAACTCGCCGAACTTGTGGCCGACCATTTCCTCGGTCACATGCACCGGGATGTGCTTGGTCCCGTTGTAGACGCCGAAGGTGATGCCGACGAACTGCGGCAGGATGGTCGAGCGCCGGCTCCAGATCTTGATCACCTCCGAGCGGCCGGAGGCGCGCGCGGCATCCACCTTCTTGAGGAGATAGCCGTCGACGAACGGACCCTTCCAAACCGAACGCGCCATGTCTCAGAACTCCTCGCTCAACTCTGTTTCTTCCGCGCGTGGCGGCTGGAAACGACGAACCGTTGCGTGCGCTTGTTCTTGCGCGTCTTCTTGCCCTTGGTGGGGAAGCCCCACGGCGTCACCGGATGGCGTCCGCCCGAGGTGCGGCCCTCGCCGCCGCCGTGCGGATGGTCGACCGGATTCATCGAGGTGCCGCGGTTGTGCGGGCGGAAACCCTTCCAGCGATTGCGCCCGGCCTTGCCGATCGAGATGTTCATGTGATCGGGATTGGAGACGGCGCCGACCGTCGCGAAGCAGCGTCCGTTGACCAGCCGCTGCTCGCCCGAGTTCAAACGCAGGATGCAATAGCCCCGGTCGCGGCCGACGATCTGCGCGTAGGTGCCGGCCGAGCGCGCGAGCTGCCCGCCCTTGCCGATCTTGAGCTCGACGTTGTGGATGATGGTGCCGACCGGGATGTTCTCGAGCGGCATGGCATTGCCCGGCTTCACGTCGACGTTCTCGCCGGCGACGATGGTGTCGCCGGGCCCGAGGCGTTGCGGCGCGAGGATATAGGAGAGCGCGCCGTCGGAATATTTGACCAGCGCCAGGAACGCGGTGCGGTTCGGGTCGTATTCGAGACGCTCGACCTTCGCCGGCTGGTCGCGCTTCACGCGCTTGAAATCGACGAGGCGGAGCGCACGCTTGTGGCCGCCGCCACGGAAGCGCACGGTGATACGGCCGTTGTTGTTGCGCGCGCCGGTGCCGATCTTGCCCTCAGTGAGGGATTTCACCGGCTTGCCTTTCCACAGCCCGTCGCGGTCGACGAGCACGAGCTGGCGCAGGCCTGGGGTCGCCGGCTTGTAGGTCTTGAGCGCCATGGTTCTCTCCCGTCCCGCCTCAGAGCCCGGTGGTGATGTCGATGGAATGGCCCTCTTCGAGGGTCACCACCGCTTTCTTGAAATCGCCCTGGAAGCCGCGCACGCCGCGGAAACGCTTGGTTTTACCCTTTTTGATCAAGGTGTTGACGCCTTTGACCTTGACCTTGAAGAGCTTCTCCACCGCCTCCTTGATCTCCGGCTTGGTGGCGGAGAGCGCGACGCGGAACACCACTTGATTGTGCTCCGACGCACGGGTCGCCTTTTCGGTCACCACCGGCGCGACGATCACATCGTAGTGGCGCGGGTCTTGCGGACCCGAGTCCTGGACGGGCTTGGCCTGGGTAGGCTTGGCCTTGGCGGGCTTCGCGGCCTTGGCGCCCTTGGCTGCGGTCTTGCTCATTTCAATCGCGCCTCCAACGCATCGAGCGCGGCCTTGGTCAGCACCAGCTTGGTGCGCCGCAAGATGTCATAGACATTGATGCCGGCGACCGGCAGCACGTCGATCCCCGGCAGGTTGCGGGCGGCGAGCCCGAAATTCTTCTCGATCTCGGCGCCGTCGATGATGAGCGCGCTCTGGAGGCCGAGCTTCTCGAAATTCTTGGCGAGGGTCCTGGTCTTGGGCTCGCCCAGCTTCGCGTCCGCGAGCACGATGAGATCGGAGCTCTTGGCCTTGGCCGAGAGCGCATGCTTGAGCGCGAGCGCGCGCATCTGTTTGGTCAGATCGGTCGCGTGGCTGCGCACTTGCGGTCCGAAGGAACGGCCGCCGCCGCGGAACAGATTCGCGCGCGCCGAGCTGTGGCGGGCGCCGCCGGTGCCCTTCTGCGCATACATCTTCTTGCCGGTGCGCCAGATCTCGGCGCGGTTCTTCACCTTGTGGGTGCCGGCCTGGCGCTTGGCGAGCTGCCAGTTGACGCAGCGGTGGAGGAGATCGGGGCGCGGCTCGAGGCCGAAGATCGCGTCCGGCAACTTGACCGATCCCGCCTTCTTGCCGTCGAGCGAGTGCACGGGGATTTCCATCACTTCTTCCCCCCGCTCTTCGGTTTGGACTTGCCCTTCGGCGCGGCCGGCGCCTTGGCCTTCGCCTCGGGCTTCGCCTCGGCCTTGGGCGCGGGCTTGGCTTCGGCTTTCGGCTTGGGTCTTTCTTCAGGCGCCGGAGCGGGCTTGGTCTCGACCGGCGCCGCGCCCGGCTCGCGAAAGGCGCCCGGCTTCGGCGCTTCCTTCGGCAACGGCCGCTTCACCGCGTCGCGTACCCTGATCCAGCCGCCCTTGGCGCCCGGCACCGCGCCCTCGACCAGGAGAAGGCCGCGGGCGGGATCGGTGCGCACCACTTTCAGATTCTGCGTGGTCACGGTGACGTCGCCCATATGGCCCGGCATGCCCTTGTTCTTGAAGGTCTTGCCGGGATCCTGGCGGCCGCCGGTCGAACCGATCGAACGATGCGAGACCGACACCCCGTGCGAGGCGCGCAGACCGCCGAAATTCCATCGCTTCATGCCGCCGGCGAAGCCCTTGCCGATCGAGGTGCCGGTGACGTCGACGAATTGTCCGACCACGAAATGATCGGCGGTGAGCTCGGCGCCCACCGGGATGAGCGCGTCGGCGGAAACGCGGAACTCCACGACCTTCATCTTGGGCTCGACCTTGGCGGCGGCGAAATGGCCGCGCATGGGCTTCGACACGTTCTTGACCTTGCGCGCACCGGCGCCGAGCTGAAGCGCGACATAGCCGTTCTTCTCGGCGGTGCGATGGGCGATCACCTGGCAACGATCGATCTGGAGCACGGTGACGGACACGTGCTCGCCCGCATCCGTGAAGATGCGGGTCATGCCGAGCTTCTGGGCGATCACGCCGGAACGCATTTTTCGTCCCTGTCCTCTTCCCTGCCTCAGAGCTTGATCTCGACATCGACGCCGGCGGCGAGATCGAGCTTCATCAGCGCATCGACCGTCTGCGGAGTCGGGTCGACGATGTCCAAGAGCCGCTTGTGCGTGCGCATCTCGAATTGCTCGCGGCTCTTCTTGTCGATGTGCGGGCTACGGTTGACCGTAAATTTCTCGATCCGCGTCGGCAGCGGAATGGGTCCGCGCACTTGCGCGCCGGTGCGTTTGGCCGTCGCCACGATCTCCTTGGTGGAGGCATCGAGGATGCGATGGTCGAACGCCTTCAGGCGGATGCGGATGTTCTGGCCGTTCATCTTCTGCTCTCGTTTCCTTCTTCCTCTCCCCGCCGGCGGGGAGCGGCGAAATTCCTCACTCGATGATCTTCGCGACCACGCCGGCGCCGACGGTTCTTCCGCCCTCGCGGATGGCGAAGCGCAACTTCTCCTCCATCGCGATCGGCACGATCAGCTGCACTTCCATCGACACGT
>JAHFPO010000038.1 GCA_023266695.1 Hyphomicrobiales bacterium | reverse complement strand
TTGCTTTCACTATCTATGCATCACCGCTCAAAGCCGCAGCTCCGCCGCCGTCGGCGATCACCCCCGAGCTGATCGCGGCAGCGCGCAAGGAGGGCAAGGTTGTTTGGTACACCTCGGTCGATCTTCCGATCGCCGAGAAGATCGCCAAGACCTTCCAGGACAAATATTCCGACGTCGCCGTACGGGTGGAGCGCACTGGCGCCGAGCGCGTGTTCCAGCGCATCGGTCAGGAATATTCGAGCAACATCCATGCGGTCGACATCGTCAACTCGTCGGACGCCGCTCACTTCATCGTCTGGAAGCGCGACGGACTGCTTGCTCCTTACGTGCCCGAGGACGTGGCGAAATATTATCCGGCCGAGCACAAGGACCCGGACGGTATGTTCGCGAGCTTCCGCGTCTGGCTCTCTATCATCGCCTACAATACCAATCTGGTGAAAAAGGAGGAAGCGCCGAAAAGCTTCGCCGATCTCTTGGATCCGAAATGGACGGGCAAGATCGTCAAGGCGCATCCCGGCTATAGCGGCACCATCATGACTGCGACCTACCAGATGCAGCGCGATCTCGGCTGGGAATATTTCGAAAAGCTCGCCAAGCAAAAAATCATGCAGTTGCAGTCGTCGGCCGACCCGCCCAAGAAGCTTGCGCTCGGTGAGCGCGCGGTGATGGCCGACGGCAATGAGTACAACATCTTTCAGCTGAAGGAGCGGGGCCAGCCGGTCGAACCCGTCTACGCGACGGAAGGCTCGCCACTCATCGTCGGCCCCAACGGCATCTTCAAGGCCGCGCCCAATCCCAACGCTGCGCGGCTTTTGCAATGCTACATGTTCACCCCCGAGTGCCAGCAGCTCGCCATCGACGTCGGCGGCCTGCGCTCGATGCATCCGCAGACCAAGGAGAAACCGGGACGCAAGCCTTTCCGGGAGATCAAGACCATGAAGGACGATCCCACGGCGGTGGAGAAACAAGCCGTGGAGATCAAGGCGCGCTACACGAAGATCTTTGGTGTTTGAGTTCGAGCCTGGTCATCGGGAGTTCACCGCGATGCGGGACGCGTTGTTCACCAGACGCGACATTCTCAAGGCTTCGGCCGCGCTTGCGATCGGCGCGACCGGAGCCACGCGCGTCGCCTCGGCGCCGGCGGCGGAATCGGTCACGCCCGCTCTGATCGCGGCGGCGCGCAAGGAGGGCAAGGTCGTCTGGTATACCGTGATGGACTTGCCGGTGGCCGAGAAACTGGCGCGAGCTTTCGAGGCAAAATATCCGGGCATCCCCGTCCGCGTCGAGCGCTCCGGGGCCGAGCGCCAGTTTCAGCGCCTCGCGCAGGAAGTGGCGAGCCGCATCTACGCCGCCGACGTGGTCAATTCGTCGGACGCCGCCCACTTCATCGTGTGGAAGCGCGACGGCTGGCTCGCGCCCTATGTTCCCGAGGATGTCGCACGCCACTATCCGGCGGAACATCGCGATCCCGACGGCCTCTACGCGACATCTCGCATCTGGCTCTCCTCGCTCGGCTACAACACCAACCTGGTGAAGCCGGAAGAAGCGCCGAAGAGCTTCGCAGACCTCTTGGACCCGAAGTGGATGGGTAAGATGGTCAAGGGCCATCCCACCTACAGCGGTACCATCCTGACCGCGACCTTCCAGATCGCGCGCGATCTGGGTTGGGAATATTTCGAGAAGCTCGCCAAGCAAAAGGTGTTGCAGGTGCAGTCCTCGACCGACCCGCCGAAGAAGCTCGCGCTCGGTGAGCGCGCCGTGATGGCCGACGGCAACGACTACAATCTTGTTCAGCTCAAGGAAGCGGGCCGATCGGTGGAGATCGTCTATCCGAGCGAAGGCACGCCGCTCATCGTGGGTCCGAACGGCGTGTTCAAGATGGCTCCCAACGCCAACGCTGCGCGCTTGTTCCAGAGCTATCTATTGTCGCTCGAAGGCCAGCAGCTGCTCATCGATTTTAGCGGACAGCATTCGGCGCATCCTCTGGTGAAGGAGAAAGCGGGCCGCAAGCCGCTCGGCGAGATCAAGCTGATGAAGGACGATCCCGCAGCCGTGGAGAAACAGAGCGAAGAAATCAAGGCCCGCTATACGAAAATCTTCGGCGTTTGATGTCGCCGCCCGCCCGATCTCGGAGAGGACCGTCTTGACCGTTGCATCACTCGGACGCGTTGAGGGGCGGCCGGCCAGAATTGATCTGTCGCGGCCGATCATGCTCGGTCTCGCGGTGCTCCTCTGCGTGTTGATCGTACTCCCGCTGTCGTGGCTCTTCTATTTCAGCGTGACCGACCGCAGTGGCGCCTTCACGTTCGAAAATTTCAGCAAGCTCATCACCGATCCGGTCTTCCTCGATCCGCTGATCACGACCTTCATACTTGCGATCCTGGCGAGCCTCGCCTGCTGCGCCGTCGCGGCGCCCATGGGCTGGCTCGTCGCCCGCACCGACATTCCCGCACGCTGGATGATCCGCATTCTGGTGATGGCGTCGTTCGTGACGCCGCCGTTCCTGGGCGCGATCGCCTGGGAGCTGCTGGCGGCGCCGAACAGCGGCCTTCTCAATCAGGGCTTCCGATTGCTCACCGGCGCGTCGCAGGAGGAACGTCTGTTCAATATCTATTCGTTCCCCGGCCTCGTCTTCGTGATCTCCTGTTACACTTTTCCCTACGTGTTCGTGCTGATCGCGAATTCGCTCGACCGCATACCGGGCGATCTCGAGGACGCCTCCTCCATCCTCGGCGGCCGCGCCTGGGTGACAGCGCGCAGAATCACGATCCCGCTTGCGCTGCCGGCACTGGTCGCGGGCGCTCTCGTTGCCTTTCTTCAGTCGATGACTCTCTTCGGATCGCCGGCGATCCTGGCGCTGCCGGCGGGGTTCCATACCATGACCACCAAGATCTGGAGTCTGTTCCAGTATCCGCCAAAGCCCGAGCTTGCCGCCGCCGCCTCCTTGCCGCTCCTGGTGCTGACCGTCATTCTGCTCAGGGCGGAGCACGTCATTCTCGGCCGTCGCGGCTTTTCCGTCGTGGGCGGCAAGAGCGGCGATCCCCGGCTCGTCCGCCTCGGCGCGTTCAAGTGGCCGGCGCTCGTACTCTGCCTCGTCGTGCTGCTCAATCCCGTGTTCCTTCCCTATGGCGCGCTTCTCAACGCGACCTTCTCGAGCGTAGCGACGACGCTCGTTTCGCCCGCCAATTTCACGTTCCACAACATCGAGTTCGTGTTCTTCGAGTTGTCGGCGACCAAGCTCGCCTTGAAGAACACCTTCATCCTCGGCGCAACGGCCGCGACGATCGGCACGCTGATCGCCCTCGTGGTCGGCTATCTGACGACGCGCAAGGCCATAGTCGGCTATCGCACGCTCGGGTTTCTCGCCACCGCTCCGGTCGCGATTCCCGGCATCGTGCTCGGCGTCGGCCTGTTCCTGAGCTACACGCGCCCGCCTCTCATCCTGTACGGGACGCTGTGGATTCTGCTGATTGCCTTCGTGACGATTGCGCTTCCGGCGGCTTATCAGCAGCTCCAGTCCGCGTTCCGCACGGTCCATCCCGACCTGGAGGACGCCAGTCGCATCCTCGGTGCCAGCCGTCTGCAGGCGCTCGCTCACATCACCGCGCCGCTCTTGCGTACCAGTGTGATCGCGACCTGGTGCTTCGTCTTCGTCGGCGTGATGCGGGAACTGTCGGCCGCGATCATGTTGTTCACCTCGGAGACCAAGGTGATCTCGGTACTGATCTTCGACCTCAATGAGAGCGGCGATCTCGCCGCCATCTCGGTGCTCGGTCTTTTCATGCTGATCATCACGTTCGCAGTCGTCATCCTCGCCAACCGGATTCCCGGCTTCGGCGGCGTCCACTTGCGCAACCACTGAACGGCAAGTCATGACCGCGACCGTCGCCGAAGAGCTGGCTGGGCGCATCGCCGCGCTCGATGCCGCGCGACTTCCGGCCGCGGTGCGCGGCAAGTGCGAAGACCTGCTGATCGACGTGATCGGGCTCTGCATCACGGCGAGGAACGAGGAGTACGTGCGAAGCGCGCTCGCAGCTTGCGACGACGACGGGACCTGCACGGCGATCGGCCATAAGCGGCGCCTCGGTGCGGCGGGAGCCGCCTTTGTCAACGGTACCGCCGCCCACGGCGAGGACTTCGACGACACATTCGAAGGAGGCCCGGTGCACGCCGGCGCCGTGATCGTGCCAGCGGTGCTCGCAGCCTGCGAGCGGCACGATGCCGATGGACCCTCGGCGCTCGTCGGAATTGCCGTCGGCGTCGAGGCGATCTGCCGTTTGAGCCTCGTCGTGCCGAAGGCGATCCATCGCTCGGGCTTCCATCCGACCGCCGTTCTGGGCGCGATCGCCGCCGCCGCCGGCGTCGCCGTGGCGCTCCGTTGCGATCGGCGCCAGATCGTCGATGCACTCGGCATCGCCGGCAGCATGGCGGGCGGCATCATCGAATATCTTGCCGAGGGCGCCTGGACCAAACGCCTGCATCCGGGATGGGCGGCGCAATCGGGATTGCGCGCGGCGCTCTTGGGCCGCGCCGGCTTCCTCGGTCCGCGCACCGTGTTCGAGGGCGTCCACGGCCTCTTCAACGGCTTCGCCCATACCAAGGACGGCGATTACGCCGCGCTCGTCGGCGATTTCGGCGAGCGCTGGGTGCTGACCGACCTCGCCTTCAAGCCCTATCCTTGCGGCACCATGGCGCATCCCTTCATCGACTGCGCGCGCAGGCTCGCCGCGCGCGGGATCAAAGCCGAAGACATCCAGGAGCTCGTCTGCGAGACCGCGGAAGGGATCGTGCATCGCCTGTGGGAGCCGCTTCGGGACAAGCAGCGGCCGCCCAATGGCTATGCGGCGAAATTTTCGATCCCCTATTGCATCGCTGCCGGGTTCGTACGCAGCGGCGTCGGTCTCGATGCCTTCGCCGACGGAAACTTGCGCGATCCACGCATCATCGCGCTCGCCGCCAAGGTGCGCTACGAGGTCGATCCCGGCAATCCCTATCCGAACGAATATACCGGCCACATCCGCGCCGTTCTGCGCGACGGAACAATCGTCGAGGAGCGCCAGCCGCATCTGCGCGGCGGTGCGCACGAGCCGCTCACGCGGCGCGACATCGAGGAGAAATTCACGCTCAACGCGCATCACGGCGGCTGGAATGCAAAGCATGTCGACGCCGCGCTCGCGCTCGCGCGCACGCTCTATAATGGTCCGATCGACCTCGATGCTTTGGGGGAGTGAACCTCGTCATGAAGGACAACAACAAGGAACTCGCCGGCCGAGTTGCGATCGTAACCGGGTCCGGACGCAATATCGGCCGGGCGATCGCGCTCGCGCTCGCCGAGGCGGGAGCGGCGGTGGCCGTCAATGTGCGCTCGAACCGAGCGGAAGCGGACGCGGTCGCGCGCGAGATCGAAACGCAAGGAGGACGCGCGCTCGCGGTCGTCGCCGACGTCGCCGACGCGGTCGCAGTCGAGAAGATGACGGCGGCCGCCGTCAATAAATTCGGCCGCATCGATATCCTTGTCAACAACGCCGCGCTCAGGAAGGAGAAGGCGATCGAGGAAATGACCCTCGCCGATTGGCGGGAGATCATGGCGGTGACGCTAGACGGCGCATTCCTTTGCGTGAAAGCGTGTCTTCCGCATCTGAAAAAAAGCGGCGCCGGCGCGATCATCAATATCGGCGGATTGAGCGGACATGCCGGAGCCAAGCGCCGGGCCCACGTGATCACCGCCAAGGCCGGGATCATCGGCCTCACCCGCGCACTCGCCCACGACCTTGGTACCGATCATGTGACCGTGAACTGCATCTCGCCCGGCCTGATCGACACCGTACGCAAGGCGGGCGCGCCGGAGCCCGCGCACCATCAGACCCATACCACCGTCGTCGGCCGCCATGGCATGCCCGAGGAAATTGCCGCGGCGGTGAGGTTTCTCTGCGGGCCGGGAGCCCGTTACATCACCGGCCAGACTATCCATGTGAACGGCGGCACCTTCCTCGGCTGAAACAATGCCACGGCGCTCTGTGGCCGCTGCGCGATGCTCACCGATCGCGGATCTGCGCGAGTTATTGTGCTTTGACGTGAACTTTCGCAGGTCCGGTTGCTCTGTCGGATTCCCGGCGCCGCTGGAGAACTTGACTGATCTTCCGAGCCAGATCCTGTTTGCGATAAGGGTTTGCCCAGAAATTCCATATCTGCGCTCGCGTTCCCGCCATTCTCGCTGGCGCTCCCCGCAAATCCCGAGCTCAAGAGCAGCTTGATCTCGGGCCGGAGCTTGCGCGTTTTCTTGGCGAGATCGATGCCCGACATGCCGCCGGGCATCACGATGTCGCTGAACAGCAGGTCGATCGGCGAACCCAGTTCGAGGATCGCGAGAGCTGCCCGCCGGGCAACGCCAGAAGCCAAGTTCATGATCGCCTGCCCTGCCTCCGAAGTACGGACGCGCTGCGGTCCGCAACCCGGATCGAATTCAAATGCGCGCAGCTGACACAATAAACGCGGCCAGCATGCACTCGTGCGGCAGTGTGTCGCCGCGGTTCCTAATGCCGGACTAAAAGATATGAATGTATGTATTCGTACGTATCCCGTCCTATCATCTGCGAACCAGCGTGAGGTTCGAGTCCGGGCAATCCGTATCGCGAGCCGACAGCAAGCTGAAGATACGGGATGCGAAGGAATTTCCGGCGTCGTGCGAGGTGATGATTTCAGAATGATCCGGATGCGACCAGCGCTGCTGTTCCTCGTCCTGGGCTTGTCCGCTCCCGGGATCGCGACTGCCGGCGATCCCACGGCGGGAGCGCAAGTCTTCAAGAAATGTTTGGCCTGTCATGCGGTGGGAGAGGGCGCCCAGGTGAAGCTCGGGCCCGTGCTCAACGGTCTCATCGGGCGCAAAGCCGGCACCTACGAAGGCTACAATTACACCGACGCCAACAAAAATTCCGGCCTCGTCTGGGACGAAGCGACGCTCGCGATCTATCTCAAGAATCCGAAGGCGTCGATCCCGGGCACCAAGATGGTCTTCCCCGGCTTGCCCAAGGACAAGGACATCGAGGATCTCATCGCCTATCTCAAGCAATTCGCCCCCGACGGCAAGCCGAAGTCCTGAATCACGATGGGGCGGCGCCTCTTGAGGCGGGCAATGGCCGGTTCGGTCGCGGTCAGATCAGAACCGAACGCAAATCGTCAGCGGCGCGGCGCATGTGCGGCAGAAAGCGTTCGATCATCTCCGCGCGCGTGACCCGCCCTCCGTAACTGATCGCATTCAACGTCGCCACCGTCCCGCCGTATGCATTCGTGAGCGGCACTGAGATCGCGCATACGCCTTCTTCGATTTCGCCGTCGGAAATCGCATAGCCCGAGGTCAGCGTCTCCTGCATCACGCGGCGGAGTTCGGCCGGGTCCATGATCGTATGCACGGTGAAACGGCGCGGCACCAGCCGGGAGAAATATGCGTCGATCACCGCCTCGGATTGCCTGGCGAGAAGCACGCGGCCCGAGCTGGTGCAATAAACGGGAAGGCGGGTCCCGACCGCATTGGCAATGGTAAGGAGCCGCTTCGGTGCGGAGCGGGCGACGATGAGCACTTCGTCATCGTCGAGGATCGAGACCGCGCAGGCATCCTGAAGGAGTTCCGAAAGCCGTTCGAGAAAGGGTTGCGCGGCGCGCGGGAGCGGCGTCGAGGAAAGATAGGAATGACCCAGCGCCATTACCCGAGGGGTAAGACTGAAATTGCGCCCGTCGCTTTCCGCGTAGCCCAGCGCTTCCAGCGTGATCAGTGAACGGCGCACGGTCGCGCGCGCGAGCCCGGTCCGCCGCGCGATATCGGCAAGCGTCATGCGGGGCGCCTCGGCGCCGAAGGCGCGGATCACGGTGAGACCACGCGCCAGCGCGGTCACGAAATCCGCCTGTTCGGTCGGATCCGCGGTCCCGGCAAAGTTGGGTGTAACCTGATCCATCACTATCCCAGCCGGTTGTATTTAGCGGATCAGGATACCCGTTTTCAAGCAAATTGTGCGCAATACGAACGAATGGGCGCTATACGCCCAATCTAACTGTGATACGAACACTTGTCCCCCTAGGAGGGTCGGGTTCCCCGACCCACGAACGACAAGGATCGCCAGGCGCGAAGACAAAGGCGGAATACGTTCGAAATAGAGGGCGAATCCTCTGCCGCGTAGGGTTATCGGGGGCGCGAGCGCAATCTGCCTGCGGCCAAATATTTGAATTTTCAATATATTTGAATAAGTTACAGGGTGAGCGTCCGAGCTGGCTCATGGCTGAAGTTCTCGATCTCGCCGCAGCGGTCGAAGCCAACGTGCGCGACGGCGATGTCGTCGCCATGGAAGGCTTCACCCATCTCATTCCCTTTGCCGCCGCCCATGAGGTGATCCGTCAGAAGAAGAAGCACCTCACCCTCGTGCGCATGACGCCCGATCTCATCTATGACCAGCTCATCGGCATGGGCGCCGCCGACAAGCTGGTGTTCTCCTGGGTCGGCAATCCCGGGGTGGGCTCGCTGCATCGGTTCCGCGACGCCTACGAGAATGCTTGGCCGACGCCGCTCGCGCTCGAGGAGCACAGCCACGCGGCACTGGCGAATGCCTATGATGCCGGCGCGGCGGGCCTTCCCTTCGCCGTGTTCCGCGGCTATCGCGGCGCCGAACTCGCTGAGATCAATCCCAACATCAAGGAAATCACCTGCCCGTTCACCGGCGAGAAGCTCGCCGCCGTGCCCGCGATCAAGCTCGATGTCGCGATCGTTCACGCGCAGAAAGCCGATCGCCAAGGCAATGTGATGTTCGAAGGCATTGTGGGCGTGCAGAAGCAGGCGGTACTCTCGGCCAAGCGCTCGATCGTCACCGTCGAGGAAATCATCGACGAATTCGGCCCGCATTCCCCCAATGCCGTGATCTTGCCGGATTGGACCGTCGGCGCGATCGTGAAAGTGCGGGGCGGCGCGCATCCTTCCTATGCGCACGGCTATTACGAGCGCGACAATGCGTTCTATAAGGCGTGGGATCCGATTTCGCGCGACCGCGACAGTTTCCGCGCCTGGATCGACGAGCACGTCATGCGCAAGGGGCCCGATGTCTTCGCGGCCCATGCCATGCGGGCGGCGTGACGAGAACAGCGATGAACACGAACTATAGCCCGGCCGAGATGATGACCGTCGCCGCCGCGCGCGCGCTCGCGAACGACGATGTCTGTATCGTCGGGATCGGCGCGCCGTCGGCCGCCTGCAATCTCGCGCGCCTCATCCATGCGCCCGGGATCGTGCTGATCTACGAATCGGGCACGCTCGCGGCCAGGCCCAATGTGCTTCCGCTCTCGATCGGCGACGGCGAGCTCTGCGCGACCGCGCTTTGCACCGTGTCGGTGCCGGAGATGTTCCGTTATTGGCTGCAGGGCGGACGCATCACGACGGGTTTCCTCGGCGGCGCGCAGATCGATCGTTTCTCCAATCTCAACACCACCGTCATCGGTTCCTATGCCAAACCCAAGGTGCGGCTGCCGGGCGGTGGCGGAGCGCCCGAAATCGCGACCAGTTGCGGGCGGATATTGATCATCATCAGCCACTCGAAGCGCTCCTTTGTGGAAAAACTAGACTTCTTCACCACGCTCGGTCACGGTAAGGGCGGCGACGACCGCGCCCGCCACGGCGTCACCACCGAGGGGCCGACCAAGGTCATCAGTGATCTCTGCGTCATGGCGCCAGATCCGAGAACCAAGGAACTCACGGTCATGTCGTTGCATCCGGGCGTGACCCGCGATCAGGTGAAGGAAGCGACCGGCTGGCCGATCCGCTTCGCCGACAAGGTCGCCGAGACGCCACGCCCGACCGCGAAGGAGCTTGCAGTGCTGCGTGAACTCCATGCGCGCACCGCCGCCGCCCACGGCGAGGCGGCCTGAGGGCGATTCATGGCGATACCGCGCGAAGCCTTCGTTTGCGATTTCGTGCGCACGCCGATCGGCCGCTATGGCGGCGCATTGGCCAAGGTGCGCACCGACGATCTCGCCGCAATCCCGATCAAGGCATTGATCGCACGCAATAAATCCGCAGATTGGGGAAAGCTCGACGAGGTCTTCTTCGGCTGTGCCAATCAGGCCGGCGAGGACAATCGCAATGTCGCCCGCATGGCCCTTCTGCTCGCCGGTCTGCCCAGCTCGATTCCAGGCACGACCGTCAACCGGCTGTGCGCTTCGGGGCTCGATGCGGTGGGGACCGCCGCGCGCGCGATCAAGGTGGGCGAGATCGATCTTGCCGTCGCCGGCGGGGTCGAGTCGATGTCGCGTGCGCCCTTCGTCATGGGCAAGAGCATGGAAGCCTTCCAGCGCGGCACTGAAATCCACGACACCACCATCGGCTGGCGCTTCGTCAATCAGCTGATGAAGACGCAGTACGGAGTCGATTCCATGCCCGAGACCGGCGAGAACGTCGCCGAGGAGTTCCAGGTTTCGCGCGAGGATCAAGACGGGTTCGCCTGGCGCTCGCAACAGCGCGCGGCGAAGGCACAGGCGCGCGGCTACTTTAAGGAAGAGATCGTCGCGGTCGAGACACCGGGCGGCAAGTCGGGCCCGATCGCAGCCGATCGCGACGAGCATCCGCGCGCCGACACCACGCTCGAAGGGCTCGCCAAGCTCAAGACTCCATTCCGCGATCCCGGCACCGTCACCGCCGGCAATTCGTCGGGCATCAACGACGGCGCCGCCGCCCTCATCCTCGCCTCCGAGGAAGCGGTGCGCACGCACGGGCTGAAGCCCCGCGCGCGTGTACTCGGCATGGCGTCGGCCGGCGTGCCGCCGCGCATCATGGGCATCGGACCCGTTCCGGCGACGGAAAAGCTCTTGGCGCGCCTCGGCATCAAGATTTCCGACTTCGACGTCATCGAGCTGAACGAGGCTTTCGCCAGCCAGTCGCTCGCCTGCCTGCGCGGCCTCGGTATTCCCGACGACGCCGAGCACGTGAACCCGAACGGGGGAGCGATCGCGCTCGGCCATCCGCTCGGCATGTCGGGCGCCCGCATCGCCGGCACCGCCGTGCACGCGCTCGCGGAGATGAAGGGACGGCTTGCGCTCGCCACCCTGTGCGTCGGCGTCGGCCAGGGGGTCGCGCTCGCGCTCGCGCGCGTTTAACCCTGCTCGGTGTGCTAGAACTCCCTTTGCCGTTTTCCCAATCAGGCCGATGGATCGTCCATGACCGCACATCTGTTCGAACGACGGGGGACGGGGAAGGCAATGGCCGACTATGACCTCGCCATCATCGGCGGCGGCATCCATGGCTGCGGCATCGCCCGTGACGCCGCCGGCAGGGGGCTCTCCGTTCTGCTGGTCGAGCAGGGCGACATCGGCTCCGCCACTTCCTCGGCATCGACCAAACTCATTCACGGCGGCCTGCGTTATCTCGAACATTTCGAATTCCGCCTGGTGCGCGAGTCGATCGCCGAGCGCGAACGGCTCCTGAGACTGGCGCCGCACGTGGTGCGACCCATGCGTTTCGTGTTCCCTCATGTCCCGAGGGCGCGATCCGCCCTCATGCTGCGCCTCGGATTCGCCCTCTATGATTGGATCGGCGGCCGCAAGAACCTGCCGCGAAGCCGCGTGATCGATCTCGCCGACGATCCGGCGGGAGCGCCGTTGAAACCCGGTCCGCAACTCGGCTTCGAGTTCTCGGACTGTGTGGTCGACGACGCTCGTCTGGTCATCGCCAATGCGATCGGCGCACGCGAGAAGGGCGCGGTGATCCGCACGCGCACGCGCTGCGCGGCCGCAAGACGCGAGGGCGAGCGCTGGCATCTCATCTTGCAGAAGGCGAGCGGGCGCGAGACCGCGACTGCGCGCGCGCTCGTCAATGCGAGCGGGCCCTGGGCTGCCCACTTGCTGGAAACCGTGTTGCGCCGCCCCTCGAGCGTCCGCCTCCGCCTGGTCAAGGGAAGCCACATCGTGGTTCCCCGGCTGCATGCCCATGATCGCGCCTATCTCATGCAGAACGACGATCAACGGCTCGTCTTCGCCATTCCCTTTGCCGGCGATTTCACTCTCATCGGCACCACCGAAATCAATGTCGCCGGCGATCCCACCCACGCGGCGGCGAGCGCCGAGGAGATCCTTTATCTTTGCCGGACGGCGAATGCGTTCTTCCGCGTGCCGGTCGAGCCCTCGAAGGTCAAATGGACCTTTGCCGGCGTACGCGCGCTGGTCGAGGACGGCTCCGCCAAGTCCACGGACGTGAGCCGCGATTACGTACTCGAGTTCGACGGCGGTTATGGCGAACCGCCGCTCGTCTCGGTATTCGGCGGCAAGCTCACGACCTATCGCAGCCTCGCCGAGAAGGTGATCGGCGGGCTCACGCACTGGTTTGCCCTCGGGCCCGCCTGGACCGGCGTCACTCCCTTGCCGGGCGGCGATTTCGACGAAGGCGGGATCGAGGGGATGATCACCGAATTGCGCTCCCGCCATCCCTATCTTACCGAAGCCCATGCGCGGCGATGGGCGCGTGCCTATGGCACGCGCGTTTGGAAGGTTCTCGATGATCGCAAACGCCTCGACGATCTCGGGCCCCGCCTCGTCGGCGATCTCCACGCCGTCGAACTCGATTATCTGCGGCGCGAGGAATGGGCCTCGACCGCCGATGACGTGTTGTGGCGACGAACCAAACTCGGCTTGATCGCGAATGCCGCCGAGCTTGCCGCCCTCAAGGCCGCGCTCGGACCCACGGCACCGGCCGAAACGCTCGCCGGCTGACGGCTGTCTTCCTTCCGAACGGCGGGAAGAACCATCTGGCCCACGCGCGGTTGAGCCGGCGCGGTTTCCCCGCTAATGAGGCAAGAGGGAATCCGGGCGCGGAAGCGGGATAGAGATGGATGTCGCCGTCGGCAAGATGCCGAAAACCCTGGGCGCGGTGCGCCGCAAGTTCGCGCCCTGGAACGATCCCTCGGCGATTCGCTTCGAGGGCGCGACCAAGCGCTTCGGTGAGGTCGTGGCCATCACCGATTTTTCCCTCGATATCTATGAGCGCAAATTTTTCGCTCTGCTCGGCCCCTCGGGCTGCGGTAAGACCACGCTCATGCGCATGCTCGCGGGCCTCGGGGTGACGCCCGAAATCAACGCGATCCGCACTTTATTCATTGCGTTCGTCACGCTCATGGTCATCATCGCCTCGATCGCGACCAAGCGCCGGGAAATCGGCGCGCGGCGCGCGGTACGCGCGGGCCTCTGACGCCGGCGGGGAGATTTCGATGCTCTATGTCCAGTCGGTGGAAGGCGCGTTGCGAAGCAAGATCGGCACGGGCGGCATTTCCGACGATGCGCTCGGCGCCGCGCTTGCGCGCGCGGAGGAGGCGCTCGGCGACCTGCGCACGGCTTACGAAAAGCGCACGCTGCCGCTGTTGCGGCTGCCCGAGAAAAGCGACGATCTCTCCTCGCTCGCCGAGGTCGCGAAAAAACTCGCACAGGCGAGCGACGTGGTCTTTCTCGGCACCGGCGGCTCCAGCCTCGGCGGCCAGGCGCTCGCCCAGCTCGCCGACCATGGCGTGCCTGGCCTCGGCGTCTTGCGCAAGGCTCCGCGCCTGCATTTTCTCGACAATCTGGATCCCCTGACTTTCGAAGCGATGCTCGTGCGGCTTGATTTGAAGACCGCGCGCTTCGTCGCGATTTCCAAATCCGGCGGCACCGCCGAGACTCTGATGCAGACGATCGCCGTGATCGCGGCGCTCAAGGCCGCCGGCCGCGGCGGCAAGTTCGCTGACCACCTCATCGGGCTCTCCGAGCCCGCCCGCTCGGGCAGGCGCAATGGCTTGCGCGAACTCTTGGAAAGCATCGGCTCTCCCGTGCTCGACCACGATCCCGGCATCGGCGGGCGCTATTCGGTCTTATCCAATGTGGGACTCTTGCCCGCGCTCGTCGCCGGTCTCGATGGGAAAGCGATCCGCGCCGGCGCCCGCGAGGCGCTCGCGCCGGTGCTTGCGGGGCGCCCGGCCGGGGAAGTTCCGCCCGCGCTCGGCGCCGCTTTATCCGCCACCGCCGCCGCCGAGGGAAAGACGATCCGCGTGCTCATGGCCTATGCCGACCGCTTGGAGCGGTTCACCCGGTGGTGGATGCAGCTGTGGGCCGAAAGCCTCGGCAAGGAGGGCAAAGGCGCCACCCCGATCGCGGCGCTCGGTCCCGTCGATCAGCATAGCCAACTACAGCTCTGGCTCGGCGGCCGGCCCGACAAGCTCTTCACCGTGCTGACGACGGCGACGGCGGGTCTCGGTCCGCGCATCGATGCAAGCCTCGCGAAAGGAGGCGGCGAACCGGAGTTCGGCGGCAAGACCGTCGGCGACCTCGTCGCGGCGGAGGCGCGCGCCACCGCCGCTATGCTTGCGAACAACGGCCGTCCGGTGCGCACCATCCATCTCGAACGGCTCGACGAGCGCTCGCTCGGCGCGCTGCTCATGCACTTTATGTTGGAGACGATCCTCGCCGCGCGTCTCCTCGGCGTCGATCCGTTCGACCAGCCGGCGGTCGAGGAAGGGAAGATTCTCGCCAAGAAACACCTCTCCGGGGCCTGAATCTGTGCACAGCGGGGACGATCGGTGCCGCGCTCCCGGCAAAGCCCTGCTCGCGCTGGAATTCGGCGCCCGACTCGGTCAGGGTTCCGTTCATGCCCGTCCGCCAGTTGCCCGAAGCCGTCGTCAACCGCATCGCCGCCGGCGAGGTGGTGGAGCGGCCGGCTTCGGTCGTGAAGGAACTGATCGAGAACGCGCTCGACGCCGGCGCCCGGCGCATCGAGGTGGTGCTTTCCGGCGGCGGGCGACGGCTCGTGCGCGTCACCGACGATGGCGCCGGCATGACGCCCGCAGACCTCGATCTCGCGGTCGAGCGCCACGCCACTTCGAAGATCGCGGGTGACGATCTCGACGCCATCACCACCCTCGGCTTCCGTGGCGAGGCGCTGCCTTCGATCGGCGCCGTCGCTCGGCTCATGATCACGACGCGGACCGGGGACGCCTCAAACGCGGTCGAGATCCATGTCGAGGGCGGCAAGAAGTCGAAGGTCAAGCCCGCGGCTCTCGGGAAAGGCACGCGGGTCGAGGTGAGGGACTTGTTCTATGCCACTCCGGCGCGGCTGAAATTCCTGAAATCGGACCGCGCCGAGACCGCGGCCGCGATCGAGGCGGTGCGGCGCCTGGCGCTCGCGCGCCCCGATGTCGCCTTCACTCTCGTCGCCGAGGACCGCGCGCCCGTCACTTATGTCGCACGGCGCGCCGCCGCCGAGGGCCGGCTCGCGCGCATGGCCGATGTGCTCGGGGCCGATCTGCGCTCGAACGCGATCCCGGTCGAAGGCGAACGCGAGGGCGTCGAGCTCACCGGACTCGCCGGCCTTCCCACCTTCTCGCGGGCGAATTCGCTCGCCCAATATTTGTTCGTCAACGGCCGGCCGGTGCGCGACAAGGTTCTGCTCGGCGCTGTGCGCGGCGGCTATGCCGATCTCCTGCACGGCGATCGCCATCCGGTGGTGGCGTTGTTTTTGAAGCTCGATCCGCGCGAGGTCGACGTCAACGTCCACCCCGCCAAGACCGAGGTGCGCTTCCGCGATCCCGGCCTGGTACGAGCGTTGTTGGTGCGCTCGCTCATGGACGCGCTCGGCGCCGGCGCCAGGCGTTCGGCCACCACCGGCGCCACGCGCCTGGTCGCGTTCGCCCGCCGCCGCGGCACGGGAGCGAGGCCGCAAGCTTCCTGGCGCGGATCGGCGGCGCCCGCTTTCGCGTCCGGCTTCGCGGATGATGCGCAGGCGGACTTCGCGGCCATCGCCGAGCCCTCGGCCGATG
>JAHFPO010000037.1 GCA_023266695.1 Hyphomicrobiales bacterium | reverse complement strand
AACGTGTCGATGGAAGTGCAGCTGATCGTGCCGATCGCGATGGAGGAGAAGTTGCGCTTCGCCATCCGCGAGGGCGGAAGAACCGTCGGCGCCGGCGTGGTCGCGAAGATCATCGAGTGAGCCGCATGCGCAGACTGCCTCCGAAGGAGTGTAGCTCAATTGGCTAGAGCACCGGTCTCCAAAACCGGGGGTTGGGGGTTCGAGTCCCTCCACTCCTGCCAGGCGGCCAGGCGGCAGGAGGAAGGTTCGAAGCGGCCCCCGTCGCAGCCGGGCAGGCGAGCGTAGAAGAAAAGTCGAAGATGGCGCGGAATCAATCCGCGCCCTACCGGGAACAGAGATGGCGAAGACGAATCCGTTCGAGTTTCTGCAGCAGGTCCGCGCCGAGACCTCGAAGGTGACTTGGCCGACCCGGCGCGAGACCCTGATCACGACCGCGATGGTGTTCGTCTTCGCCATCGCCGCCGCGATCTTCTTTCTGGTCGTCGACCAGGTGATCCGGCTGGTCTTGAGTCTCGTGCTCAACGTGCTGCGCTGATGGAGATCCATTTGGCCAAGCGCTGGTACATCGTGCACGCCTACTCGAACTTCGAGAAGAAAGTCGCGGAGTCGATCCGCGAGCAGGCGCAGAGCCGGGGTCTCGGCGATTTGTTCGAGGAGATTTTGGTTCCGACCGAGAAAGTGGTGGAGGTGAGACGCGGCAGAAAAATCGACGCCGAGCGCAAGTTCTTCCCCGGCTATGTGCTGGTGAAGTGCGAGCTGACCGACGAGGCCTATCACCTGATCAAGAACACGCCGAAGGTGACGGGCTTCCTGGGCGCCGACAAGAAGCCGATCCCGATCTCCGACGTGGAGGCCGGGCGGATCCTTCATCAGGTGCAGGAGGGGATCGAGCGGCCGAAGCCTTCGATCACCTTCGAGGTGGGCGAACAAGTACGGGTATCGGACGGGCCGTTCGCGTCCTTCAACGGCACCGTCGAGGAAGTGGACGAGGACCGCTCGCGACTCAAGGTGGCGGTCTCGATTTTCGGCCGGGCGACCCCGGTGGAATTGGAGTTCAGCCAGGTCGAGAAGGGCTGAACGGCTGTGGGAGGAAAGGGCGCCCGCCAAACGCCCGGACCGCACCACAGGACCCCGATGCCGGCCGGCGCCGGCACGTGATGGGAGTGAGGAATGGCGAAGAAGGTAACTGGTTATTTGAAGTTGCAGGTGCCGGCGGGCGCCGCCAATCCGGCGCCGCCGATCGGCCCGGCCTTGGGCCAGCGCGGCCTCAACATCATGGAGTTCTGCAAGGCGTTCAACGCCCAGACCCAGAAGCTGGAGAAGGGGATGCCGATCCCCGTCACCATCACCATCTATGGAGACCGCTCCTTCAGCTTCGAGATGAAGACCCCGCCGGTCTCCTATTTCTTGAAGAAGGCGGCGAAGATCGAGCAGGGATCGGGAACCCCCGGCCGCGAGCCGATCGCCCAGGTTTCCAAGACGCAAGTCAAGGAGATCGCCGAGAAGAAGATGAAGGACCTGAACTGCGACACGATCGATGCGGCCATGCGCATGATCGAAGGCTCCGCCCGCTCCATGGGCATCGAGGTCACGGGGTGAGGTGATGACGAAACCGGGAAAACGCTTTCGTGCCGCCCGCGAGGGGATCGAGCCCATCAAGGCCTATCCGCTCGAGGAGGCGGTGAAGCTCGTGAAGGATCGCGCCAAGGCCAAGTTCGACGAGACCATCGAG
This sequence comes from Hyphomicrobiales bacterium, assembly GCA_023266695.1. GTDB lineage: Bacteria > Pseudomonadota > Alphaproteobacteria > Rhizobiales > Xanthobacteraceae > JAUSIF01. Next base: position 14,108 of record JAHFPO010000037.1, on the reverse strand, counting down.
GTAGCGATGAATCTGGGCGTCGATCCGCGTCACTCCGACCAGATGGTGCGCGGCGTCTGCAACCTGCCGAACGGCTCGGGCCGCGGTGCCAAGGTCGCGGTGTTCGCCAAGGGCGCCAAGGCCGACGAGGCCAAGGCCGCCGGCGCCGATATCGTCGGCGCCGAGGATCTGGTGGAGAAAGTGAACAGCGGCCAGATCGATTTCGATCGCTGCGTCGCGACCCCGGACATGATGCCGCTGGTCGGCCGGCTCGGGAAGGTATTGGGGCCGCGCGGGCTGATGCCGAACCCGAAGGTCGGCACCGTCACCAACGATCTCGCCGCCGCCATCAAGGCGCAGAAGGGCGGCGCCGTCGAATTCCGCGTCGAGAAGGCGGGCATCGTCCAGGCCGGGGTCGGCAAGGCCTCGTTCACGGCCGAACAGCTCGCGCAGAATATCCGCGCCTTCGCCGACGCGGTGGCGAAATCGAAGCCGCAGGGCATCAAGGGCACCTTCATCAAGAGGATCGCGATTTCCTCGACCATGGGTCCTGGAGTCCGCGTGGAGACCAACAGCGTCTTCGGGCGCTGAGAGCGATTTTTTCGAGTCGTTCCCGAGCGTTCGGAAACGGTTCGCAACTGGTTTCGCAAGCGGTTGAAGTGCCGCTTGCGAGAATGGCCGGAAGGCGATGAGCCGTCCGGCGTCCTGTCCGAGACTGCGGGCGCGCGGGCTTAGGCCCGGGCTTAATTCGAAAGAGCCTGCATGAGACGGGGATCGGCTGGTTTCGGGCGCGAGCCCGCGATCGGTTCGAACCACACCTTGGCCCGCCACGGCCCAAGGGTACAGGGCGAGTGGAGCGTCGACCCGCTCCTCTGCCCGTGAAGGCAGAAGCGGGCCGGCAAGGTGAAACCGGCGGCGAAGATGTCGCCGCCAACCGGAGACAGAGAGTGGACCGAGCGGAAAAGCAGGAGCAGGTCACGGCGCTCAACGGCGTGTTCAAGAACGCCGTTGCCGTCGTGGTGGCTCACTATTCCGGCCTCACCGTTGCTCAGATGTCGGCGCTACGCCGGCAGATGAAGCAAAAGGGGGCCGGCGTGAAGGTCGCCAAGAACCGCCTCGCGAAAAAAGCTCTCGAAGGCACGGACGTCGCCCATGTCGCGTCCCTTCTCAAGGGACCGACCGTGATCGCCTATTCGGGCGATCCAGTGACGGCGCCCAAGATCGCTGTCGAGTTCGCCAAGGGGAACGAGAAGTTCGTGATCCTCGGCGGCGCGATGGGATCGACCGCCCTCAACCTCGACGGCGTGAAGGCGCTCGCCTCCCTGCCGTCGCTCGACGAACTGCGCGCGAAGTTGATCGGCCTCATCCAGGCGCCGGCGACCAAGATCGCGCAGGTCGTGAACGCGCCGGCGCAGAAGCTCGCGCGGGTGTTCGGGGCATACGGCCAGAAGAGCGAAGCCGCGTAGCGGTTCCGGTATTTGGTTCGAACCGAGAGGAACAGGAAATGGCAAATCTGGAGAAGATCGTAGACGAGCTCAGCAAGCTCACCGTTCTCGAAGCGGCGGATCTCGCCAAGCAACTCGAGGAAAAATGGGGCGTGTCGGCGGCGGCCGCGGTCGCGGTCGCGGCGGCGCCCGCCGCCGCGGCGGTCGAGGAGAAGACCGAGTTCACGGTCGTCCTCGCCAGTGCCGGCGACAAGAAGATCGAGGTCATCAAGGAGGTCCGGGCGATCACCGGCCTCGGCCTCAAGGAAGCGAAGGACCTCGTGGAAGGCGCGCCCAAAGCCGTCAAAGAGGGCGTGAACAAGGACGAGGCGGCGAAGATCAAGGCGACCCTCGAGAAAGTGGGCGCCAAGGTTGAGCTGAAGTGACCTTGGGCGGGTGTCGCCCGCACAAGGTCATCCCCGGGCGACCCCGGACCTGATCCGGGGGAGGCCCGGGGATCGCGACCGGTAAGACGTGGATGCCCGGGACGAGCCCGGGCATGACGAAACAAGTTGCGGACGGCGGTTGATCCGCCGCCCGGCGCGCCCGCCGCGGGGCGGGAGGCGGATTTTCCGGACGGCCGCGGCTCACCGCGGTTTCGTCCCTACGGAGCGAGAAACGAGATGGCGCAGACCTTCACCGGCCGCAAGCGAGTCCGCAAGTTCTTCGGCAAGATTCGGGAAGTCGCCGAGATGCCCAACCTCATCGAGGTGCAGAAGGCATCCTACGACCAGTTCCTGCAACTCGAGAATCCGAAGACCGAGCGGCGCGACGACGGCCTGCAGGCCGTGTTCAAGTCGGTGTTCCCGATCTCCGATTTCTCGGGGACGGCGATGCTCGAATTCGTGCGCTACGAGTTCGAGCCGCCGAAATACGACGTCGACGAGTGCCGCCAACGCGGCATGACCTTCGCGGCACCGCTCAAGGTGACGCTGCGTCTCATCGTGTTCGACGTGGACCCGGAGACCGGCGCCAAGTCGGTGAAGGATATCAAGGAGCAGGACGTCTACATGGGCGACATCCCGCTCATGACCATGAACGGCACCTTCATCGTCAACGGCACCGAGCGCGTGATCGTCTCCCAGATGCACCGCAGCCCGGGCGTCTTCTTCGACCACGACAAGGGCAAGACCCATTCTTCCGGCAAGTTGCTGTTCGCGGCACGCATCATTCCCTACCGCGGCTCCTGGCTCGATATCGAGTTCGACGCCAAAGACATCGTGCACGCGCGCATCGACCGTCGGCGCAAGATCCCGGTCACTTCGCTCCTGTTCGCGCTCGGCATGGACGGCGAGGAGATTCTCCGGACCTTCTACACCCGGTTGGTGTTCAAGCGGGTGAAGGACGGCTGGCGGGTGCCATTCGATCCCAGGCGCATGAAGGGGTTCAAGGCGATGACCGATCTCCGCGACGCCGACTCCGGCGATGTGGTGATCGAGGCGGGCAAGAAGCTCACCGTGCGCCAGGCGCGCTTGCTTGCCGAAAAGGGCCTCAAGGCGCTGAAGCTCTCCGACGAGGATCTCTACGGCCAATACATCGCCGAGGATCTGGTCAATGCGGAGACCGGCGAGATCCACGCCGAGGCCGGACAGGAGATCGACAAGAAGACGCTCGATCTCTTGACCGAGGCCGGCTACGGCGAAATCCCGGTGCTCGACATCGATCACGTCAGCGTCGGCGCCTATATCCGCAACACGCTCACGGTCGACAAGAATCTGACCCGCGAGGACGCGCTGTTCGACGTCTACCGGGTGATGCGGCCGGGCGAGCCGCCGACGGTGGAGACCGCCGAGGCGATGTTCAAATCGCTGTTCTTCGATTCCGAGCGCTACGACCTCTCCGCGGTCGGCCGCGTCAAGATGAACATGCGGCTCGATCTCGATGCCGACGACACCGTGCGCATCCTGCGCAAGGAAGACATCATCTCGGTCATCAAGACGCTGGTGGACTTGCGCGACGGCAAGGGCGAGATCGACGACATCGACCATCTCGGCAATCGCCGGGTGCGCTCGGTCGGCGAGCTGATGGAGAACCAGTACCGCATCGGCCTTCTCCGCATGGAGCGCGCGATCAAGGAGCGCATGAGTTCGGTCGATATCGACACGGTGATGCCGCAGGACCTGATCAACGCCAAGCCGGCGGCGGCGGCGGTGCGCGAGTTCTTCGGCTCCTCGCAGCTCTCCCAGTTCATGGACCAGACCAATCCGTTGTCCGAGATCACGCACAAGCGGCGCCTGTCGGCGCTCGGACCCGGCGGCCTCACCCGCGAGCGCGCCGGCTTCGAGGTGCGCGACGTGCATCCGACCCACTACGGCCGCATCTGTCCGATCGAGACGCCGGAAGGGCCGAACATCGGCCTGATCAATTCGCTCGCCACCTTCGCGCGCATCAACAAGTACGGCTTCATCGAGACGCCCTATCGCAAGGTGAAGGACGGCCGCGTCACCGAGGAGGTGATCTATCTCTCGGCGATGGAAGAGGGGAAATATCACGTCGCACAGGCGAACGCGGTGATCGATGCCAAGGGCAAGTTCACCGAGGATCTGATCGTGTGCCGGCATGCCGGCGACGTGCTCTTGATCACGCCCGACAAGGTCGATTTCATGGACGTGTCGCCGAAACAGCTGGTGTCGGTCGCGGCCGCGCTCATCCCGTTCCTGGAGAACGACGACGCCAACCGCGCGCTGATGGGCTCCAACATGCAGCGCCAGGCGGTGCCGCTGGTGCAGGCGGAGGCGCCGCTGGTCGGCACCGGCATGGAGGACGTGGTTGCGCGCGATTCCGGCGCGGTCATCGCGGCGCGGCGCACCGGCGCGGTGGACCAGATCGACGGCACCCGCATCGTGGTGCGCGCCACCGAGGAGCTCGATCCCTCGAAATCGGGGGTCGATATCTACCGGCTGCAGAAGTTCCAGCGCTCGAATCAGAACACCTGCATCAACCAACGGCCTCTCGTTCGGGTCGGCGATCTGGTCAAGAAAGGCGACATCATCGCCGACGGCCCGTCGACCGAATTGGGCGAACTCGCGCTCGGGCGGAACGTACTCGTCGCCTTCATGCCGTGGCACGGCTACAATTTCGAGGATTCGATTCTGCTCTCCGAGCGCATCGTGAAGGACGACGTCTTCACCTCGATCCATATCGAGGAATTCGAGGTGATGGCGCGCGACACCAAGCTCGGGCCTGAGGAGATCACCCGCGACATCCCCAACGTCTCGGAAGAGGCGCTGAAGAACCTCGACGAGGCCGGCATCGTCTATATCGGCGCCGAGGTGCGCGCCGGCGACATTCTGGTGGGCAAGATCACGCCCAAGGGCGAGAGCCCGATGACGCCGGAAGAAAAGTTGCTGCGCGCGATCTTCGGCGAGAAGGCGGCCGACGTGCGCGACACCAGCATGCGCGTGCCGCCCGGCGTGCAGGGCACCATTGTCGAGGTGCGCGTCTTCAACCGTCACGGCGTCGAAAAGGACGAGCGCGCGCTCGCGATCGAGCGCGAGGAGATCGAGCGCCTCGCCAAGGACCGCGACGACGAGCAGGCGATTCTCGACCGCAACGTCTACGGGCGGCTCGGCGAGATGCTCGAGGGCCGTCAGGGCATCGCCGGCCCCAAAGGCTTCAAGAAGGACACCAAGATCACCCGTGCGGTGCTCGAGGAATATCCGCGCTCGCAATGGTGGCAGTTCGTCTCGCCCAACGAGAAGGTGATGGGCGAGGTCGAAGCGGTGCGCAAGCAGTACGACGAATCGAAGAAGCGGCTGGAGCAGCGCTTCCTCGACAAGGTCGAGAAGCTGCAGCGCGGCGACGAGTTGCCGCCCGGCGTGATGAAGATGGTCAAGGTGTTCGTCGCGGTGAAGCGCAAGATCCAGCCCGGCGACAAGATGGCCGGCCGCCACGGCAACAAAGGCGTGGTGTCGAAGATCGTGCCGGCCGAGGACATGCCGTTCCTGGAGGACGGTACTCCGGTCGACATCGTGCTCAATCCGCTCGGCGTGCCGAGCCGCATGAACGTCGGCCAGATTCTGGAGACCCATCTCGGCTGGGCCTGCGCGGGCCTGGGCGAGCTGGTCGGCAAGGCGGTCAACGCCTATCTCGCCAAGCAGGATGCGCGCCCGCTCAAGGAGACGCTGAAGAAGATCTACGGCAAGGACGAGACCATCGCCTCGCTCGACGACAACGCTCTCCTGGAGCTCGGCGAGAATCTGAAGCGCGGCGTGCCGATCGCGACGCCGGTGTTCGATGGGGCGAAGGAAAGCGATATCGAGCACATGCTCGCCCTCGCCGGCCTCGATGGCGCCGGCCAGGTCAAGCTCTACGACGGGCGCACCGGCGAGACGTTCGATCGCAAGGTGACGGTCGGCTACATCTACATGATGAAGCTGCACCATCTGGTGGACGACAAGATCCACGCCCGCTCGATCGGTCCCTACAGCCTGGTCACCCAGCAGCCGTTGGGCGGCAAGGCGCAGTTCGGCGGCCAGCGCTTCGGCGAGATGGAAGTATGGGCGCTCGAGGCCTATGGCGCAGCCTACACGCTGCAGGAGATGCTGACGGTGAAGTCGGACGACGTCGCCGGCCGCACCAAGGTCTACGAGTCGATCGTGCGCGGCGACGACACTTTCGAGGCCGGCATCCCCGAGAGCTTCAACGTGCTGGTGAAGGAGATGCGTTCGCTCGGCCTCAATGTGGAGCTCGTCAGCACCAAGAACCGACAGGCGTCCAGCGGCTCGGATGAGAGTGTCGCGGCCGAATGACTCCGGCGCGGGGGTCGCGCGAATCCCCGCGCGGCCCGAGAGTTACGACGCGTGTCGTGATCTGAATTCCTTCCGGCGCGGGGCCGAACAACCCCGGTGGCCGGACCGAAGGAGAAGGTGATGAATCAAGAAATCATGAATATTTTCGGGCCCACGGTCCAGACCCAGGTGTTCGACCACATCCGGATCTCGATCGCGTCGCCCGAGAAGATCAACTCGTGGTCCTACGGCGAGATCAAGAAGCCGGAGACCATCAACTACCGGACCTTCAAGCCGGAGCGCGACGGCCTGTTCTGCGCGCGCATCTTCGGTCCGATCAAGGACTACGAGTGCTTGTGCGGCAAGTACAAGCGCATGAAATACAAGGGCATCATCTGCGAAAAGTGCGGCGTCGAGGTGACACTCAGCCGCGTGCGGCGCGAGCGCATGGGCCATATCGAGCTCGCCGCACCCGTCGCCCATATCTGGTTCCTGAAGTCGCTGCCTTCGCGCATCGGCCTTCTCCTCGACATGACCCTCAAGGATCTCGAGCGGATTCTCTATTTTGAATATTACGTCGTGAGCGAGCCGGGCTTGACCGCGCTCAAGGAACGCCAGCTCCTCTCCGAGGAGGACTATCTCAAGGCGCAGGAAGAGTACGGCGAGGACTCTTTCACCGCGAAGATCGGCGCGGAAGCCATCCGCGAGATGCTGAAGTCGCTCGATCTCGAGAAAATGGCGCAGGAGCTGCGCAAGGAGATCGCCGAGTCGACCTCGGAACTGAAGCCGAAGAAGCTCGCCAAGCGCCTCAAGATCGTCGAGGCTTTCATCGAGTCCGGCAACAAGCCGGAATGGATGATCCTGACCGTGGTGCCGGTGATCCCGCCCGATTTGCGACCGCTGGTGCCGCTCGACGGCGGACGCTTCGCCACTTCCGATCTCAACGACCTCTACCGGCGCGTCATCAACCGCAACAACCGTCTGAAGCGGCTGATGGAACTGAAGGCGCCCGACATCATCATCCGCAACGAGAAGCGGATGCTGCAGGAGTCGGTTGATGCGCTGTTCGACAACGGCCGGCGCGGGCGCGTCATCACCGGCGCCAACAAGCGCCCCTTGAAGTCGCTCGCCGACATGCTCAAGGGCAAGCAGGGCCGCTTCCGCCAGAATCTATTGGGCAAGCGCGTCGATTATTCCGGCCGCTCGGTGATCGTGGTCGGGCCGGAACTGAAGCTGCATCAGTGCGGCCTGCCGAAGAAGATGGCTTTGGAGCTCTTCAAGCCGTTCATCTATTCGCGGCTCGAAGCCAAGGGCCTCTCCACCACGGTGAAACAGGCGAAGAAACTCGTCGAGAAGGAAAAGCCCGAGGTCTGGGACATTCTCGATGAAGTGATCCGCGAGCATCCGGTGATGCTCAATCGCGCGCCGACGCTTCACCGCCTTGGCATCCAGGCGTTCGAGCCGGTGCTGATCGAGGGCAAGGCGATCCAGCTCCATCCGCTGGTGTGCGCCGCCTTCAACGCCGATTTCGACGGCGACCAGATGGCGGTGCACGTGCCGCTGTCGCTCGAAGCGCAGCTCGAGGCGCGCGTGCTGATGATGTCCACCAACAACATCCTGCACCCGGCCAACGGCTCGCCGATCATCGTGCCCTCCCAGGACATCGTGCTCGGACTTTATTATCTCTCCCTCGTCCGCGAGGGCGAAATCGGTCAGGGCATGGCGTTCAGCAATATCGGCGAGATCGAGCATGCGATCGCCGCCGGCGCCCTCTCGCTGCACGCCAAGATCAAGGGCCGCTACATCTCGGTCGACGAGAAGGGTCACAAGGTCTCCAAGATCCACGAGACCACGCCCGGCCGCCTGATGCTCGGCGAGATTCTGCCGAAGAGTCCGAAGATTCCCTTCGATCTCGTCAATCGTCTGATGACGAAGAAGGAAATCTCCAGCATGATCGACCAGGTCTACCGCCACTGCGGACAGAAGGAGACCGTGATCTTCTGCGACCGCATCATGGCGTTGGGTTTCCACCACGCCTTCAAGGCCGGCATCTCGTTCGGCAAGGACGACATGGTGGTGCCGACCAAGAAGTGGTCGCTCGTCGAGGAGACTCGCGCGCTCTCCAAGGAATACGAGCAGCAATACAACGACGGCCTCATCACCCAAGGCGAGAAATACAACAAGGTGGTCGATGCCTGGGCAAAGTGCACCGATCGCATCGCCGAAGAAATGATGCGTGAGATCTCCGCAGTCCGGAAAGATCCGGAATCCGGACGCGAGCTGCCGATCAACTCGATCTATATGATGTCGCACTCGGGCGCGCGCGGTTCGCCGGCGCAGATGAAGCAGCTCGCCGGCATGCGCGGACCGATGGCCAAGCCCTCGGGCGAGATCATCGAGAGCCCGATCATCTCCAACTTCAAGGAGGGGCTCACCGTGCTCGAGTACTTCAACTCGACCCACGGCGCCCGCAAGGGCCTCGCCGACACCGCGCTCAAGACCGCGAATTCCGGCTACCTCACCCGCCGTCTGGTGGATGTGGCGCAGGACTGCATCATCACCGAGGAGGACTGCGGCACCAAGGCCGGCATCCGCATGCGCGCGATCATCGACGCGGGCCAGGTGGTGGCCTCGCTCGCGAGCCGCATCCTCGGGCGCACCGCGGGCGAGGAAGTCTCCGATCCGAAATCGGGCAAGACCATCGTCAAACGCGGCACCCTCCTGGAGGAGCCGCAGGTCGAGGCGATCGCCGCCGCCGGCGTGCAGGAGTTGCGCGTCCGTTCGGTGCTCACCTGCGAGACGCTCAACGGCGTGTGCCGCAAGTGCTATGGGCGCGATCTTGCCCGCGGCACGCCGGTGAACCTCGGCGAGGCGGTCGGCGTCATCGCCGCCCAGTCGATCGGCGAACCGGGCACGCAGCTCACCATGCGCACCTTCCACATCGGCGGCGCGGCGCAGATCGCCGACCAGTCCTTCATCGAATCGAATTTCGAAGGCACGGTGAAGATCAAGAACCGCGAAGTGATGAAGAACTCGGACGGCGAGCTGATCGCCATGAGCCGGCACCTGTCGGTCGCGGTGATCGATCAGGACGGCACCGAACGCGCCGTGCACCGTATCGCCTATGGCGCGCGGCTCAAGGCGGACGACGGCGACAAGATCCGGCGCGGCCAGCGCATCGCCGAGTGGGATCCATACAATCGGCCGGTCATCAGCGAGGTCGACGGCGTCGTCGCCTTCGAGGATCTGGTCGAGGGCGCCTCGCTCAGCGAGGCGGTCGACGAGTCGACCGGCATCGCCAAGCGCGTCGTCACCGATTGGCGGACGGCGGGCGCCCGCGGACAGCAGGATCTCAGGCCCGCGATCGTCATTCGCAGTTCGGAGGGCAAGCTCGCCAAGCTCGCTCGGCTCCGCCGCGGCGGCGAAGCACGTTATACGTTGTCGGTCGACGCCATCCTTTCGGTCGACCCGGGAGCGACCGTCAAGGCGGGCGACATGCTCGCGCGCGTGCCGACATTGAGCGCCAAGACCCGCGACATCACCGGCGGTCTGCCGCGCGTCGCCGAATTGTTCGAGGCGCGCCGGCCGAAGGAGGCGGCGATCATCGCCGAGATCGCCGGCGTCATCCAGTTCGGCAAGGACTACAAGAACAAGTACCGGCTCTCGATCGCGCCCACGGAATCGAAACGGGAGCCGGTCGAATATCTCATCCCGAAGAGCCGTCACATCTATGTGCAGGACGGCGACGTGGTCGAGAAGGGTGATTACATCGTCGACGGCAATCCGGCGCCGCACGATATTCTCGCCATCAAGGGCATCGAGGAACTCGCCGCCTATCTCGTCAACGAAATCCAGGACGTCTACCGGCTGCAGGGCGTATCGATCAACGACAAGCACATCGAGGTGATCGTGCGCCAGATGCTGCAGAAGATCGAAGTCGACGAGCCGGGCGAGACCGAGCTGATCAAGGGCGAGCAGATGGACAAGATCGAGTTCGACGAGCTCAATGCCAAGACCAAGGCGGACGGCAAGAAACAGGCCAAGGCGCATCCGATCCTGCTCGGCATCACCAAGGCGTCGCTGCAGACGCGCTCGTTCATCTCGGCGGCCTCGTTCCAGGAGACCACACGCGTGCTCACCGAAGCCGCGGTCAACGGCAAGATCGACACCCTCGACGGCCTCAAGGAGAACGTCATCGTCGGCCGGCTGATCCCGGCCGGCACCGGCTCCACCATGGGCAAGCTCAGGCAGGTCGCGACCCACCGCGACGAGCTGATCGTCGCGGAGCGCAAGAAGGAAGCGGCCAAGGGGGGCGAGGCGCTGGTCGAAGGGCCGGTGCCGGCGAAATAGGCCGGGCGCGGGTCACACACGAAGAGAGGGGCCGTCTGAGACAAGGGCGGCCCTTCGCTTTTCGGGCGGCGTATCGGCGCGGTTCGTGTCCGGAACGGCCAAAACCGCCAAAAAGGCCGCAAAATCTCGCGTTTCCGGGCTTTTCACCTTGACGGGCCGCGACTTGGGACGCTAAAAACCCGCAACTTTGCGGCAGGCGGTCGGGACCGCCGGTTGGTGCGCCCAGCGCCGACCAAGGGTGCCGAAACGCTGCCTCTGACAGCCACTGTCAGATCGAGTGCCGAGCCGCGGCGCGTTCCCGTGTCGTGGTTCTCTGTGCAACGGATGGGCGCTGCTCCGCGAGCCCCGCGGATGGCGCGCGTTTCGTTTGCCGGGATCGACGCGCGGTCGGACGCGAGGAACGAAGGACGAAAGGTTTCGGGGAAAGAGCTTCGAATGCCGACCATCAACCAGCTGATCCGCAAGCCACGGCAGGCGCCGCGCTACCGCAACAAGGTGCCGGCGCTCGAGGCCTCGCCCCAGAAGCGCGGCGTATGCACGCGCGTCTACACCACGACGCCGAAGAAACCGAACTCGGCGCTGCGCAAGGTCGCGAAGGTCCGCCTCACCAACGGCTTCGAGGTGATCGGCTATATCCCGGGCGAGGGCCATAATCTGCAGGAGCACTCGGTCGTCATGATCCGCGGCGGCCGCGTCAAGGATCTGCCGGGCGTGCGCTACCACATCATTCGTGGCGTGCTCGACACCCAGGGCGTCAAGAACCGCAAGCAGCGCCGTTCGCTCTATGGCGCCAAGCGGCCGAAATGATCCGGGAGAGCTGAAGCCATGTCCCGCCGTCACCGCGCCGAGCGCCGCGAATTGGTTCCCGACCCGAAGTTCGGGAATCTCAAGGTCAGCCGGTTCATGAACAGCGTCATGCGACAGGGCAAGAAGTCGGTCGCGGAATCGATCGTCTATGGCGCGCTCGAACAGATCGAAGCCAAGATCAAGCAGAATCCGGTCGCCGTGTTCGAGCAGGCGCTCGACAACGTGATGCCGTCCGTCGAAGTACGCTCACGCCGCGTCGGCGGGGCGACCTATCAGGTGCCGATCGAAGTGCGGCCCGACCGCCGTCAAACGCTCGCCATCCGCTGGATCATCGCAGCGGCGCGCGAGCGCAATGAAAAAACCATGGTGGACAAGCTTTCGGGCGAGTTGCTCGATGCCTCCAACAACCGGGGAAACGCCGTCAAGAAGCGCGAGGACACTCACCGCATGGCGGAGGCGAATCGCGCCTTCTCGCATTACCGCTGGTGAGGATGGATCGAAGGACCCCGGACCATGCCGCGCACCCATAAAATCGAGGACTACCGCAACTTCGGCATCATGGCGCACATCGATGCCGGCAAGACCACGACCACCGAGCGCGTCCTCTATTACACCGGCAAGAGCCACAAGATCGGCGAGGTCCATGACGGCGCCGCCACCATGGACTGGATGGAGCAGGAACAGGAGCGCGGCATCACCATTACTTCGGCCGCCACCACCTGCTTCTGGAACGGCAAGCGCCTCAACATCATCGACACGCCGGGCCACGTCGACTTCACCATCGAGGTCGAGCGCAGCTTGCGCGTGCTCGACGGCGCCGTGTGCGTGCTCGACGGCAACCAGGGGGTCGAGCCGCAGACCGAGACCGTCTGGCGCCAGGCCGACAAGTACGACGTGCCGCGCATCGTGTTCGCCAACAAGATGGACAAGGTCGGGGCCGATTTCTATCGCTGCGTCGATGAACTGATCGACCGCGTCGGTGCCAAACCGGTCTGCATCCAATTGCCGCTCGGCATCGAAAGCACCTTTCGCGGCGTCATCGACCTCATTCGCATGAAGGCGGTGGTGTGGGACGACGAGGCGCTCGGCGCCAATTACCGCGACGAGGAAATCCCCGCCGATATGAAGGACAAGGCGGCCGAATACCGCGTCAAGATGATCGAGGCCGCGGTCGACCTCGACGACGACGCCATGCGCAAATATCTCGATGGCCACGAGCCGGACGTGGCGACCATCAAGAAGCTCATCCGCAAGGCGGTGGTCGGCCGCAAGTTCCACCCGGTGCTGTGCGGCTCCGCCTTCAAGAACAAGGGCGTGCAGCCGTTGCTCGACGCCGTCGTCGATTTCCTGCCCTCGCCCGCCGACCGCGAGGGGATCAAGGGCATCGACGTCAAGACCGGCGGGGAAATCGTACGCAAGCCCTTGGACAGCGAGCCGTTGTCGCTCCTCGCCTTCAAGATCATGGATGACCCGTTCGTCGGCACCATCACCTTCTGCCGCATCTATTCCGGCACGCTCGCGAGCGGCACCGGCGTCATCAATTCGACCAAGGAACGCAAGGAGCGCATCGGCCGCATGCTCCTGATGCACGCCAACAATCGCGAGGACATCAAGGAGGCCTATGCCGGCGACATCGTCGCGCTCGCGGGCCTGAAAGAGACGCGCACCGGCGACACGCTGTGCGATGCGCAGAAGCAGATCATCCTCGAGAAGATGGAATTCCCCGATCCCGTCATCGAGATCGCGGTCGAACCGAAGTCCAAAGCCGATCAGGAGAAGCTCGGCGTGGCGCTGATGAAGCTCGCGGCCGAGGACCCCTCCTTCCGCGTCTCGACCGATCAGGAGTCCGGCCAGACCATCTTGAAGGGCATGGGCGAGCTCCATCTCGACATCAAGATCGATATTCTCAAGCGCACCTACAAGGTGGAAGCCAATATCGGCGCGCCGCAGGTCGCTTATCGCGAGACCATCACGCGCAAGACCGAGGTCGACCACATCCACAAGAAACAGACCGGCGGCTCCGGCCAGTTCGCCCGCGTCAAGATCCTGGTCGAACCCAACGCGCCCGGAAAAGGCTACGAATTCGAGAACGATGTGGTCGGCGGCACGGTGCCGAAGGAATTCATCCCCGGCGTCGAGAAGGGTCTGGAGAGCGTGCTGGGCACCGGCGTTCTGGCCGGCTTCCCGGTGGTCGACCTCAAGGTCACGCTCGAGGACGGCGCCTATCACGATGTCGATTCGTCCGCGCTCGCCTTCGAGATCGGCGCGCGCGCGGCGCTGCGCGAGGCGCTGCAGAAGGCCGGCCCCGTGCTGCTGGAGCCGATCATGAAGGTCGAGGTGGTGACGCCCGAGAATTACATGGGCGACGTGATCGGCGACCTCAATTCGCGGCGCGGCCAGATCGTCGGCACCGACACGCGCGGCAATGCCGCCGTGGTGAACGCGATGGTGCCGCTCGCCAATATGTTCGGCTACGTCAACAACCTGCGCTCCATGACCCAGGGGCGCGCCACCTTCACCATGCAATTCAACCACTACGAACGGGTACCGCAGAACGTCGCAGAGGAGGTCCAGGCGAAATACGCCTGAGACCTCTGATCATTTTAGAGACCGCCGAGAGACCGGAACGGAGAGACCCATGGCCAAGCAAAAATTTGCACGGACGAAGCCGCACTGCAACGTGGGGACGATTGGACACGTGGACCACGGCAAGACGTCACTGACGGCGGCGATCACCAAGGTATTGGCGGAGAAGGGT
>JAHFPO010000143.1 GCA_023266695.1 Hyphomicrobiales bacterium | reverse complement strand
GTATTGTGCGAAAATCTCGCACAGCTCCTCGAAGCGCTCGTAGAGGAAGCTCTCCTTGTGGTGGGCGAGGCACCACTTGGCCATGATCGAGCCGCCGCGCGAGACGATGCCGGTGACGCGCTCGGCGGTGAGCGGGATATAGGGGAGGCGCACGCCCGCGTGCACGGTCATGTAGTCGACGCCCTGCTCGGCCTGCTCGATCACCGTGTCGCGGAAAATCTCAAAGGTCAGGTCCTCGGCGACGCCCCCCACCTTTTCGAGCGCCTGATAGATTGGCACGGTGCCGATCGGCACCGGCGAGTTGCGCACGATCCATTCGCGGATGGTGTGGATGTTCTTGCCGGTGGAAAGGTCCATCACCGTGTCGGCGCCCCAGCGGATCGCCCACACCAGCTTGTCCACCTCTTCGGCGACGCCCGAGGTGACGATGGAGTTGCCGATATTGGCGTTGATCTTCACGAGGAAATTGCGGCCGATCGCCATCGGCTCGGTCTCCGGGTGATTGATGTTCGCCGGAATGATGGCGCGGCCGCGCGCGACCTCGCTGCGCACGTGCTCGGGCGTGATCTCGTCGGGAATCTCGGCGCCGAGGCCGGCGCCCTTGTGATTGCCGCGCTTGTAGCCGGCCTTGGCATTCTCGCGGGCAAGGTTCTCGCGCGCCGCCACATATTCCATCTCGGCGGTGACGATGCCGGCGCGGGCGTAGGCGAGCTGGGTCGGGCGCTGGCCTTTGTTCGCGATGAGCGTCTGCAGGCCGGCGCGGTCGAACACCGGGAGCTTCTGTGCCTCGCCGGGCTTCAATCCGTCGTCCTCGGGCCTGATCGCGCGGCCATCGGTTTCCGTCACGTCGCCGCGCGCGAGAATCCATTTCCGCCGCACGGGCGCGAGCCCCTTGGTCACGTCGATCTTCGCCTCGGGATCGCTATAGGGGCCGGAGGTGTCGTAGAGCCGGAGCGGGGCTTCGCCCGATTCCTTCGCCAGCGCCACCTCGCGCATGGCGATGCTGAGATCGGGCCGCGCTTCGAGGCGAATCTTGCGCGAGCCGGGGATCGGCCCGGTGGTGACGGCGAAGGGGTTCTTGGTGAGCATGGCGGATCTCCTCAGTTCACGGAGATCCGGGTGGCGGAGGCTGGCTTGTTCCAGTCCCTGCGCCGGCATGACCCGGATCAGGTTCGAAGGGTCACCGCGTTTTCGCGGAATCTCAGCCCTTTCGGGCACCCCTCGGAACATTTCTTGGACTCGATAGTTGGGCGTTTACGCGCCCGCGTCAATGGGCCGGGCGCCGTAACCCGGTCGTAACCAATTGGCACGCTATTCGCATGGATTGCGCGCGGATAGGACGCAAAGGGGAAGGATCATGCACACTACAATTATTGCCGCGGCCCTGGCTGCTGGCTTGGGCATCGCGGTGGTGGCCGAGCCGGTGCAGATGGTGAGCGCGAACAAGCGTTTTTCCATTGCCCGGCAAGTAGTTGTGGAGAAGGTGGCGGAACCGGCGGAGCCCGCCGTGGTCGAGATGGCGATGCTCATGTCGCTCGATCAGCCGCTCGGCGAGGCCACGCGCACGGACGGCCAGCCGCTCGGCTGCGACGAAATTCGCGCCATGGATGAGGTCGAATTGATCAGCGACGAATCCTATTGCCAGTAAATCTCCCTCTCCCCAGCCGAAGTCGGATGTTTCCGACTTCGGCCACTTGAAATGCCGAACTCGGGAACACCCGAGTTCGGTGGGAGAGGTGAAGTAAAGCACCATCAGCTGGACGTAAGCGCCGCGCGGGCGGCGGCGGCGATCACCGCGTCGAGCTCCGGCGGCGGCACCGCCTGGGGCAGAAACACCCGCACCGCGCCATAGGGCACGCCGAGGAGGGCGATGGTCAGGCGCTCGCGCCCGCGCCCATCCTTGGGCAGCAGGCGGCGGGCGGCCTCGGCGAGAGCCTCCTGCAAGGCCGAGGTGAGGCGGTGGGCCTTGCCGCGGCTCTCCGGCGGCGCTTGCTCGAGGAAATCGTCGCGCCGGTGGGCGAACAGCACCACGCCGGCGGCGGGATCGGAGCGGGTGAGGCGGGGCGTCACCAGCGCCACCTCGATCGCCGCCTCCAGCGAGGGGGCGGCGGCGAGCCCTTGCACGAACGGGGTGGTGAAGCGTCCGGCCGCCGCGAGCCAGACCTCGGCCATCAGGGCCGCCCGCGACGGGACCCGGTGATAGACCGAGCCGGTCGGGACCTTGGCCTCGCGGGCGATGGCGGCGACCGTCGCCCGGGCGGGCCCGAGCCGGGCCGCCACCCGGGTGGCGGCGGCGACCAGGTCTTCGTGGGAGATGCGGGCGGGGCGTCCCATGGGGGTTTCCGGCACTTTTAGAGGAATGATTCTAAAAAGTCCAACCAGGTCCGAATTCAATCTACGACATTATAGAATATCTATTCTAAAATAGATGTTCTAATATAAGATCAGACCCTATGCGGTGACCGAAGTCCACCCTCGCAAGAACCGGCCACGCGGAGACCCGCACGCGGCAACCGGACGCCGAGCCGCGCGTTATCCGGCTACGACCACACCCAACACCCGTGCCGGGGAGGCGATCATGCATGTTTCGACCTATATCCTGATGACGGCGGTGGTGGGCATGGTGCTCGGTGCGTTCTTACCCTTGGTTTGAACCGCCGGGAGGAGATGCTGCTGACGGCAACTCCCCGAGCCCCCCCGCTGCCGCAGCGGCTACGTGGCGCCCCGAGGCCCGCCCCGGACTCAGGGCGTCTTTTTTCCGGTTGCGGCGGGGCCGCGCGCGCCGGGCGCTGGCGCACCGGGCGCGAGGGTTTTAGCGTGAGGCGAAGTCGAACTCCCGAGTCGCCGCCGATGCGCCCCTATCTCGATCTCCTCGAAAAAATTCTGCGCCAAGGCGTCCGCAAGGACGACCGCACCGGCGTGGGCACGCTTGCGCTCTTCGGCCATCAGATGCGGTTCGATCTCGCCGCGGGCTTTCCGCTCGTCACCACCAAGAAGCTCCACCTCAAGTCCATCGTGCACGAGCTCCTGTGGTTCCTCGCCGGCGACACCAATGTCCGCTATCTCAACGAGCACGGCGTCACCATCTGGGACGAGTGGGCGGACGAGCGGGGCGAGCTCGGGCCGATCTATGGCGAGCAGTGGCGCTCGTGGCGCGCACCCGACGGCCGCGCCATCGACCAGATCGCGGAAGTGCTCGCCGAAATCCGGCGCAATCCCCATTCGCGCCGTCTCGTCGTCACCGCCTGGAACCCGGCCGATCTCCCGAGGATGGCGCTCTCGCCCTGCCACTGCCTGTTCCAGTTCTATGTCGCGGACGGCCGGCTCTCCTGCCAGCTCTACCAGCGCTCGGGCGACGTCTTCCTCGGCGTGCCGTTCAACATCGCCTCCTACGCGCTCTTGACCCACATGGTCGCGCGGGTGACCGGCTACGAGCCCGGCGAGTTCGTGCACACCTTCGGCGACGCCCACCTTTATCTCACCCATCTCGAGCAGGCGCGGCTGCAGCTCACGCACGCGCCGCGGCCGCTGCCGAAGCTCAAGCTCGACCCGGCGGTGAATGATCTCTTCGCCTTCCGCGCCGAGGACATCGCGGTCGAGGGCTACGATCCGCACCCGGCGATCAAGGCCAAGGTGGCGGTGTGAAAAAACGGGTAGTGGGTCAGTTTGTTGATTGTCCGCTGTGTGCCGGAGCGGACATCTACACCGGTTGGTTTAGAATGGCGGGACGTGAATCCGCCCGGAGTTGCTCTCAGGCATTTCAAGTGCTTTTGGTTGTAGCATAAGCTGCCCGAGGTTAGGGGAGTGTCGCTGCCTCTTGGGCATCTATTCTGAACTGAGCCTCCAATGCCGAAAAATTACATCGGAAAGAACCGAATCGAGACCCTCAACTGGCTTCTAAACTCTTGGCTCAAAGAGGGGCCTTCAGTTTGTTACCTCCAGGGTTTCCCAGGGGTAGGCAAGACCGATCTTGCGCGGGATTTCCGCGCATTAGCTGAAAAGCAGGGCAAGTGGAAAAACGCCGTCATAAACGAAATTGCTGATCGGCCTACACCGTCAGTGGTCGAGAGTCTGATGGAGCTGTCGGTGATCCTGAGTAATCAAGGGTTGCTGGAAATGGAAAAGGTGCTTTTCGAGCAACCCAATCCGAACCTGGCTTTCGCTATGGAAAAAGCACTCCAGCGCCCGCTCGTGATCATCCTTGATGAGGCGCAGCGATTCTTCCTGCCGGACTCGGGCAGTCCCTTGCCCGAGATGAACGGCATTCTCTCTTTCCTGCGTAATCGCCCCACGCTCAGGGGCCGGCTGCTTCTTCTGAGCGACCGCGTGGTGGAGCAAGCGCGATGGTCAGAGTGGATACCAATTCGGACCCTGGCGAAACTAGAGCCAGACGAAGCGATCCAAGCCTTGGAAACCAAACTTAAGGAAGCTCACATTGACGTCGAGATTCCAGTTGAACGACGAAAGGAGGTCGTTCGTGACCTAGATTACAACCCGAGGGCTATCGAGGCGCTGGTAGGAGCCCTTCGAGACGAAACTTTAGATGAGATCATCGAAAGCAACCCTGGGCTTTGGGCTGTACGGGACCGTCAGGTATCCCGAGAATTCCTATCGGCGCTAGAACGCGATCTATTGCAACGAACGATGAGCCATCTCGACAACGCACATCAACAAAAGCTCCGCTGGCTCGCGGTGCATCGTCGCAGTTTCAAGCGTCAGGCACTGGAGCGGCTTTGCAAAGGTAATACTGAAGCAACGCAGCTCAAAAACGTACTTGTCGTTCGATATCTGGCCAACTTCCATATGGGTGAGTTCTCATTGAATCCAATTGTGCGTGAAATTTCTCTCGCTCACCTCCGGGAGGCGTCTACAGAGTTTAGGCAGGCCCATTCAAATGCCGCCGACTATCACCTCCGCCACTTCAAAGCCAAACAAATAGTTGTAGGACAATCTAAACTCGGCGAGTCGTTCGCGGAATTGCGCTATCATTTGACGCAGGCGGGTCGTCAAGCCGAACTTAAAGACATTGGGCACCGCTTCACCGATCACTTGAAGCAGCAGATTCAGTCTGTAACTCCGGTGCCCACCGACCGGGAGGAACTCGACGAGCGTATCGGCGTGCTCACGGTGCTTCTCGAAAAAGGTGGAGCCAAGGGGCTTGAATATCATCTGGCCCGGTGTCTTCAAACTCGCGCGAAGCCGGGAGACCTTCAAGAGGCGTTGATACATGCGGAGCGAGCGACCGGGTCAGGCGCGCCAGAGGTGAGCTGGTATCTCCTCGCCAAATTGACGCTGCAGGCCGAAGGAGTGGAACCCGCGGTTGTTATTATTCATCGCGGACTCCACGCATTGCGCGATTCGGCACCGCTTTATCAGTTTGGAGCGGAAATTCTCGCCTCTGCACGAAGGACCGACGAGGCGGTGGCGCTGCTCAAGGACGGCATCAGGGTCATCCCGCCCGAATACAGCCTGTTCTCGCTCTACCAGATTTGCGCGGACCTGCTGGCCAAGGCGGGCAAGAGCGACGACG
>JAHFPO010000036.1 GCA_023266695.1 Hyphomicrobiales bacterium | reverse complement strand
ACCTGATCACGATCGACGTCACCGGCGTGCCGGAAGCCGAAGTCGAGCGCGGCGATCTCGCGACTTTGCTCGGCGACGGGATTTCGGTCGACGATCTCGCCGCCCACGCCGGCACCATCGGTTACGAGGTGCTCACCAATCTCGGCCGGCGCTTCGCGCGCGTCTATGGCGGGGCTTGAGATTTGATCTTTGACAGCTTCTCCGCGCTTGCGGATATCAAACGAACTCCTGTTATCCTTCCCTTGCGGGAGAGTAGGATCGATCGCAACGGCGTGATCCCGAAAAAGCCTGCCCCGGACTTGATCCGGGGTGGAAACCGGTTTTCGGATAAGATCACGCCCAACATCAAAATGTCAGCGGGGCAGGCCGATTCAATTCGAACTGATCAGACTCTAGGGAGTTTCGTGATGCCGTCCCTGACCGACTGGAAGGTCGCGCCCGCCGCCCAGCCCAAGCCCGGGGATTACGGCTACGATCTCGATCGCGCGCTCGCCGCGGTGGTGGGCTTGCGCGCGACCATTCCCGCCGACGCCTTCACCGCCGATACGCTCGGCACCGAGCGGGCCGGAAACGGCGTGCTGATCCGCGCCGACGGCGTGGTGCTCACCATCGGCTATCTGATCACCGAGGCCGAGGCGATCTGGCTTCACCTCGCCGACGGCCGCGTGGTTCAGGGCCACGGGCTCGGCTACGACCAGGCGACCGGCTTCGGCCTGGTGCAGGCGCTAGCGAAGCTCGATCTGCCGGCGCTCGCCTTCGACCAATCAAGCAGCGCGCAAGTGGGCGAGCGCGTGGTGGTGGGCGGCGCCGGCGGGCGCGCGCGCTCGGTGGCGGCGAAGATCGTCGCCCGCCAGGAATTCGCCGGCTATTGGGAATATGTGCTGGACCAGGCGATCTTCACCGCGCCCGCGCATCCGAACTGGGGCGGCACCGCGCTGATCGGGCCAGCCGGCGATCTCCTCGGCATCGGCTCGCTGCAGCTCGAAGGGGCGCGCGAGGGCGGACGGCGCGAGCCCGTCAACATGATCGTGCCGATCGATCTCCTGAAGCCGATCCTCGACGACATGCTGAAGCTCGGCCGGCCCAATTGCCCGCCGCGGCCGTGGCTCGGCCTCTATGCCGCCGAGGTCGAGGACAAGGTGGTGGTGATGGGGCTCGCCAAGCGCGGACCGGCCGAGCGCGCCGGTTTGCAGACCGGCGACATGGTGCTCGCGGTCGCGGGCGCGGGCGTCGGCAATCTCGCCGGGCTCTACCGCAAGGTGTGGTCGCTCGGCGAGGCCGGGGTCGAGGTGCCGCTCAAGATCTGGCGCGACGGCGACACCTTCGACGTGCGGGTGAATTCCGGCGACCGCCATAAGTTTCTGAAAGGGCCGCGGGTGCATTGAGCCGGCCACAACCACTGAAGGTGCCGTCGACAACAACTGCAAGGCGATTGCGCGACTGTATCAATTTTGAGACATGTGCTGTCAGGGCGCAACGCA
Organism: Hyphomicrobiales bacterium; assembly: GCA_023266695.1. Taxonomy (GTDB): domain Bacteria; phylum Pseudomonadota; class Alphaproteobacteria; order Rhizobiales; family Xanthobacteraceae; genus JAUSIF01. Next base: position 14,411 of record JAHFPO010000036.1, on the reverse strand, counting down.
CCGCGTGTTCCGTCTTTCTTTTTCAACCGCCCTCCAGGCCCCGACATCGGGCCTGCGCCGGCGCGGAACAGAATGAGGGACCTCGGATGAAATCTCGCAGGAAGCGGAGGCGGAGCGGCTCGCCGTTCAAGAATTATCTGAAACAGGAAAATATCTACGAAGAAGTGACGGCGCGCGCGATCAAGCGCGTCGTCGCGCGCCAGCTCGGCCGGCTGATGAAGGACGAAAGACTCACCAAATCGGAACTAGCGAAGCGGATGCGCGCCAGCCGCGCGCAGCTCGATCGCCTGCTCGATCCCGACAACGAGTCGGTGACGCTCGGCACGCTGGTGCGCGCGGCCCAGGCGGTCGGCCGGGAATTACGGATGGTGCTGGTGTGAGGGGGCCGGCTGCTGAAAAGGCCGCGGGCGCGTTGAGACATCGCAGCAAAAAATTGCGCGTGACTCACTGAAAGCACAGTCCGTTCTCAACCCAACACTTTGATCGCCCCCTCCACCGCCTCTTGCAAGAAAGCCTCGGTCTCGGCCTGCCGCTTCGCGCTCGCGATGATCCGGCTCGCCGGCGCCACCGCCGCGGTGAAGCCCTGGGTATGCCAGTGGCCAAGCTTCGAAAGCTTCGGCAGTTTCGCGGCTTCGGGATAAGGATAAGGGCTGACATAGAAATAGGGCTCGTGATAGCTCTCGTCGCCGGGCGAGAGCCCGGCGTTCACCGAGCGCGCATGCTTGCCGCCGCCGGCATCGAGCGAGATGAGCGTCGCGAGATCAAAATGGTGCGGCCAGCAGCGCACCGGCGAAACCCGGAGTTTCTTCGCGGCATGGTGCGCCCTGATGCGGCCGAGCGAGAGTTCGGCATTGGCGAACCAGGCGGCGAGCTCGCCGAGCGCGTCCTTCAGCTCGACCTCGCGGTAAGCCGCCCCCTTGGCGATCGCGTGGGCGGGAATCTCATAGGGTAACGGCGCATCGAGCGCGCCGTCGTCGAGGCCGCGCGCGCGCAAATGCTGGCCGAGCCAGGCGCGGGCGTCGGCATTGGGGCGGCCGTGCAGGCGCAGTTGCTCCGGCGCCGCGGCGCCCGGCGCGGGAAGCAGGACGAGCGTCAAGTCGGATATTCTCAGTCCGAGCCGTGCGCCATCCTTGAGCGGGTGGGTCGTAAAGCCGTCGAGCGCGCCGTCCCAGCCGAGATTGGTGTGGCTGTCGTCGGGCTTCGCCGCAATGAAAGCGCGCGCCGCCCGCGCCAGCCATTGCACCGCATGATGGGCCTCCAGGCGGGCCTCGGCGAGGCGCGCTTGGGCGATGCCGCCGAGCGGACGCCAGTCGAGCTTGGTCATGGCGGATCCTTTCCGCCATGAGACTACCGCATTCCGCTAGCGCGCGATCAGCAAAAGTGGGTACCGGTTTTGCGGACGCAATCAAGCTTGCGCAGATTGCGTAAACTTATCTGCGGCTCGCGCGCTAACTCATTAATCTGGCGCATGATCTTTTCGGCGAACCGGTTCCCACTTCGCCGGATCATGCGCTAGACTTTGCTGCGGCGGAGTAATTTCCGCATGCCGGAGACCGCGAGCGCGATGGTGGCGAGCCATATGATGACGGCGCCGAGCGCCGCCGGCTTAGTATCTGATCCTCGCTCCGGCAAAGATCATGTCCCAGTCGGTGCTCGTGCGGGAGCCGCCATTGAGCGTCTGGTTGCCCACATCGAAGTGCCGGTAGCCCATGTAGAGCTCCGTGGCCGCGGCATCGATATTCTGCACGGTACCGGTGCCCCAGATTGGCGAGTTGGTCACCGGCACGACAAGGCCGAGTTCATAATACCAACCGCCCCGCAAGCTGCTGTTCTTCTCGAACGGGGCGGCCTCGACCTTGACACGCGCCTCGACGCCGCCCGCTCCCGCATAGGGTATGATGACTCCCACATAGGAGGGCATGATGTAGGACCCGCCGAACGTAATGGGGTACTGGATTTGGGCGCCGAGGGTGCCGAACGTGCCGACCGTCGTGCGGCCGTCGAATCCGCCGACATGCTCCGATGCCGTGCCGAAGCCCTGACAGAGCGAAACCGCCGCCGCGATGCGGATGCCGCTGAACTCGCCGGCATAGCGCAACGTGGGGTCGTCGCGGCGGCGCCCGGCATAGCGCCAGATGTCAAAGGTCGCATCCAGGCATACGGCGCCGGCGCCGCCGTCGGCACTGCCGAGGGTGAAATCGGTGTTGAGGTTGGTGTACGCGCCGGATACTCCGACGGAGCTGAGCCAATACTTGGAGAGAGCCGCCTCCCATGTCGGCGCGGGCGGCGGGGGCGCCGCCAACACGCGTTGCGAAGTGAGCCCTGCTCCCGCGATCAAGACCATCCATGCCGCCGCGGCGATCACGGCGGGACGCGCCATAAAATGAAGTTTCAGAGGATGCCCCCTCCCCTGGCTGGAAATTACAGCTTCCGTGTAGAATCGGTTCCGTGTCAAGGATTCCAACGAAATCCCCTCGACATTTCCCGCAACTGTGACTTTTCGGCCGCTTGGTAGCCGGGCGGCGCGAACGCCGGATTTGACTGACCCCGGAATGAGATAACCGCCCAGCGCTGCGGGGGTTGAAAGCGGAAGCTTCGTGCTAGCCTAGCGCGCCTCCGGACTCGCCATGGCCAAAGCCCGCACCTCTTATGTCTGCCAATCCTGCGGCGCGGTCGCTCCGCGCTGGCAGGGCAAGTGCGAAGCCTGCGGCGCCTGGAACACCATCATCGAGGAAGCCGGCGCCAAGGATGTGGTGCCCCTCGCCCAGCGCGCCAAGCGCAAGGGCCGGGTGATGCAGCTCGAGCCGCTCGCAGGCCAAGGCGAGGAGGCGCCGCGGATCGCTGCGGGGATTTCCGAATTCGACCGCGTCATCGGCGGCGGCTTCGTGCGCGGTTCGGTGGTGCTCTTGGGCGGCGATCCCGGCATCGGCAAGTCGACGTTGCTGATCGAGGTCGCGGCCAAGCTTGCGGGCGGCGGCCGCCGCGTCGTCTACGTCTCGGGCGAGGAGGCGATCGGCCAGGTGCGCATGCGCGCCGAGCGACTCGCCCTCAAGGCCGCCCCGGTCGAGCTCGCGGCCGAGACCAATGTGGAGGACGTGGTCGCGACCCTCTCGGAGGGTGCGGCGCCCGCGCTGGTGGTGATCGATTCCATCCAGACCATGTGGACCGAGACGGTGGAGTCGGCGCCCGGCACGGTGACGCAGGTGCGCGGCGCCGCCCAGGCGCTGTTGCGCTTCGCCAAGCGCACCGGCGCCGCCGTGGTGCTGGTCGGTCACGTCACCAAGGACGGCCAGATCGCGGGCCCTCGCGTGGTTGAGCACATGGTCGACGCGGTGCTCTCCTTCGAGGGCGAGGGCAACCACCAGTTCCGCATCCTGCGCGCGCTCAAGAACCGCTTTGGCCCGACCGACGAGATCGGCGTGTTCGAAATGACCGGCCGCGGCCTCGCCGAGGTCGAGAATCCCTCGGCGCTCTTTCTTTCCGATCGCGACCACAAAAGCCCCGGCACCGCGGTGTTCGCCGGCATGGAGGGCACGCGGCCGCTGCTTGTCGAAATCCAGGCGCTGGTCGCCCCGACGACGCTCGGCACGCCGCGGCGCGCGGTGGTGGGCGCCGATGCCAACCGGCTTTCCATGATCCTCGCGGTGCTCGAGGCGCGCTGCGGGGTGCGGATGGGCGGCCACGACGTTTATCTGAACGTCGCCGGCGGCTTGCGCATCGTCGAGCCCGCCGCCGATCTCGCGGTGGCGGCGGCCCTCGTCTCCTCGCTCTCGGGCTCGGCGCTGCCGCAAGACGCGGTCTATTTCGGCGAGGTGAGCCTGACGGGCGCGGTGCGGGCGGTGCCGCAGGCGGCGGCGCGCCTCAAGGAGGCGGTGAAGCTCGGTTTCACCCGCGCGGTCACGCCGGAAGGCGGGCGGGCCGAGGGCGTCGAAGGCGTTTCCCTCCATTCCGTCGCCGCCCTCGACCGGCTGGTGGCCGAAATCGCGGCTCGTTCGCCCCGCGGCCTCAGGGCAGCGGCCGGACGGGGGGAAGACGGGTGAGGCCCGTTTAGGCTGTGGCGACAAGACCGGTGACGCGGTCCTTTGGCGAGGCTATATAGCTCGCGCCCGGCCGACCGCCGCGAGTCGGGCAAACCTAGGTGCCGCAAGGCTTTCCATGCCCCTCACCCTCCTCGATATCGGGCTTCTGGTGGTCATGTTGATCTCCGGAATCCTCGCCATGGTGCGGGGATTCATGCGCGAGATCCTGTCGATCGCCGCCTGGCTGATCGCGGCCGGCGTCACCCTTTACGGCTACGCCCGGGCCGAGGTCTTGGTGAAGCAATATGTCACCAACGAACTCGTCGCCAAGGGCGTCGCCATCGGCGGGCTCTTTCTCTTGACGCTCCTCGTCGTCTCGCTCTTCACCGTCAAGATTTCCGACCTGATCCTCGACAGCCGCGTCGGGGCGCTCGACCGCTCGCTCGGCTTCCTGTTCGGGTTAGGGCGCGGCCTCATCATCATGGTGGTCGTATTCCTGTTCTTTTCCTGGCTGGTGCCGCAAAAAAGCCAGCCCGAGTGGGTAAAGGGCGCCCGTTCCCGCGTCGTCCTGCAGGCCACTGGCGAATGGCTGTTGTCGGTCTTGCCGGACGACCCCGAGACCGCCATCTTGAAACGCTTGCGGCGGCCGAAGAACGGCGACGAACCGGCGGAACCCGCGGCGGCGCCGCCGGCGAAGCGTTCGGAGACGAGCCCCACGGCGCCGCGTGTCGCGGCCGACAGCGAGCAGACCTACAAGCGCCCGGACCGGCAGAGATTCGAGCAATTGCTCGAGAGCACGCGCGGCACGCAGCAATGATCGAGGAGCCGAGCACGAGCATGGACGCAGCCGAGAACCGCATCGCGGAGGGCGAGGTCGCCTTCGACGCGGACGGCGACCGCCTGCGCGAGGAGTGCGGCGTATTCGGCATCTACAATCATACCGACGCCGCCACCATCACCGCGCTCGGCCTGCACGCCCTGCAGCACCGCGGCCAGGAGGCGGCCGGCATCGTCACCTTCGACGGCAAGCGCTTTCATTCCGAACGCCGCATGGGGCTCGTCGGCGATACCTTCTCCAAGCGCGCCGTGATCGATCTCCTGCCCGGTTCGTCCGCCATCGGCCACGTGCGCTATTCGACCACCGGCGGCACGATTCTCCGCAACGTGCAGCCGCTGTTCGCCGAGCTCGATGCCGGCGGTTTCGCCATCGGCCACAACGGCAACCTCACCAACGGCCTCTCGCTCCGCCGCCAGCTGGTGCGCGACGGCGCGATCATGCAGTCCACCACCGACACCGAGGTGATGCTGCACCTGGTCGCCCGCTCCAAGATGCCGCGCTTCATCGAGCGTTTCATCGACGCGCTGCGCTCGCTCGAGGGCGGCTATGCCTTCGTGACGCTCACCAACAAGAAGCTGATCGGCGCCCGCGATCCCCTCGGCATCCGGCCGCTGGTGCTGGGCGAGCTCGACGGCTCTCCGATTCTGGCGTCCGAGACCTGCGCGCTCGACATCATCAATGCGAAATACGTGCGCGACGTGGAGAACGGCGAGGTGGTGGTGATCGACGCCGAAGGCATGCAATCGTTCAAGCCATTCCCGCCGATGGCGCCTAGGCCCTGCATCTTCGAATTTATCTATTTCGCGCGGCCCGATTCGATCGTGGGCGGGCGCAGCGTTTATGAGATCCGCAAGAATCTCGGCATTCAGCTCGCGATCGAAGCGCCGGCCGAGGCCGACGTGGTGGTGCCGGTGCCGGATTCGGGCGTGCCGGCGGCGACCGGCTACGGCCAGCAGGCGGGGCTGCCCTACGAGTTCGGCATCATCCGCAACCACTATGTCGGGCGCACCTTCATCGAGCCGACCCAGAACATCCGCGAGCTCGGCGTGCGCCTGAAGCACTCCTCCAACCGGGCGGTGGTGAAGGGCAAACGCATCGTGCTGATCGACGACTCGCTGGTACGCGGCACCACCTCGGTAAAGATCGTGCGCATGATGCGGGAAGCGGGCGCGCGCGAAGTGCACATGCGGATCGCGAGCCCGCCGATCACCCATTCGGATTATTACGGCATCGACACGCCCGAGCGCGAGAAACTGCTCGCCGCCAACCACGACCTCGAGGGCATGCGGCGTTATATCGGCGCGGATTCGCTCGCCTTCCTCTCGATCGAGGGCCTCTACCGCGCCATGGGCCACGAGCGGCGCAATCCCGAGCGGCCGCAATATACCGACCACTGCTTCACCGGCGAATATCCGACGCCGCTCACCGACATCACCGGCGAGATGGGCGGCCCGCGGCAATTGTCGCTCCTCGCCGAGGCGGTTTGATCGCCGCCATTCTTGAATTCCGATGGCGAAACCCCTCGCCTCGAAAATCGCCCTTGTTACCGGTGCCTCGCGCGGGATCGGGCGTGCCCGATACAGGAGTCGCGCTTGACGTGACTACGGAGATTCCGTATATGCGGGCATGCAGGCGGTCATCGAGACCGGCCAGTTCATCCGCGACGCACGGCGTCTCGGCCTTTCGGATGACGAACGGTTGGAGATCGTGAACAGGCTCGCCGAGAACCCGACCCTCGGCGACCTGATGCCGGGCACGGGCGGCGCTCGCAAAGTTCGCTTTGCCGGGCGCGGCAAAGGCAAGTCGGGCGGCTATCGCGTCATTACCTATTACGCCGCGGCGGACGTTCCGGTGTTCCTGCTCGCCATGATCTCCAAGGGTGAGCGTACGGACATGTCGAAAGCGGAGAAGAATACACTGCGAGCGGAATTGACCGAGATCGCGGAAAATTATCGGACGATGATGCGAGCCGGGATTCGAGACATTCGGCGGAGACAGCGATGAGCAGGTTCGGCAAGCGGCTGATCCGAGCGGCGAAGGAAGCAAGGGCCATCGCCCGGGGCGAAGCGAGCCCCGGGAGCTATCGCATTCACGTGCCGTCGGATGTCGACGTGCGCCGCCTCCGGCACAAGCTGAAGATGTCGCAGGCGGAATTCGCACGGCGTTTCGGCTTCACGCCGGCGCGCATCCGGGACTGGGAGCAAGGCCGCTCAAAGCCCGATGGCGCGGTCCGCGCTTACCTCATGGTGATCGAGCGCGAGCCGAAGGCGGTCGAGCGCGCGCTCGCGGCCGCCTGATCCCAACCTGCCTCGCTCCGTGACCAAACCCCTCGCCTCCAAGATCGCGCTCGTCACCGGCGCCTCGCGCGGGATCGGACGAGCGACCGCGCTCGCGCTCGCGCGCGCCGGCGCCCATATCGTGGCGCTCGCCCGCACCACCGGTGGGCTCGAGGAACTGGACGACGCGATCAAGAAAGAAGGCGGCAGCGCGACGCTCGTTCCCGCCGATCTCCGCGACTTCGACGCGCTCGACCGGCTCGGCGCCGCGCTCCATGAGCGCTACGGCCGCCTCGACGTGCTGGTCGGCAACGCGGGCCAGCCCGGCAATCTTTCGCCCCTCAGCCACGTGGACGTGAAGGATTGGGACGAAGTGATCGCCGTCAACCTCACGGCGAACTGGCGGCTCCTGCGCTCGTTCGATCTCCTGCTGCGCCAGGCCGAGGCCGCGCGCTGCGTGTTCATCTCTTCCGGCCGCACCTACAAGTCGGCGGCCTACTGGGGACCTTATTCGGTTTCCAAGGCGGCGCTCGAAATGCTGGTGCGCACCTACGCGTCCGAGACGGAAAAGACCAACGTGAAGCTCAATCTCTTCAATCCGGGGCCGGTGCGCACCCGCATGCGCGCGAAAGCGATGCCGGGCGAGGACCCGATGACGCTCGATACGCCGGAAGAGGTGGCGGAATTCATCCTTCCGCTCTGCCTGCCCGCCTGCACGCAAAGCGGGATGATCTACGACTATCCGTTGCGGCGCTTTCTCGCCTTCCGCGCGCCGGCCTGACGGCGGCCGAGGCCGCCACGGCTTTTCTTCCCGGCGAAGGGATTTTCCCCCTCTCGAAAGGCGAGCCTAATCGGCACGCCGGGAAGATCGAAGGCATCGCGCAGACCGTTCACGAGATAGCGCACGTAGGATTCCGGAAGTGCATTCGTCCGAGTACCGAAGGCGACGAAGCTCGGCGGGCGCGCTTTCGGCTGGGTCATGTAGCGGAGCTTCACCCGCCCGCCCGAAATCGCCGGCGGCGGATTGGCTTCGATCGCCGCCGGCAGGAATCGATTGAGCGCGGCGGTGGGCACGCGGCGGTTCCAGATTTCGTGGATTTCCACCACCGCATCCATCAGCCGTTCGAGCCCCTCGCCCATCAAGCCGGAGATCGGCACGATCGGCATGCCCTTCGCCTGCGGCAGCCAGTGGTCGGCCTCGTCGCGCAGATGTTTGGGCGCCAGCTCCTTGCGCTCCACCCGATCGCATTTGTTCATGCCGATGACGAGGGCGCGACCCTCGCGCACGACGAGATCGGCGATCCTCAGATCCTGTTCCTCGAACGGTTGTTGCGCATCCAGGAGCAGCACCACCACCTCGGCGAAGCGGATGGCGTTGAGCGCATCGCCGACCGAGAGCTTCTCGATGCTGTCTACGATCTTGGCGCGCCGGCGCAGGCCGGCGGTGTCGTAAAGCTCGAAGCGGCGGTCGCCGCGGCGGAAATCGACGGCGATGGCGTCGCGGGTGATGCCAGGCTCGGGGCCGGTGAGCAGGCGCTCCTCGCCGAGGAGCCGGTTGATGAGAGTCGATTTGCCGGCATTGGGGCGGCCGACCACCGCCACGCGGATCGCGCCCTTCCCCTCGCCTGCCCTTGCTTCGGCGGCCGCCGGCATGAAGGCGGCGAGCGCCGCATGGAGGTCGGCGAGGCCCTCGCCGTGCTCGGCCGAGATCGCGACCGGATCGCCGAGGCCGAGCTCGTAGGATTCATAGGCGCCGGCCTCGCCTCCCCGGCCTTCGCTCTTGTTGGCGACGAGGATCGTGGGCTTGGCCGCGCGGCGAATGAGATCGGCGAAGGCGCGGTCGGACGGCGTCACCCCGGCGCGGGCATCGATGAGAAACAGCACCACGTCGGCGGCGCGGATCGCCGCCTCGGTCTGGGCCTGCATGCGCCCGACGAGGCTCGCCGCATCGGTCTCCTCGAGACCGGCGGTGTCGATCACGCCGAAGGAAAGATCGCCGAGCCTGGCCTCGCCCTCGCGCCGGTCGCGGGTGACGCCGGGGCGATCGTCGACCAAGGCCGCGCGCCTGCCCACCAGGCGATTGAAGAGCGTCGACTTGCCCACATTGGGGCGGCCGACGATGGCGACGATCGGGCGCATCGCATGACACGGGGAATGGATCGGACCCGGAACTCGCGGAAAAGTCTAACGCTGTCCGGACCAGGGATCATCGGAGTCCGGCTTGCGCGCGGACTTGGTCGCGGATTTGGTCGCGGATTTGGACGCCGACGGGGTCTCGGATTGAGGTGCGGATTTGGACGCCGGTTTCCGCGCGGACTTCTTGGCTGCTTGCCCGGATTGTGCCTCCGGGTTGGACCCCGGCTCCGCCGACGGCCGGTCGGGGTTCTCGCTCGCGCTCACCGGCGGGAGCTGGACGTTCGAATTGGAGGGCTGCTGGGGCGGCGCATTATATTCGACGCCGGGCACCCCGCTCGTGAACACCGGTTTGCGATCGCCCGCGAGCGGCGTCTTCTTTTCGTCGAACGGATTGAGCTTCTCCAGGGTCTCGCAGCCCGCGAGCGCGGCCGCAAGCGGCAGTGCGAGAAGGGCGAGCAGGAGAAGACGGGCCGGAAGACGCGCACTCGGCATGTACGATCCCCTCATTGGGTCGCCGGAGCGGAAACGGGAATACCGCCCCCGGGGTTGCTCACGAGGGCGCGCAGCATCTCCGCGCGGGTCCGCATACCCGGCGGCGTCTCCGGATCGGTCAGGATTTCGGCGAAGATTTTTTGCGCCGTCTCGCGCTCTCCCGCGCGATAGCGCGCAAGGCCCAGAAGCTCGCGCGCCGAATGGCGGAACGGCGCCTGCGCCGCCATCAGCGGCTCCATGCGGCTGGCGATCTCGGCCACGGGCGCGGTGTCGACGAGAATACGGCCCGCATGCAGCCTGGCGAGATCGCGCAGGATGGACTCGATCGAGCCGTCGGCGGCGAGTGCGTCATAGGCGGCAACGCCCGCGGCCGGATCGGTCTTGGCGGCTTCGGCCGCGGCGCGGAAACGCGCGAGCAGCCGGTAGCTCGAGGTTCCCTCCGCGGCGATCGCGTTGAATGCCGCCTCCGCCTCGAACCGCTTGCCTTCGGTGACGAGCTGCAGCGCCGCCTCGAAACGGGCGCCGGATTTCGCCGCCTCGCGCGCCATGTACCATTCCCAGCCGCGCCAGCCGGCGATCGCGAGCACGATCAGAACGGCCGCACCGACGGCATAGCCGCCGTAGCGCTGCCACAGCTTTTCGATGCGTTCGCGGCGAAGTTCCTCGTCGACTTCGCGGATGATATCGGACATGAAAATCCTTGAGTCCCCGGCCGCCCGGTCAGATCGGCCCAGAGCGCGGCGTACGATAGAGATGTGGATGGATCGTGGCAAACGCCCGCAAGGCGCGGTTTTTTCAGCCCTTGCGCTTCAACTGGTAAACATGGGCGGAGCCGGGGAATTGGCGGCTCCTGACGTCGGCGGCGTAAGCCTTCACCGCCGCCTCGATATGGCCGGCAAGCTCGCCGTAGCGCTTGACGAATTTCGGCACCCGCGGTGACAGGCCGAGCATGTCCTCGAGCACCAGGATCTGTCCGTCGCAGGCGGGCGAGGCGCCGATGCCGATGGTCGGGATCGCGACTTCGGCGGTGATCTTGCGGGCGAGCGGCTCGGCGACGGCCTCGATCACGATCGCGAAAGCGCCGGCGTCGGCGACCGCGCGCGCGTCATCGAGGAACGGGGCCCATTCCGCCTCGTCGCGGCCGCGGGCGCGGAAGGAGCCGAGCGCATTGATCGACTGCGGCGTCAATCCCACATGGCCCATGACCGGCACGCCGCGCTCGGAGAGGAAGCGGACGGTCTCGGCCATGCGCACGCCGCCCTCGAGCTTGACCGCGCCGCAGTGCGTCTCCTTCAACACCCGCGCTGAGTTGCGAAACGCTTGCTCGGGACTCTCCTCATAGCTCCCGAACGGCATGTCGACCACGATCAGCGCCCGCTTCGAGCCGCGCATCACCGCGCGGCCCTGCAGGATCATCATGTCGAGGGTGACGGGCACCGTGGTCTCGAGCCCGTGCATCACCATGCCGAGCGAATCGCCGACCAGGATGAAGTCGACATGGGAATCGAGCAGCCCGGCGGTGTGGGCGTGATAGGACGTGAGCGCCACGATCGGTTCGCCGCCCTTGCGGGCGCGGATGTCGGGCGCGGTGATGCGGCGGATGTCGGTGTCGGCCATGGTTTCAGGCGGGCAGCACGGGTACGCCGATGACGTAGGGATGGAACAGGTAGGCGAGGAAGACGTAGATCGCAAGGCCGCCGACCAAGGCCGCCGCATCGCCGACCCACCCGGTGGTCGCGACGGGCGCCGCGGGCTCGCGACTCTTCATCGAGATGCGCGCATAGACCGCCCAAGCGAGCACCGCGAGCGCGAGCACGATGGTGGCGACGTCGCCATTGGCGAGGAGATGGGCGAGGGCCCAAGTCTTGATCGCGACCAGCATCGGGTGCTTGAGCGCCGCCTTGATGCGGCCGGGCGCATAGGCCGCGGCGAGCGCGATCGAGGCGAACAGCATCAACAGGAGCGCCAGATGGCGCATCCACACCGGCGGATGCCAGAGCTCGACGGGGCCTTGCGCCCGCCAGGCGCCGTAGCCGTAGCCGATCATCAGGAGGCCCGCGATCGAGACGGCTGAATAGACGAGTTTATAGGGCCCCTCGCCGATGCGGGCGATCACGGCCGCACGCGCGCCCCGCTGGGTGGTGAAGCCGTGCGCGGCGATGAATACGAGGAGGCCGGCGAGCATGAGAATCATGGGCGGCTCCGAGGGTGAACCGGGTATCGCGGGGGAAGCTAGACTTATTCCGATGGGCTTGTCACGGCCGCCGCGGCGCCATTCCGGGAGCCTCCGAGGAGCGCCGGTGCGGCGTGAAATTCGTCCCCCGCTCCGTCGGACGCTCGCCGAGCGCCCGATGCCGGTCGGCGAGCTTGCCGGCACGATCCTCGCCGACTACCTGCGGGGCTTTCCGGTCGAACTCGCGCCGGCGGCGGCGAAAGCCCATTCGAACGCGGTCGCGCACGCGGGCTGAAGGCTCACTCCCACAAGTTGAGAGCGCTTGATCACCTAGAAGACCTTGATCGCTTCGGCCTCGATCGCCGGGCGCAAGAGCGGATGCAGCCCCTCGCGGGTGGTAAGGTCGGCCGGGCGGCCGAGGACCTGCGAAATGCGCTCGCGCAGGCGGATCAATTCGACGAATCCGAATTTTTCCGGATCGTAATCGACGAAGAGATCGACGTCGCTTTTCTCGGTCGCCTCCCCGCGCGCGGCCGAGCCGAAGAGATAAAGGGAAGTCGCACCGTGCGCCTGGATATCGGCGGCGCGGGTCTTGAGCGAGGCGATGATGTCGGCACGGGTCATGGTTCAAGCATAACACAAAATACAGGTAGAGACCTCACTCCCACTCGATCGTGCCGGGCGGCTTCGAGGTCACGTCATAGACCACCCGGTTCACGCCCTTCACCTCGTTGACGATGCGCGTCGCCACGCGGCCGAGGAAGGCCATGTCGAAGGGATAAAAATCCGCCGTCATGCCGTCGGTGGAGGAGACCGCGCGGAGCGCGAGCACGTGATCATAGGTGCGGTAGTCGCCCATCACGCCCACGGTCCGCACCGGCAAGAGCACGGCGAAGGCCTGCCAGATCACGTCATAGAGCCCGGCGCGGCGGATCTCCTCGAGATAGATTTCGTCGGCAAGCCGCAATATCTCAAGCTTCGCGCGGGTGATCTCGCCCGGGCAGCGGATGGCGAGGCCGGGCCCCGGAAACGGATGGCGGCCGACAAAGGCCGCGGGCAGGCCGAGCTCGCGCCCCAACGCCCTCACCTCGTCCTTGAACAATTCGCGCAGGGGCTCGAGCAATTTCAAATTCATGCGCTCGGGCAGGCCGCCCACATTGTGGTGCGACTTGATCGTCACCGACGGCCCGCCGGTGAAGGACTGGCTCTCGATCACGTCGGGATAGAGCGTGCCCTGGGCGAGGTATTCGACCTTGCCGATCTTCCTCGCCTCTTCCTCGAACACGTCGATGAAAAGCTTGCCGATCGCCTTGCGCTTCTCTTCGGGGTCGGTCGCGCCGGCGAGCGCCCGCAGGAATGTCTCCGAGGCATCCACATGGACGAGCGGAATGTTGTAGTGCTCGCGAAAGAGCGCGATCACCTTCTCCGCCTCACCGAGGCGCAGCAGGCCGTGATCGACGAAGACGCAGGTGAGCCGGTCACCGATCGCCTCGTGCAGGAGCACGGCGGCGACCGCCGAATCGACGCCGCCCGAAAGCCCGCACAGCACCCGCTTGTTGCCGACCTCTTTCCTGATCTTCTCGATCGCCTCGGCGCGGAACGCGCGCATGGTCCAGTCGCCGCGGCAGCCCGCGATCTTGCGCACGAAGTTCTTGAGCAACGCCGCGCCATCGGGCGTGTGCATGACTTCGAGATGAAATTGGGTGGCGTAGAACTTGCGCTTCTCGTCGGCGATGATCGCGATCGGAGCGTTCTCTGAAGTGCCGACCACCTCGAAGCCCTTGGGGAGCCTGGTCACCCGGTCGCCGTGGCTCATCCATACCGGATAGCGCTCGCCGACCTTCCATACGCCGTCATAGAGCGCGGAGGGTTTCGTCACCTCGACCTCGGCGCGGCCGAACTCGCGGTGGTGGCCGCCCTCGACCTCGCCGCCCAATTGCCGGGCCATTGCCTGCTCGCCGTAGCAGATGCCGAGCACCGGCACTCCGGCCTGGTAAATCGCCATCGGCGCGAGCGGCGCGTCCTTATCCAGAACCGAGGCGGGACCGCCGGAGAGGATGACGCCCTTGGGGCCGAGGTCGTGGAAGGCCGCTTCCGCCCGCTGGTAGGGCACGATCTCGCAATAGACCCCCGCCTCGCGCACGCGCCGGGCGATCAGCTGGGTCACCTGGGAGCCGAGATCGACGATCAGAATCTTGTCGTGGGCGGGGGCCGTCATGGCGAGGGATTAAGGGATCGCCAGATGACGCGCAAGCGGCCTGGCCGGATCAAGTCGAATTCCGCAAGACGCTGATGAAGAAACCGTCCGTTTCGGTCCGCCGCGGCGTGAGCAGCATGCCCTCGGCGGTCACGAGCGCGGCAGCGCGGAGCGGCTCTCCGCGCGCGCCGAGCGCGAGCGCAACTTCCGTCACCGGAACCAGCGCCCAGCCCGGCGTGCGGGCAAGGAAAGCTCGGACCTGCGCACCGTTCTCGGCGTC
>JAHFPO010000035.1 GCA_023266695.1 Hyphomicrobiales bacterium | reverse complement strand
CCCATATTGCCGCCGAAATCGCTTTCCAAGCCCCAGAAGGCGACGATCACCGGCGCCGGGACTCCCCATTGCTGCTCGATCTTCGCGAAGATCGCCGCATGTTTCTTGATCTGGTTCGCCCCCGCTTGCAGACGGTAGCCGGCGACCATGCGATTGGAAAATTCGAGGAAGGTCTGCGTGAAGACGCGCTGCCCACGGTCGATATTGATGATGCGCTGGTCGAACGTCATGCTGGGCGATGCCGCCGCGATCGCCCGCTGGGAGATGCCCTGCGCCAGCGCCTCCCGCTTGAAGTCGCCGAGCCATTGCTCGAAGTTGCCCGTGTTGCGGCAGCCCGCGGCGGCGGACGCCGCCGTAGGCGCGCCCGCCAGCAGCATCGCCGCCATCGCCCACACCGCTCCCGATTGCCGCAGCGCCATCGAGTTCACCGACTTTCCGGACCAGAGCGATCGAAAGGGTAATTCATCGAGATCGGTTGAGCGAGAGGATCGTTTTGCAACAGACTCACCCCGGGCGGCCTCTCCGGCGCCGTGGAGCGTCATTAAGTATTTGATAAAACATATTTTTACTCCGCCGCTTGTGCGGGAGTGCTGGCGGCAAAGGGCAGATCGAGCCGGCGCCACACATCGACGAGGGCCCGCACCAGCGTGGCGATGATCTCATCGTCATGGAAGGGCGTCGGCGTGATGCGCAGACGCTCGGTTCCCCGCGTCACGGTCGGAAAATTGATCGACTGGATATAAATCCCGTGCTCGGAGAGCAACAGATCGCTCGCCGCCTTGCACGCGCCCGCCTCCCCCACAATCAACGGAATGATGTGGGACTCGGTCGGCAAGACCGGGAGACCCGCTTGCATGAGCGCCCTCTTGGTCTTCTCGACCTGCGCCCGGTGCCGCTCCCGTTCGAGATTCGAGCGCTTCAGGTGGCGGACCGAAACCGTTGCCGCCGCCGCTACCGCCGGCGGCAACGCGGTGGTGAAGATGAAGCCGGGCGCAAACGAACGTACCGCATCGATCATCACGGACTTGCCCGCGATATAACCGCCGATCACACCGAAGGCCTTGCCGAGTGTGCCCTCGATCACGTCGACCCGATCCATCACCCTGTCGCGCTCGGCGATGCCTCCGCCGCGTGCGCCGTATATGCCGACCGCGTGCACTTCGTCGAGGTAGGTCATGGCGCCGTAGCGGCGGGCGAGCTCGCAGATCGCTCCGATCGGCGCCACATCACCGCCCATCGAATAGATGCTCTCGAACACCACCAGCTTGGGACGGTTGCCGGCGGAGGCGAACAACTCCTCCAGGTGCGCAAGATCGCTGTGCCGGAAGATCGCCTTTTCGCGGCCCGAGCGGCGCACGCCCTCGATCATCGAATTGTGGTTGCCCGCATCCGACAGGATTAGGCAATCGGGGAGAAGCTGCGCCAGCGTCGCGATGCCGGTCTCGTTTGACACATAGCCGGAGGTAAAGACGAGCGCGGATTGCTTGCCGTGCAGATCCGCAAGTTCCGTCTCGAGCTCGACGATGGCTCGGCTCGTTCCGGAGATATTGCGCGTGCCCCCCGCGCCCGCGCCGGTCTTCTGCGCGGCTTCGACCATGGCCGCGATCACCGCCGGATGCCGGCCCATGCCGAGATAATCGTTCGAGCACCAGATCACGATCTCGCGCGGGCCGGCCGGCGATTGCCAGATCGCGCGCGGAAAGCGCTCTGCGTCACGCTCGATCTCATTGAAGATCCGGTAACGCCGTTCGCGCCGGAGACCTTCGAGCGCCTGCGTGAACATCTGTTCGTAGTCCATCGCCTCGGCCGCTCCCCCTTCCGGAATTCTTCTAAAAACCTTGCCCGCCCGGCCGGCCCGACGCAATCGACTTCTTTAGAAGCGACCTAAAGTCGCGCTGCCGTTAATAAAACCCGGCCGTCTTGAGCCTGGCTTCAGGTTAAATTCGGACCTTACTACAACCAGCAGTACATAAGGAATCATAGCTCAAGCATTATTTTTGCTGCGAATGGACTATTTGTCGACTTATTGTCTATAGTCGACAAATAATCACAGCCAGCAGATCGTTACATGCCGATGCCCGGGATGACACGCGACGACCAAGCGATCGCAGAACTAGGTGCGCTTGCCCATCCGACCCGGCTCGCCGCCTTCCGGCAACTCGTCCGCGCCGGACCTTCCGGACTGGCGGCCGGCGAGGCGGCGCGGCTTCTCAACGTGCCGCACAACACGCTCTCGGGGCATCTCGCCGAGCTCGCACAAGCCGGCCTGGTCGAATCCCGCCGCGACGGGCGTTCCGTGGTCTATTCCGCCGATCTCGACGGGCTCGCCCGCCTGGTCGGCTTCCTGGTCGATGATTGTTGCGGAGGCAGGCCCGAGGCCTGCGGTGAATCTCATCCTTTGCTCGCCCGCATCGGCGAACTCACCCGGCACGAAAGGAATTCGATCGCGATGAATCGCATCTACAATGTGCTCGTGCTCTGCACCGGCAATTCGGCCCGCTCGATCATGGCCGAGGCGATCCTGAACAAGCTCGGCCAAGGTCGCTTCCGCGCCTTTTCCGCCGGCAGCCAGCCCAAGGGCGAGATCCACCCGCAAGCGCGCGCTCTCCTCTCTCAGCTCGGCTACGACGTGTCTTGGCTGCGCTCGAAGAGCTGGGACGAATTCGCCAAGCCCGGCAGCCCGAGCATGGATTTCGTCTTCACCGTCTGTGACGACGCAGCCGGCGAAGCCTGTCCGATCTGGCCGGGTTCGCCCATGACCGCCCACTGGGGGATTCCAGACCCGGCCTTCGCCAAGGGCTCGCCCACCGAGGTCCGCACCGTCTTCGCCGAGACCTATCGTCTCCTTCACAACCGCATCTCGGTCTTCGTCGCTCTCCCCTTCGAGGCGCTCGACAAGGTCGCCTTGCAGAGCAAGCTCAGGGAGATCGGCGGCCTCGAGGGCGCGACCACACGGTCGAAGGCATTCACAACAGAAGCGCCGGCCGCCGAATGAGCCGGAGAGTTCGTGTCCCGCTCGCAACCCGGCTCCTGGCCGAAGCGATGGGCACGCTTCTTCTCGTCGCCGCGGTGGTAGGCTCCGGCATCATGGCCGAGCGCCTTTCCGGCGGCAACGCCGCGCTCGCGCTCATCGCCAATACGCTGGCGACCGCGGCCATGCTGGTCGTGCTGGTGACGATCTTCGGCCCGGTCTCGGGGGCGCACCTTAATCCCGCGGTGAGCCTCGTCTTCGCGCTCCGGCGTGAGCTCGGAGCCCGGGAGTTCGCCGCTTATGTAGCGGTACAGATCGTGGGTGGGATCGCCGGCACGGCCCTCGCCCATCTCATGTTCGACCTCGCCCCGTTCGCGCTCGGGACGAACAGCCGCACCGGACTTTCACAATGGCTGGCCGAAGCAGTCGCCACCTTCTCGCTCGTGCTTGCGATCCTCGGCGGGCTGCGCTTCAGACCCGATGCCCTGCCATGGCTCGTGGGCCTCGTGATCGCCGCGGCCTATTGGTTTACCGCCTCGACCAGCTTCGCCAATCCGGCAGTGACGCTCGCCCGCGGCTTCACCACGACGTTCTCCGGAATTGCCCTTGGCGACGTGCCGGCTTTCGCAGCGGCAGAGGTCGTCGGGGCGCTCGCGGCGGCGGCTATCGCCTCGGCCCTGTTTCCCCGCGGCAAGGCCTGACCCGGCATCGATCGGGCAGCGGAGCCCGCTGGGCCGCTTGCAAATTGCGACGCCGGCGGCAGGACGAAGCCTAGTGGAACCCTCCAATTTCCGGCCCATTCGGCATCGAGACCGCGGCCGTTAAGGGTTTTTCAACCATGAACCGGGCAATTCTTGCCCAGTGAGCCTGAACCCGCGCCGACAACGGGCAGGCCTTGGGGGAAATCGGACGTGAACGGATTGGTCGAGTTCATCAGAGCATTGGGACCCGCGCGCCTCGCCGCCATGGCTGCGGTGACGGCGGCCCTCATCGGCTTTTTCGCATTTGTCATCATACGTATCTCTGCGCCGGCCATGGCGCCCCTGTTCACCGAACTCTCGTTCGAGGATTCAAGCCGCATCGTAAAGGAGCTCGAAGGCCAGGGGGTCGTCTACGAGCTGCGCTCCGACGGTACGACGATCATGGTGCCGAAGGCCCAGGTCGCGCGCGCCCGCATGCGCCTTGCTGAAACCGGCCTGCCGCGCGGCGGCTCGGTCGGCTATGAGATTTTCGACAAGTCCGACACCCTCGGCACCACCTCCTTTGTCCAGAACGTGAATCATCTGCGCGCGCTCGAGGGCGAGCTCGCGCGCACCATCCGTTCGCTCGACCGCGTCTCGGCGGCCCGCGTCCATCTCGTGATTCCCGAACGGCAACTCTTTGCCCGCGACCGCCAGGACCCTTCGGCCGCGATCGTGCTGCGCGTACGCAGCTCGCTCGAGCCTCAACAGGTGCGTGCGATCCGCCACCTGGTCGCCTCGGCGGTGCGCGGCCTGAAGCCCCAACGGGTCTCGATCGTGGACGAGCAGGGACGCTTGCTCGCCGACGGCGTCGGTAACGATGCCGGTGGCATCGCCGAAGTCTTCGACGAGCGCCATACAGTGTTCGAGCAGCGGCTCAAGCAACAGATCGAATCGATCATCTCGAGCGTGGTCGGGCCCGGCCGTGCCCGCGTGCAAGTTTCGGCGGAGCTCGACTACAGCCGCATCCAGCAGACCTCCGACACCTTCGACCCCGAGAGCAAGGTCATCCGGTCGACGCAGAGTCGCGAAGAGGCGGCCCAGTCCGGCGAGGCTCAACGCGAGGAAGGCGTTTCGGTCGCTAACGAGCTTCCCGGCGGCAATCAGCAGCGCGGAGCCCGCGAAGGCGGCGCCGCAGGGCGCAACGACGCGAACAAGAAGAGCGAAGAGGTCGTGAACTACGAGATCTCGCGCACCACCCGCACCGAGACGATCGAGGCCGGCCGCGTGAAGCGGATCTCGGTCGCGGTCCTGGTCGACGGTGTCTATACCAAGGGCAACTCGGGCGAGGCCGGCTATCAACCCCGTCCGAAGGAAGAGATCGACCGCATCACGGCGCTGGTGCGCTCCGCCATCGGCTTCGACCAAAAGCGCGGCGATCAGGTGGAAGTCGTGAACTTGCGCTTCGCCGAGGTGCCCGGCACGCCGCCGATCACCGAGGAGGGCTGGCTCAGCTTCCTTCGCTTCACCACCGACGACATCATGCAAGCAATCAACTTGATCGTGGTCACGATGCTCTCGCTTCTCGTCCTCCTCTTCGTGGTGCGTCCGCTGGTGCGCCGGATCGTCACGCCCGACGAGTCGGTCGGCGAGGCGCGCGCGACGCCCGAACCGGCCCCGGCGATGGTCATGCGGCCGGGCGAAATCGCCGCGCCCGCGCCCAAACCAAATTTCGATAATCCGGCGGCGCGAATGATCGAGTTCGCCCAGGTTCAAGGCGAGGTGCACCAGCAATCGATCCAGAAAGTGGGCGAGATCGCGACCCGCAATCCCTATGAGACCGTGTCGATCATCCGCCAGTGGATGCACGAGAAAACGGCGTGAGGTGAGAGATGTCGACCGCCGCCGCTCTCGTTGATGCGTTGTTCTCCCGCAAGGGGGAGAAATCCGCGCCGCCGCCCGCGCCGCCGAAGCCGTTGGTGGGGCATACCAGCCGTCCCCTGAACGGCGCCGAACGCGCCTCGATTCTGCTTCTCGCTCTCGGCGAACAGCACGGCACGGAAATCTGGAAGCTTCTCGATGACGAGGAGATCCGCACCCTTTCCCTCACCATGTCCGGCCTCGGCACGATCGATTCGGGAGCGGTCGAGAAACTTCTCGTCGATTTCGTCGGCCAGATGTCGGCGACCGGGGCGCTGATGGGCGATTCCGGCGCCACCGAGCGGCTCCTCTCGCAGTTTCTGCCGCCCGAGCGGGTCGCCGTCATCATGGAGGAAATCCGCGGCCCCGCCGGTCGCAACATGTGGGAGAAGCTTTCCAACGTTCAGGAAGAGGTGCTCGCGAACTATCTCAAGAACGAATACCCGCAGACGATCGCGGTGGTGCTATCGAAAATCCGTCCCGAGCATGCGGCCCGCGTGCTCGGAATCCTGCCGGATGATCTTGCGCTCGACGTCATCAACCGCCTCCTGCGCATGGAAGCAATCCAAAAGGACGTTCTCGAACGGGTGGAGCAGACGCTGCGCACCGAGTTCATGTCGAATTTGTCGCAGACCAGCCGCCGCGACGCCCACGAGCTGATCGCCGAGATCTTCAACTACCTCGACCGCCAGACCGAGACCCGCTTCCTCACGTCTCTCGAGGAGAGCAACCGCGAATCGGCCGAGCGCATCAAGACACTGATGTTCACCTTCGACGACCTGGTGAAGCTCGACTCCGCGGCGGCGCAGACGCTGTTGCGCAACGTCGACAGGAGCAAGATCGCGCTCGCACTCAAGGGCTCCTCCGAGACGGTGCGCGAATTCTTCACGTCCAATATGTCGAGCCGCGCCGGCAAGCTGCTCGCCGAAGAGATGGAATCGATGGGGCCGGTGCGGCTGCGCGACGTCGACGAAGCGCAGACGATGATGGTGAACCTCGCCAAGGATCTCGCGGCCAAAGGCGAAATCGTGATCGCCAAAGGCCACAGAGCCGACGACGAGCTGGTCTATTGAGGATGCCATGGCAGCGATGTCGAATCCGTCGGAAACGCGCGCGGAGGAAAGTCCGGTGAATCGACCGGTCAAATTCCTTTTCGACGTCGAGTTCGACCCCGGCTCCGGACGCGGCCGCGCCGAGAAGATCGCGCTCGCCGAGCACGAGGCTGCGGTCGCCGCCGGCGGGGCCGAGGGCTACAGGCGCGGCTTTGCCGCCGCCCAGGCCGAGACCGAACACCGGCTCGCCGCCGCGCTCGGCCAGGCCGCCGAAGGGCTCGGCAACATCTTCCGACAACTCTCTGCGCTCGAGGCGCGTCTCGAGGCCGAGGCCGTCGAAGTGGCACTCGCGGTCACCCGCAAGCTTTCTCCCGCGCTGATTTCCCGCCAGCCCCTCGTCGAGATCGAGGCGCTCGTGACCGAAGTGTTCGCCCATGAGCGTTCGGCCCCGCACGTGGTCGTGCGCATCGCCGAGGACCTCATGGAGCCGGCGAGCGCCCGTCTCAAGGAGATTTCCGAACAACGCGGCTTCGCGGGCCGCCTCGTGCTTCTGCCCGCGCCCGAACTCGCCCCTGACGAATGCCGCATCGAATGGGCCGACGGCGGCGTCATTCGCGACCGCGCCGCAATCGAAAACCGCATTGCCGAGGCGGTCGCACGTTACCTCGGCAGAGGTGGTGCGCCCGCACCCGCTTCCGACCCGGAGACCGACCGATGAGCGACGACAACAAGCCGCCTCTGCCCGATCTCGAGCGCGATATCGATCTGGTGACGCCGAAGGTGAACGCCCCGCCGAGCGCGCCCGAGGATCAGGCGCTGCCGAAAACCGCGTCCGATCTCGAAGCCGTGTTCGACGTTCCGGTCCATGTCTCGGCGGTGCTCGGCCGCACCCGGATGGACGTGGGCGAGCTCCTGAAGCTCGGGCCCGGGACCATTCTCGAGCTCGACCGCAAGGTCGGCGAAGCGATCGACATTTTCGTCAACAACCGGCTCGTCGCCCGCGGCGAGGTGGTGCTCGTCAAGGACCGTCTCGGCGTGACCATGACCGAAATCATCAAGGCCGAACGGGTCTGAGACCGGGAAAGCAGGAGATACACCGATGCGGCTCCTCATCATTGGATCGCTCAAGGGCCAGCTCACCGCGGCGACCAAGATCGCGGTGGATCGTGGCGCCGCCGTCACCCAAGCCATCGACACGGATCAGGGGCTCAAGGTGCTGCGCAACCGCGGCGCCGACCTGATCATGGCCGACGTCGGCATCGACATCCGCGATCTCGTCGACCGGCTCGTCGCCGAGCACATCCATGCCCCGATCGTCGCCTGCGGCACCGACAACGACGCCCGCGCCGCGGTCGCCGCGATCCAGGCGGGCGCCAAGGAATACATCCCGCTGCCGCCCGATCCGGAACTGATCGCCGCGGTGCTCGCGGCCGTGGCCGACGACGTCCGCGACCTCGTCTATCGCGACGAGGCGATGGCGCAAGTGATCAAGCTCGCGGCCCAGGTCGCCGCCTCCGAAGCCTCGATCCTGATCACCGGCGAATCGGGAACCGGCAAGGAGATGATCGCCCGCTACGTGCACGAAAAGAGCCCGCGCGCGGCCAAACCATTCATCTGCGTGAACTGCGCGGCGATCCCCGAAAACCTGCTCGAATCGGAGCTCTTCGGCCACGAAAAGGGCGCCTTCACCGGCGCGATCGCGCGCCGCATCGGTAAATTCGAAGAGGCGACCGGCGGCACGCTGCTGCTCGACGAAATCTCCGAGATGGATGTGCGCTTGCAGGCGAAGCTCCTGCGCGCGCTGCAGGAGCGCGTCATCGACCGCGTCGGCGGCACGCGCCCGGTCGCGGTCGATATCCGCATCGTCGCGACCTCCAATCGCGACCTCCTCGAAGAGGCGCGCGCGGGCCGTTTCCGCGAAGATCTGCTCTACCGTCTGAACGTGGTGAATCTCAAGATTCCGCCCCTGCGCGAGCGCCCGGCGGACATCCTCGAGCTCGCCGATCACTTTGCCCGCCGCTATGCCGAGACGAACGGAATCCCGCAACGCCCGATCGCGGCCGAAGCGCGCCACGAACTCATGCGCGCGCGCTGGCCCGGCAACGTGCGCGAACTCGAGAACACGATCGAGCGCGCCGTCGTGCTCGCGACCGGCGACGAGATCGGGGTCGAGGCGATCCGGCTTCCCGACGGCTCGCGGCTCGAAAGCGGCGCGCACGGACCCGCCTCAAAAGCGGCCGCGGTCGCCAGCGAAGTCGCGGCCACTCTCGTCGGTCGCACCGTCGCCGACGTCGAACGCGATCTGATCCTGGAAACGTTGAAGCATTGCCTCGGCAACCGCACCCATGCGGCCAACATCCTCGGCATCTCGATCCGTACGCTCCGCAACAAGCTCAACGAATATTCTGCCGATGGCCACGCCGTGCCCGCTCCGGGCGCGGGTCTGGCCGCGAGCGCGGCCTGAGCGCAGGCAACGCCATCAGGCTACGGGCGCGTAAGAGGCGGGACCAGCAATGACCGATACGACGGCAGCAGCAGGCGGCATCGGCAAGCCGAGCCTGCCCACGTGGAGCGAGATCGGCCTCCTGCTCCGGCGCGGCGACCTCGCGCTTGCCATCTGCGTATTGGCGATCCTCGTCGTCCTTATTCTGCCGCTGCCGCCGGTCCTGCTCGACTTGTGCCTTGCGCTGTCGATCATCCTCTCGGTGCTGATCCTGATGACGGCGCTGTTCATCCACACGCCGCTCGAGTTCTCCGCCTTTCCGACCATGCTCCTGATCGCGACCATGTTGCGGCTCGCGCTCAATATCGCCTCGACGCGGCTCATTCTCGCCTATGGCCACACCGGCACCTCGGCCGCCGGGCACGTCATCGAGGCCTTCGGCAATTTCGTGATGAGCGGGAATTTCGTCATCGGCATCATCGTCTTCTCGATCCTGGTGATCGTGAATTTCGTCGTCATCACCAAGGGTTCCGGGCGCATCGCCGAGGTGGCGGCGCGCTTCACCCTGGACGCCATGCCCGGCAAGCAGATGGCGATCGACGCCGACCTCTCCGCCGGCCTGATCGACGAGAACGAGGCGCGCCGGCGTCGCAAGCAGCTCGAGGACGAGAGCGCCTTCTACGGCGCCATGGACGGCGCCTCGAAATTCGTGCGCGGCGACGCCATCGCGGGCCTCTTGATCGTGTTCATCAATATCATCGGCGGCATCGTCATCGGCACGGCGCAGCAGGGCCTCAGCTTTGCGCAGGCCGGACATACCTACACGCTGCTCACCGTCGGCGACGGGCTGGTCACCCAGATCCCCGCGCTGATCGTATCGACCGCCGCCGGTCTCCTGGTCTCCAAGGCCGGCGTCAGCGGCGCCGCCGATCAGGCGCTCATCCGCCAACTCTCCGGCTACCCCAAGGCGCTCGGCATGTCGGCGGCGGTGATGTTGGTAATGGCGATTCTGCCCGGCATTCCAATGCTGCCGTTCCTCGTGCTCGGCGGCGGAGCCGGCGTGATTGCCTATGTCCTCGACAAGCGCACCCGCGTGGCCGCCGACCTGGTGAAAGCCGAGAAGGCGACCGCCGCCACGGCCAAGGATGCCGCCGAGGAGCCGATCGCGACCGCGCTCAAGATCGACGACCTCAAGATCGAAATCGGCTACGGGCTCCTGCCGCTCGTCAACGGTCCCGATGGCAGCGACCGTCTCACCGACCAGATCAGGGCGCTGCGCCGGAACTTCGCCGCCGAGATGGGCTTTGTCATGCCGGCGGTGCGGATTTTGGACAATGTCCAGCTCGAGTCGACGAGCTACGTCATCAAGGTGAAGGAGGTCGAGGCGGGAACCGGAAAGGTTTACCCCGGCAGCCACATGGTCATGGATCCGGCCGGCCGGCAGGTGGAATTGCCGGGCCTGCACACCACCGAGCCGACCTTCGGCCTGCCCGCGACCTGGGTCGACGAGGGACTGCGCGAGGAGGCGGCGCTCAAGGGCTATACGGTCGTCGACGTCGCGACCGTGCTCTCGACCCACCTCAGCGAGGTGCTGAAAGCGAACATGGCCGATCTCCTCTCCTATGCCGAGGTGCAGAAGCTCTTGAAGGAGCTGCCCAAGGAGCAGGCCGAGCTCATCAAGGACATGGTGCCGTCGCAAATCTCGGCCTCCGGCATCCAGCGCGTGCTCCAGCTCCTGCTCGCCGAACGCGTATCGATCCGCGACCTCGGCACCATCCTCGAAGGCATCGCCGAGGCGATCGCTTCGACCCGCAATCCCGCGCAGCTCGTGGAGCACGTGCGGGCCCGCCTCGCCCGCCAGGTCTGCGCCCAGCATCTCTCGGCCGGCGGCTATCTCCCGCTCATCGCGCTGTCGCCGAAGTGGGAGCAGGCCTTCGCCGAATCGATCGTCGGCCAGGGCGAGGAGCGTTCGCTCGCCATGCAGCCCTCGAAGCTCACGGAATTCGTCGCCCTCGTGCGCGAACGTTTCGAGGAGGCGGCGCGCGAAGGTGAAGCCGCCGTGCTGCTCACCAGCTCGGCGGCGCGGCCGTTCGTGCGCTCGATCGTCGAGCGCTTCCGTCCGCAGACCAGCGTCTTGTCCCAGAACGAGATCCATCCGCGGGTGCGGCTGAAGACCGTCGGTAGTGTATGATCCGCTCCGGCAGGATCGCCGATGACCAGAAAGTCCAGCATCTCCGGGTGCGCCGCCGAAGCGCCGGCCAGCTTGCGCGACGAGTTCACGCCGGTTGAGCCCGGCAAGATCGCCGCGGTGATCGTCCATCTCGAGATGCGCGCGCGGCCTAAACCACGGCCGAAACAACGAACTGAGGGCCTTGCCTTGCGGCGGGTGCACACCCCCGATCTCGACTGGTATCGCGATCTCTACCGCCGCGTGGGCGAGGACTGGCTATGGTTCTCGCGCCTCGCCCTCGATCATGCCGCGCTGAAAAGCCTGATCCACGACCCGGCGGTCGAAGTTCACGCGCTCAGCCACCGCGGCCATGACGAGGGCATCCTGGAACTCGATCTCCGCCGCTTCCCGGACATCGAGATTTCCTTTCTGGGTGTCGCGCCGTCCTTGCTCGGCAAGGGCGCTGGTCGCTACCTCATCAACCGCGCGCTCGAGATCGCTTGGGCCCGGGCCCCGAGCCGGGTCACCGTCCACACCTGCACGCTCGACCATCCGCACGCGCTCGAGTTTTACCTCGCCAGCGGATTTACGCCCTACGCGCGCTCGCTCGAGATCGCCGACGATCCGCGCTTGCGAGGGTTGCTGCCGCGCTCGGCGGCGCCGCATGTCCCGATCATAGAATGAAACGAAGGGAAGTTCAGACGCGGACGCGGTGGGCGCCGATATGGTCGAGTTCGGCCTGTTCGCGGCCGGATTCGGCGGTGCGCTCGCGATGCTGGTCGCGCTCCTCGAGGATCTCGACCTTCTTCAGCTCCTCGAAGGCTTCGGCCAGCGCGCCCCGCGCATCCTCGAGCTGACCCTTGAGGTCGTTCGCCGACTGCACCAGGTTGTCGCGGCGCTGGATCGCCGCCTTGGCATAGGTCGGATAGGCGAAATGCCCGGGGTCGTTGATGCCCGCGCGCTCCTGCTCGACGGCGATCTCGCGATTGAGATCGTTCGCCATGCGCTCGAATTCGGCGATCATGGCCTCGATCTGGGCGACCTGGCGCCGTTTTTCGTCGACCTGAAAGCGCTTCAGTCGGATCAATGTGTCACGCGATTTCATGCCGGCGATACTCCACGCCACCGGTTAGGATTCTCTTGCCGCGCCCGTTAAGATTTGGGCGAGCCGGTTATATCCTTCGCCCAGATTGGTTGCTTCTTCCTTACCTTGGGCAAGAAAAGCCTCCAGCGCCGGTTGCAGGCTGATGGCCTCGTCGACCTCGGGATTGGACCCCGGCCGGTAGGCCCCGAGCCGGATCAGCTCCTCCATATCGGCATAGGTCGCGAGCACCCGCTTGGCCCTGAGCACGGTGGCGAGAAAGCCGGGGTCGCAGGACCGCGGCATGGTCCGCGACACCGATTTGAGGACATTGATGGCGGGATAGCGCCCGCGCTCGGCGATCGCCCGTTCCATCACGATATGGCCGTCGAGAATGCCGCGCACCGCGTCGGCGACCGGCTCGTTGTGATCGTCGCCGTCGACCAGGACGGTGAAGAGGCCGGTGATGGTGCCCTCTCCGATCCCCGGCCCCGCCCGCTCCAGGAGCCGCGGCAACTCGGTGAAGACGGTCGGCGTATAGCCCTTGGAGGTCGGCGGCTCGCCGGCCGAAAGGCCGATCTCGCGCTGCGCCATGGCGAAGCGGGTGACCGAGTCCATCAGGACAAGTACGTCCCTGGCCTCGTCCCGGAAGAATTCGGCGATCGCGAGGGTCAGATAGGCCGCTTGGCGGCGCATGAGCGCCGGTTCGTCGGAGGTTGAGACCACCACCACCGAGCGGGCGAGCCCATCGGAGCCAAGGTCGTCCTGCAGAAACTCCTGCACCTCGCGGCCGCGCTCGCCGACGAGGCCGATCACGGTGACATCGGAGCGGGTATTGCGCGCGAGCATCGAGAGCAACACCGACTTGCCGACGCCCGAGCCCGAGAAAATGCCCATGCGCTGGCCCCGGCAGCAGGTGGCGAAGGCATTGAGCGCCCGCACCCCGAGGTCGAGCGGGCTGCCGACCCGGCGCCGGGCATGGGCGGGGGGCGGCACCGCTCGGAACGGATAGGGCGAGGGTCCGGGCGGGAGCGGCCCCTTGCCGTCGATGGGCTCGCCGAGCGCATTGAGAACGCGGCCGAGCCAGCCGAACGAAGGCCGGACCGCCGCCGGGGCGGCCGAGACGAGCGCGCGGCAGCCGCGCCGGACCCCTTCGAGCGGGCCGAAGGGCATGAGCAACGCATGGCCGCCGGCAAAGCCCACGGCCTCGCAGATCACGTTCAGCTCGGCGCTGGTCTCGATCACCACCCGGGCGCCCACCGGCATGGCGTGGACGGGACCGGCGACCTCGACCAGGAGCCCGCGCACGCCGGCGACCCGCCCATAGATGGTGGGACCGTCCAGTTCGGAGATTTGTTCGGCCAGGGCTTTCACAAAATACCTCCGCTCATGCCGGCAACGCTTTGTTTACCCGTTCCGTTAACAATCGGGACACCCTCCGGGCCTAGCCGCCGCCGTGGCCGCGGGGCCCAGTCCTGGGGGGTCGCTTGGCCCGGCTTCTTGAAGTCGGACGTTAACCGGGGCTCCGGGCGAATCTGACCGTTCGCCAATATCTTACGGTGATTCGCGAAGATTTGCTCGGGGGACTCTTGTGGGTGGGAATCAGATTCTGTTAACCATTCCCCGGTAGCGTCGCGAATCGAGCAACCAGGCCGGGCACGCGGCGGGGCGGGCCCGGATAGACACGTCCCCGAGAACGAGGCCCAGAAGGGGATTGGCATGCGCGTTTTGCTGATCGAAGACGACGGCGCGACCGCGAAAAGCGTCGAGCTGATGCTCAAGTCCGAGAGTTTCAACGTCTATACCACCGACCTCGGTGAGGAAGGCGTCGATCTCGGCAAGCTTTACGACTACGACATTATCCTCTTGGACCTGAATCTGCCGGACATGTCCGGCTACGAGGTCCTGCGCTCGCTCCGGGTCGCCAAGATCAAGACCCCGATCCTGATCCTCTCCGGCCTCGCCGGCATCGAGGACAAGGTCAAGGGCTTGGGCTTCGGCGCCGACGACTACATGACCAAGCCGTTTCACAAGGACGAGCTGATCGCCCGCATTCACGCGGTCGTGCGCCGCTCCAAGGGCCACGCCCAGTCGGTCATCAACACCGCCGACCTCTGCGTCAATCTCGACACCAAGACCGTCGAGGTGGGCGGCGCCCGCGTGCATCTGACCGGCAAGGAATACCAGATGCTCGAGCTGCTTTCGCTGCGCAAGGGCACGACGCTGACCAAGGAGATGTTCCTCAACCATCTCTATGGCGGCATGGACGAGCCCGAGCTCAAGATCATCGACGTCTTCATCTGCAAGCTCAGGAAGAAGCTCGCCAACGCCTCCTCGGGCAAGAACTACATCGAGACCGTGTGGGGCCGCGGCTACGTGCTGCGCGAGCCGGCCGAGGGCGAGACCAAGATTTCGGCCTGACGACAAATCGTCATTGCCGGGCGCAAGGCGCGGAGCGCCATCTTCGCGCCTGAAGCCCCGGCAATCCAAAACCCCGCCGCCAGGCGGGGTTTTTGTTTTCGTGGCGGCGATCTCACGAACGTTTCCCGTCACCCTGAGGTGCGACCCCGGCTTTAAGCCGGGGAAGCCTCGAAGGGTGACGGCACCGATGTCGGGTTTACCCGACATCGGCATTATCAACGCGCAAGTCGCCAACAGCCGACGTGCGGTAGCTGTCATCCTTCGAGGCCCTCGCTGCGCTCGGGCACCTCAGGATGACGGTCTCCTTCCGAATTTCTCGGCCGGCCCTTCGCCGCTTCGAGCGCGGCGAGCCAGGCGTCGAACGCCTGTTTCTCTTCCCACAGCAGCCCTTCGACCTCTTCGAACGGCCGGTCGCACTCCCTAGCCATGAACAGGCCGACGACGAATTCACGCGCCTTCTCCGGTATGAGCGGCGACAGCCGCGTAAGGCAAGCGCGCGGCGCGCCGTGGCAGGAGCGGGCGCGGCGGCAGCGGGTCTGATCGCAGAGGCGCCAAAGCCGCATGAAATCGGCGACGCGGCGCAGATCGGCGTCGGAGGCGCGCGGGGCGGCGGGGGCGTCGTGAGGCTCGGCTGTGATTTCGGTCATCGGGGTTCCTTCTCATCTTGTCACGTCATCCCGGCCGAGGCGCGCAGCGCGCCGAGAGCCGGGATCGTTCTGTTGGATATGCGAAGCCGTTCTCGCGAGCGATTTTCGCCCCGAGCTTTGTTTCGTTTCCCCTCGCCGCACTTTTTTAGTGCGCGAGTCGGGTAAACCCGACTTGCGAGGGGGGATGGAGCGCCGCTTGGCGCACCTGGGTCTTCCGTGCGCGCCTTGCGGGCGCGCCGCGCCTTACGGCGCTCCACCGTGGCGGTTTCCGTCCTCGGGCCGCGCTTTCGGGGACGGCGGGGGCCCGTTATGAGGAACGGGAGGCCGCCGGCCAGCGTCAGCGAGCTCCTCGCGGCCGGTCGTAATGCCGGCGGGCGGAGCCCCGAGGCCTCCCGGTGCCGCGGCAGCGAGCCGCGCCAGCAGGCGCCACACCAATCGAAGTCGGGCCTGCCCGACTTCGATCACTCTTTCGAGTCCGCTCCACTTCGAGAACGCCTCTAGAAGCGCCCCTCACGAGCGGGATGTGTGGAATATATTCCTAGATTCAGGCGAAAGTTTGACGCCAGCGGATCGACGCGCCAACGTGACTTGTATGTCGGCTAAT
>JAHFPO010000142.1 GCA_023266695.1 Hyphomicrobiales bacterium | reverse complement strand
CAATCGACAAGCTCGATTTCGCCCTCGGCGACGCCAAGCTTGGCGGGCGCCTCGTTCTGGTGGAAGGCGAGGGCACGCGTCGCACCCGTATCGAGACCGATCTCAATGCCGACGGCATCGACCTCGATCTCCTCGCGCCCATGGCCGCCGCCGCGATCGCGGGTTCGGACGCGCTCGATCTGCAACTCGGTTTCAAGGGCCGCGGCCTGCGCGTGCTCGGTCGCCCCCTGCGCGGGATCGATGCGGCGCTGGCGCGCACCGCCGAGGGCGTCGCCGTCGAGCGCCTGCTGATCGACGACCTCGACGGGTTGTCGGCCAAGGCGAGCGGGCGCATCGGTACGTCGTGGGAACGCGCCAACGGCAGGATCGAATTCGAAGTCGCGGCCGCGCGCGCGGAAGGATTGGCCGTCGTCGCGCAAGCGCTCGGCGGTGAAGACGCGGCCGCGCTCACGCTGCGGATCGCCGCCGGCAAGCCGTTGAAACTCACGGGTGCGGCAACGGGCGGCGGATCGGTTGCGGGCATTGCGATCGAGGCGGAAGGGCGTCTCGCCGAATTCGGGGTTCGCTTCGGCGCGCGCATCGATCCGCGGATGGAATCGTTCGAGGAGGCGCGGGTCGTGCTGGAAGCGCAGGAATCGGGCGGGCTCGTCGCCATGCTCGGCCTCACGCCGGCCCCCCCGGTCCCGGGCGAAGGCCGCCTCGAGCTCGCCGCATTGAAGCCGCGCGCCGGCGCGCTGCCCGTGACTTTGCAGCTGCAGGTTCCGGGCGCGAGCCTCACCGGCGAGGGCGAAATCCGCAGCCTCGCCGGCGGGCGGATCGAGCCGCGCTTGAATCTGCGCCTGGAGGCGGCCGATCTGCGTCCGCTCCTCGCCGCGCCGGCGCTCGCCGGCGGGGGGGACGCCGCGCCCGTCTCCGTGAGCGCGCGGCTCACGCGGGCGGGCGATGGGATCGCGTTCGAAAATATCGCGGCGAACATCGGCGATCAGCGCGCGCACGGACGCATTCTTGTGGACGGCCTCGAGCGCCCCAAGTTCTCGGGTAAGCTAGAAATCGCACGGGTCGGACTCGCGAGTGTTCTCGGCTTGGCGCTCGGCCGCGCCGGGGAGGGGAGTTCGTTCTGGTCCGAGGCGCGGCTCGGGACGCCGCTGCTCGCGGGCGCGACCGGAACGGTCGAATTCGCGGTGGGGGCGCTCGAGCTCTTGGGCCCCATCACCGCCACCGACGCGGAATTCAAATTGCGCCTCGGCGAGAACGATGCCGCGATCGAGGATTTTGCCGCCGATCTCGCCGGCGGAAAGCTCGGCGGCCAGGCGCGCTTCGTGCGCGGCGATGCGCTCGCTATCGACGGCCGAATCGCGCTCGGGCAATTCGAGGTCGCGCGCCTGATCGCGCCCGCCAGCTGGCAGTCGATCGCGCGCGGACGCGGAAATCTCGCGCTCTCGTTCGCCGGCAGTGGCCGCACACCAGCCGCGCTTGCGGCCAATCTCGCCGGTCAAGGCACGCTCGCGCTCGAAGCGGTCGAGATCGACGACCTCGATCCGGGCGCGCTCGCCCAGGTGCTCGCAGCGACCGCGAGCGCGGAGCCGCCGGACGAGGCGGGGGTGCTAGCGCTCCTCGCGACCGCGCTTGCCAAGGGGCCGTTGCGCCTCGCCAAGCTGGAGGCGCCGGTGATCGTCGCCGCCGGCGCCGCGCGCAGCGGCAAGGCGCGCTCGCAGGCGGGAGCGGTCGCGGTCGCCGCGGAAGGAAGCCTCGATCTCGCCCGTCTCAGCTTCGAAGCCGCGATCGAGCTCGAAGGTTCGGCGCCCGCGGGCGTGAGCGCGAAGGCCGGCGCCGTGGTGCGCTGGCGGGGGCTGCTTGGCGCACCCGAGCGCGGGATCGAGGCGGCGGCGCTCGCGACCGCGATCACCATGCGCGCGATGGAGCGCGACGCGGGCAAGTTGGAAGCGCCCGAACGCCCGCCCGCGCGCGCTCCACGATCCGCCGAAACACCGACGCCAGCGCCCCCCGCCGCCGCCTTGCCGAAGCGGGTGCCGCTGCCGCCACCGCGTCCGCGCGATCCCGGCGCCTCGTTCAGCATCATGGCGCCGCCGTTGCCGCCGCGGCGCTAGAGCGGTTTCCGATCGAGCTGAATCGAGAAACCGATAGATTCTTGTTGTTGTCGCCTCAGCGCCGGTCGAGCACCACGAAGGAATAGGGGAAAGTCTCGCCCGCGCCCTGGTGCGGGCCCGCGCGCGCGGTCTCCCGCCAGTCCTTGCGGTCGAAGGCCGGGAAATAAGCCGTGCCCGGCGGCGAGCCGTGGACCTCGGTGAGATAGATGCGGCGCGCGCGGGCGAGCGTCTCCGCATAAAGCGCGGCGCCGCCGATGATCGCGATTTCCGTGGCGCCCAGTCGCTTTGCTTCTTCGGCGGCGATGGCGAGGGCGGCGTCGAGATCGTGCGCGATGCGTGCGCCCTCGGCGCGGAAGGCGGGATCGCGCGTGAGCACGATATTGGCGCGGCCCGGGAGCGGCCGGCCGATCGAGGCGAAGGTGCGCCGGCCCATCACCACGGGCTTGCCCATGGTCTCAGCCTTGAAGCGCCTGAGATCGCCCGAGAGCCGCCACGGCAGCGCTCCGTCGCGGCCGATGACGCCGTTGGCGGCGACGGCGGCGACCAGCACGAGGCGGGGGGCGCCGCTCACTTCTTGCGGAACTTGTCGAGGCTCACGACCTCGGCGCCCTCGGGCTTCTCGGCCGCCGGCGCTTTTTCGACCGCGACGGGGGCGGCCTTCTTGCGCGAGGCGGGGACGGAGCCGCGCGCCTGCGGCCGCGTCTCCTCGGGCTCGGAGGCGGCCCCGCGCGGGCCGGGACGGCCCGCCGTCCGCTCCGGCGCAACCCGCTGGGGTAGGGTGGCCTCGGTATCCTGCGCGAGGTCCTTCTCCGGCTGCGTTTTCGCCTCGGCCGCGTTCTCGAACTGCAGTCCGAACTGCACCGACGGATCGAAGAAGCCCTTGATCGCCGTGAACGGCACGCTGAGGCGCTCGGGGATGCCGTTGAAGGAGACGCCGACCTCGAAGCTCTCCTGCGAGACGACGAGATCCCAGAACTGGTGCTGGAGGACGATGGTCATCTCTTCGGGATATTTCGCCCGCAAGCGCTCGGAAATATCCACCCCCGGCGCGCGCGTGTCGAAGGCGATGTAGAGATGATGCTCGCCCGGAAAGCCGCGGGCGGCGATGTCGGCGAGCACCTTTCGCACGACGCCGCGCAGCGCGTCCTGGGCGAGAAGGTCGTAGCGGATGAGGTCAACGGCCATGGGGGCGACTCGATCCAGAGTGAAGCCGATTCCGTTGCTCTCCGCCATGGGAAGAATGAATGTGGGGGCTTCTGTTGCCAGGTGCCCCCGGACCCCGCCTGAGGGTTGCGAAACCTTCAGGGCTTAATGTCGGTTTTCAAACCGCTTACGCGGCCTGAGCAACCGGCGCATAGTTGTCGTTTGCAACTATGTGATGGCCCGATAACGGCGGAACCATACCGAGCAAAAGCCCGTCCTTTACGCCCTCGTCGATCCTGGTTCGCCCCCGCCGAAGCCCGGAATAGGCGGCCGGGTGGCCGGGCTTGGGTGGAGGCGCCGGGTACTGCCCCCGGGTCCGAAGGGTTTATTGCGACGTGCGTTTATCGCCATAGCCGGCTTGCGCCGGCGAGTTGAATATAGGCGCATCAGAGCGGCGAAAAAAGGGCCGTTTTCTCCGTCCCGCGAGGGAGAGGTGAGGGTGAGCGGATTCGATTTTCAAACAGCGCGTATCGTTCTTGCGATCCGTCATCCCGAGGTGCGACCCCGGCCTTGAGCCGGGGGAGCCTCGAAGGATGACGGTCGGTCACCCTTCGAGGACCGACCCGCCATGGTGAGGTGCCCGGCGTCCTCCTTCGAGGGCCTCGCTACGCTCGGCCACCTCAGGATGACGCCGGGCCTCGAACCATGCCGGGCTCCTCAGGGTGACGCGACTGATCGTTCTCGCGGCCCACTCTCTTATCCCTCCCCCTTTCAGGGGGAGGGATAAGTGAATTCGTTCTCGCGAGCGGTTTTCGCTCCGAGTCTTGTTTGGTTTCCCCCCATCGAAATGAGGGGGATGGAGCGCCGGTCGGCGCACCAATCTCATAGTTGGCGTCCCTGCGAAGGACGCCCGCGCCTTCTCGGCGCTCCATCCGGCGGTTTCTGTCCACGGGCCGCGCTTTCGGGGACGGCGGGGGCCCGGTCCACGAGGGACGGGCGGCCGCCGGCCAGCGTCAGCGAGCTCCTCGCGCCCGGTCGTAGTGCCGGGGGGCGGGGTCCCGAGGCCTCCCGAGATCATGGCGGCGAGCCACGACCGCGGGCGCCGATCCCGATCCACACGAACGGTCGCACCGGTCGCGTCCCCTCCGTGGATCGGGACGGGTATGAATATAGTCCTAGTTACGATAAAGTCAAGGGCGATCTCGAACCGGTCATGCCTCGGTTTGACCCGAAGCGGACGTTCGGCCTGAGTTAGGAAGCCGCGTTTGATGCCGCTGAAGCTGGCGAAGGGACTTCAAGCCAGGATGGTGGTCAACCTTGAGCGGGGGTCGCGGAACCGGATTAGGGCTGTTGCGGCAAATCTACCGGAAGATCGATGATTGTGTTCACGCTATCCACGCTGTCATACACGGCTACCCGGACTATCGGGTGGGCCTTCTTGATGATCATCCCCGCCGTTTCGGCGGCTTCGGCGGTCGTATATGACCCCTTCGTTTGCCTGTCCACTTGCAGCAAGAACCGGCCGGCCTCGGGCCGTTTGCGCTGGGAGAATGTCTCCACTTCAGGCTCTTGCACGGGCTCTCCCGGTTCGCGCAGCTTGATCACTCGCGGTGCCATTCGGAACTCCTTATGAGGGTGTGATTCTTCTATGTAGTCACTGCGCGGCGAGAACGCCATAGCGCCGACCGAGCACCCTCGGCGTGCTGGTGTGGGCCGATATCACCGGCAATACCCATCACGCGATCGATCTCGGCCCCAAGTCGGCGAGCGCGCCGCAATTCATTCAAACAATTTTACGGAGATTTTCCGCGGGAAGCGGGCCTACAGACGAGCAGGCGGGATGGAAAATGCCGGATGAGGGAGGCCGGCCGGCCAACGATGTTAGCGCGTCAGCTCGTCGAAGCGCCTGCTGTTATTTATCAGCCCCCTAATCAAACCTTCCGTTCGGTTCAAGAAAAGTAGCTCAAAGGCTTTTTGTTTCTGGCTATGGATGTTTGCCTTTTTTCTTGCGTCTGCCAACGAAGTCACGGGTTCGCCCGGCACTACGGTGATTACGACTTTATGGAGGTCCTTGCGTTCCGCCATCATTGCCAATTGTGCGTTCAAGAGATTGAACCGATGGGCCGACACCGGGGTCAATTCTATTTTGGGGGTTACCGTCGTGTTGAACGTCGTCGTGAAGCTCAAGGTATCGATAAATGCTGCGACAGCATTGGCCCGCTCACTCGGCTTGGCAGGGCGAGGACTGGTAGGATCGATGGAGCGACGATTCAAATTGATGAATGTCTCGAACACTTCCCGCAATCCGATGTTTCCGGTGATTGGAT